>JAGHIA010000114.1 GCA_017887445.1 Fusicatenibacter sp.
TAGACGGCAAAAACATCAAAATCTATGCATTCCCGGATGCAAACAACTGCCCATGGGGAGAGCTTGGCGTAGACGTAGTTCTGGAGTGCTCCGGATTCTACACCTCCAAAGAAAAAGCTCAGGCACACATCAATGCAGGCGCTCGTAAAGTTGTTATCTCCGCTCCGGCAGGAAACGACCTTCCGACCATCGTTTACAATGTAAACCATGAGACCCTGAAACCGGAAGACACCATCATCTCCGCAGCTTCCTGTACCACAAACTGCCTGGCTCCGATGGCTAAAGCGCTGAACGAACTGGCTCCGATCAAGAGCGGTATCATGTGCACCATCCATGCTTACACAGGCGACCAGATGACACTGGACGGACCGCAGAGAAAAGGCGATCTGAGAAGATCCCGTGCAGCAGCTGTAAACATCGTTCCGAACAGCACCGGCGCAGCAAAAGCAATCGGTCTGGTTATCCCGGATCTGAACGGAAAACTGATCGGCGCTGCTCAGCGTGTTCCTACTCCGACAGGTTCTACCACGATCCTGACCGCAGTTGTTGAAGGAACCGTAACTGTTGATGATATCAACGCAAAAATGAAAGCTTCCGCTACAGAGTCCTTCGGCTACAACACCGATGAGATCGTATCCAGCGACATCGTTGGTATGAGATACGGCTCTCTGTTCGATGCAACTCAGACCATGGTTCTGCCGCTGGACAACGGCACCACAGAGGTTCAGGTTGTATCCTGGTATGACAACGAGAACTCTTACACAAGCCAGATGGTTCGCACAATCAAATACTTCAGCGAGCTGGCATAATCAGGCGGCGGACAGAACAGAATATTTCTGAATTGTGAACCCCAAGGGTCCGGTCTTTTCGAGGACCGGACCCTTTTTGCGAAACGCTTTCCCAGAGCGTTTTTGAATTTACAAACACACTCCAGGGTTTGGGAGGGAAACTCACGGACCTGACGGAATCGTTACGCAAAACAGCATGTATCGCCGCGCAGGACGGCGAAAGATTGGAGGAAACGCTCATGTTAAACAAAAAATCAGTTGACGACATTAATGTAAAGGGCCAGAAGGTCCTGGTAAGATGCGATTTCAACGTTCCGCTGATCGATGGAAAGATCACAGATGAAAACCGTCTGGTTGCGGCTCTGCCGACCATCAAAAAGCTGATCGCCGACGGCGGAAAAGTGATCCTTTGCTCTCACCTTGGCAAACCCAAGGGAGAACCGAAACCGGAGCTGTCTCTGGCGCCGGTAGCCATACGTCTGTCCGAGCTGCTGGGACAGGAAGTAAAATTTGCCGCGGATCCGGAGGTAGTGGGACCCAACGCGAAAGCCGCTGTCGCTGAGATGAAAGACGGCGACGTGGTTCTTCTGGAGAACACCCGTTACCGCGTGGAAGAGACAAAAAATGTGGACAAGTTCAGCGAAGAACTGGCTTCCCTGTGCGACGTGTATGTGGACGACGCGTTCGGAACCGCGCACCGCGCGCACTGCTCCAACGTGGGCGTTACCAAATATGTGGATACCTGTGCGGTTGGCTATCTGATGCAGAAAGAGATCGATTTCCTTGGAAACGCAGTAGATCATCCGGAGCGCCCGTTTGTGGCAATCCTGGGCGGCGCGAAGGTTTCCAGCAAGATTTCCGTTATCAACCGTCTGCTGGACAAGGTTGATACCCTGATCATCGGCGGCGGTATGGCTTATACCTTCTCCAAGGCACAGGGCGGAAAGATCGGAACCTCTCTCTGCGAGGACGATTACCTGGATTACGCGCTGGATATGCTGAAAAAGGCGGAGGAAAAAGGCGTGAAGCTGCTTCTTCCGGTAGACCACAGGATCGGCGACGCCTTCTCCAACGACTGCAATCAGGACGTGGTAATGAGCGGCCAGATTCCGGATGGCTGGGAAGGCATGGATATCGGACCGAAGACCGAGGAGCTGTTCTGCAATGCTGTGAAAGACGCGAAGACCGTTGTATGGAACGGACCGATGGGATGCTTTGAGATGCCGAACTTCGCGCACGGCACCAAAGCGGTTGCGGCGGCTCTGGCTGAGACAGACGCTGTGACCATCATCGGAGGAGGAGATTCTGCAGCAGCTGTCAACCAGCTTGGCTACGGCGACAAGATGACGCATATCTCCACCGGCGGCGGCGCTTCCCTGGAATTCCTGGAAGGAAAAGAACTGCCGGGCGTAGCGGCTGCAAATGATAAATAAAGGGGAAAGAAAGATCATGGCAAGAAAGAAGATCATTGCTGGAAACTGGAAAATGAACATGACTCCCAGCGAGGCTGTGGAGCTGGTAAATACACTGAAGCCGCTGGTAAACAACGAGGAAGTGGACGTAGTGTTCTGCGTACCGGCCATCGATATCCTTCCGGTTGTTGAGGCAGCCAAGGGAAGCAATATCCAGGTAGGCGCTGAGAACATGTATTTCGAGGAAAAAGGCGCTTACACCGGAGAAATCTCCCCGGCGATGCTCACAGACGCAGGCGTAAGCTATGTGGTTCTCGGACATTCCGAGCGCAGAGAGTATTTCGCTGAGACCTCCGAGAGTGTAAACAAAAAAATGCTGAAGGCATTTGAGCACGGCATCACCCCGATTATGTGCTGCGGAGAATCTCTGGAGCAGAGAGAGCAGGGTGTGACGATGGATTTCATCCGCCAGCAGGTAAAGGTTGGATTCCAGAACGTGACTGCAGAGCAGGCAAAGAAAGCGGTTATCGCTTACGAGCCGATCTGGGCCATTGGAACAGGTAAAACAGCGACCACCGAGCAGGCGCAGGAAGTCTGCAAGGGAATCCGCGACTGCATCGCAGAGATTTATGACGACGCGACAGCGGCGGAGATCCGTATCCAGTACGGCGGTTCCGTAAACGCAAAGACTGCTCCGGAGCTGTTCGCACAGCCGGACATTGACGGCGGACTGGTAGGCGGCGCTTCCCTGAAACCGGAATTCGGCGAGATCGTAAATTATAAGAAATAAGTGTAATGTAATTATTCAGTGAGTAACAGTTCAGTGTTGCTGAACGATTACACGCTCCAGGAAGGCAGGCGTCCGTCTTTGAAACTCTGAAACATGTGGAGAAGGCGGGCGCTTCGTATTTCCGGCAGCCTCCAGGGTCCGCCCCGGGAGGAGGTTTGCGGGATTGAGAAGAAAGGACGAAGAATATGATCAAAGAAGTTTTAACTGCAAAAGAGGTTGTAAATACAGAGAAAGCTCCGGCGGCCATCGGACCCTATGTACAGGCGGTAAAGAGCAACGGCTTTCTGTTTATTTCCGGACAGCTGGGATTTGACGTGGAAAACGGCAATGTGATCCCCGAGGCTGTGGAGGAGCAGGCGGCTCTGTCTCTGAAGAACCTGGACGCGATCATGGCTGAGGCGGGAACCAGCCGCAAAAATGTTGTGAAGACGACGATCTTCCTGAAAGATATGAACGATTTCGCGAAGGTCAACGAGGTTTACGGCGCGTATTTCGGCGAGGATAAGCCGGCCCGCTCCTGTGTTGCGGTAGCTGCGCTTCCCAAGGATGGAAAAGTTGAGATCGAGTGCATTGTCGCGCTCGCATAATCAGAAGAAAAGAGACAAAACATGGAAAACAAAGTGATCAAAGCCGGAATGCTGGGCCTGGGCACAGTGGGGACCGGCGTCTATAAGGTGCTGAAAAGCCAGGAACCGGAGATGGAGGCCAAGCTTGGCGCGAAGGTGGAACTGAAAAAAATCCTCGTGCGCAATCTGGAAAAGGCGGCAGGGAAGGTGGACGACCCGTCGGTGCTGACCAACGACCCGAAGGAAATCCTGGAAGATCCGGAGATTGAGATCGTCATTGAGGTCATGGGCGGCATGCAGCCGGCGTTTTCGTATATGCTGGCGGCGCTGAACGCCGGAAAAAGTGTTGTGACAGCCAACAAGGACGTGGTGGCTTCCGAGGGGAAAAAGCTTCTGGAGGCGGCCAGGGCCAGCGGCCGGGACTTCCTTTACGAGGCGTCGGTGGCCGGTGGGATTCCGATCCTACGCCCGCTGAAGCAGTGTCTGGCGGGGAATCATATCTCGGAGGTCATCGGCATTTTCAATGGAACCACAAACTTCATCTTGACGAAAATGACAAAGGAGGGCATGGAGTTTGAGGAGGCCCTTCAGCTGGCCCAGGACCTGGGATACGCGGAGGCGGATCCCACGGCGGATATTGAAGGACTGGACGCGGGCAGGAAGGTTGCGATCCTGGCGTCGGCGGCTTTCAATTCCCGGGTGGTGTTTGAGAATGTCTATACGGAGGGAATCGCGAGGATCACCGCCAAGGATATCCAGTATGCCCGTGAGATGGGATGCGAGATCAAGCTGCTGGGCGTGGCGCGGCTGACGGAGGAAGGCATTGAGGCAAGGGTTCATCCCATGCTCATCGACAGCGATCATCCGCTGGCTTCTGTGCAGGATTCCTACAACGCGGTACAGGACGCTATGTTCTATGGGCGCGGCGCAGGCGAGCTTCCCACGGCCAGCGCGGTGGTGGGCGACGTGTTCGACTGTGTCCGGAATATCCTGGCCGGATGCTGCGGCAGGATCGGCTGCACCTGCTACAAGGATCTCCCGGTGCGCAAGATCAGCGATATCCGCAGCAAATATTTTGTGCGCATGGAAGTGGAGGACCGCTCCGGCGTTCTGGCCTCTGTGGCCGCAGTGTTTGGAAACAACGACGTGTCCATCTCCCAGGTGGTCCAGAAACGAAAGAAGAGCGAGCTGGCGGAGATCGTGGTGATTACCGAAAAGGTACAGGAGCGCCACTTTATGGACGCCATCCGTATTCTGGAAGGTATGTCCTTAATCCGCAATATATCTTCCCTGATCCGGGTGTACGGATAAGTTCAGCGAAGATGAGTTGTCACGTCTGGTGCATTTTTATACCAGAAATTGTAACAGTTGGTTTTTATACGATCCGTGCAGTGAATGTACAGATTTGTCTGAATCGTTGGAAATCTATAGTTATCGAAAGCGCCGCAACAGTCCGCTGTTTGCGGCGCGAAATTGTGTATTATTGCTACTTGTATTTCAGGACAATCTTGTTATAATAAATAAGTGATGAATAAAAATGCAAAGTTTGGCGCGGCTGAACAGGATATGAAAATACATTTATTTCATCAGAAATGTATAGAAAGGGTTGGAGATAAGTTATGAAAAAGATGAAAAAGTTTGCGGCTCTGGCGCTGGCGGCAGTGATGACCTGCTCTCTGGCGGCCTGCGGCGGCAATGACAAGGACAAGGATGAAACCGTGTTCACAAGCGGAAGCAGCGCGGGAGACAGCGAGGAAGCGAAAGGCGTTAAGGTTGTGGACATCGACCTGACAGACGAGGAATACGCGTTCGGTGTGGACAAGAGCCAGCCGGAGCTTCTGGAAAAGGTAAACGCGTTTATCAGCGAGATCAAGGAAGACGGAACGCTGGATGCGATCTTTGAAAAGTATTTCGGCGGCGGCGAGCCGGAGCCTGTAAAATCCGCCCAGCTGGATACCTCCAAGGATCAGCTGGTAGTTGCCACCAACGCGGCGTTTGAGCCTTTTGAATATATGCAGGGCGAGGATTATGTGGGCGTGGATATGGAGATTGCAGCGCTTCTGGCCGAGAGCCTTGGGCAGGAACTGGTTATCCAGAACATGGATTTTGACGCGGTATGTCTCTCTGTCGGACAGCAGAAATGCGACATTGCTATGGCAGGACTGACAGTCAGTGAGGACAGAAAAGAGTATGTAACCTTCTCAGATTCTTACTATCAGGCGTCTCAGAGACTGATCACCCTGGCCAGCGATACGACCTTTGATGAGTGTAAAGAAGCGGCGGATGTGGAAGAGATCCTGAACGGTCTGTCTTCCAGCGATTCCATCGGCGCACAGCAGGGAACCACCGGACAGTCCTACATTGAGGGAAGCGAAGACCTGGGATTCGCGGGACTTCCCGCAAAATGCGTGCCGTACAAAAACGGCTCCCTGGCAGTACAGGATCTGGTAAACGGAAACCTGAAATATGTGATCATCGACGCGGCGCCTGCTGCAAGCATCACAGAAGCCATCAACGAGATGCAGTAAAGATATCTGTAACATAGATACATATCGGATCGTAAAGGTGCGGACAGAAGACCTGTCCGCATTTTTACACATTGGAAAAGGTGGAAGTTTGAAAGGAAACTTCCAAATCTACCATTATTGGCGCAGCCAGTGCGCCATGAAAGGGGGAAAAATGGGTAATTTTGGACAGAAAATAGATAAATTTGCCGAAATCTTCCTGGAACAGAACGGTTATGTGAGAGTTCTGGAGGGACTGCAGAACACGGTGCTGATTGCAGTCACCGGTCTGATCATCGGCATCATCATCGGTACGCTGATCGCCACCGTGCGTGTGGTGCCGAAATATAAACTGCTGCCGAGAGTCCTCAACGGCTTCTGCAGCCTGTATGTGGGACTGTTCCGCGGAACGCCGATGGTGGTGCAGCTGCTGGTGTTCTACTATGTGCTCCTTCCGCTGTTCGGCGCGCATATGACCGGCGTGCAGGTGGCCATGGCAGTGTTTGGCCTTAACAGCGGCGCGTACATTTCCGAGATCATGCGAAGCGGCATTCAGTCGGTAGATCCGGGACAGCTGGAGGCAGGCCGCGCCGTCGGTCTTGGATTCGGAACCAGTATGTGCAAGATCGTCATCCCCCAGGCGGTGAAAAATATCCTGCCGACCCTGGGCAACGAATTTATTTCCCTGATCAAGGAAACCTCCGTCGTCAGCTTCGTGGGCGCGGCGGACCTGTATGTGGCGTTCAACTATATTGGAAGCAACAGCTACGAATTTATGGTACCGTATCTGGTCATGGCGATGATCTACATTGTACTGGTACTGCTCATCTCTCTGATGATTAAACTACTGGAAAGGAGCCTGAAGAAGAGTGATAGACGTAATTAATCTGAAAAAGAATTTCGGCGAGTCAGAAGTTCTGAAGGACATCAATGTGACCGTCAACAAAGGGGACATTGTGGTCGTACTCGGTCCCTCCGGCTCCGGAAAAAGCACCTTCCTCCGCTGCCTGAACTGCATGGAGGACCCGACGGGAGGCAGCATTATCTTTAACGGCGTGGACATTGCGGACATGAAGGTGGACATCAACGTACACCGCCGCCATATGGGCATGGTGTTTCAGCACTTCAACCTGTTCAACAACAAGACCGTCATCCAGAACATCATGCTGGCGCCGGTCTATGTAAGAACCCAGGAACTGCGGAAGACGAAACGAACGAACCGGTGGAACACGGTGAAAAACATCTTTCGCAAAGAAAAACTTCCGGTGCAGCCGGTGAACACCACAAAAGCCGGAATACGCGCCGAGGCCGAAAAACAGGCGCTGGAGCTTCTGAAACGCATCGGCCTGGAGGACAAAGCCAACGTCTACCCCTCCACCCTGTCCGGCGGACAGAAACAAAGGGTAGCAATCGTCCGCTCCCTGGCCATGAATCCGGACGTGATCCTGTTCGACGAGCCAACCTCCGCCCTGGACCCGGAGATGGTCGGAGAAGTCCTTGACCTGATGAAAGCACTGGCCAGGGAAGGCATGACCATGATCATCGTCACCCACGAAATGGGATTCGCCCGCGAGGTAGCAAACCGGATCCTCTTCATGGACGAAGGCGTCATCATGGAAGACACCACCCCAGACAAGTTCTTCGCCAATCCCCAGAGCGCAAGGGCAAAGGATTTCCTCTCGAAGGTTCTGTGAGATCACGGTTTGATTTGCTGCAGTCTTACAAGGGATTTTCACGCAGAACATATGAGAAGCCGAGGCCCACGCAGGAAATTACAAAGATCAAAACTGAAGCAGAAAACGGCATAACGTCCGTTTTTCGCGTTAAGAAGCATACAGCGGTTTGTTCGCGCTGCATGGCTGATCTGAAAGAGAAAGAAGCAGAAAGAAGAGAAAGCTGTCAGAGAAAACGGCAAAGCCCGCCTCTGGCAGCTTTTTTAGGAAAAGTTCACAGCCTTAAATCTCTTACGTCCCGAAACAGTGCCGCCAACCGCCGCCACAACCAGGGGAAAGCGGGAGCCGGGGCCAGACGTGGGGAGGGACGGCCGGGCGCATAGGAGCGCATTTGCAGGGATGTTAGAGGTACTTAGGCTGCAGGCAATTTGCGTTGCTGCCCGAAACCGCACTGTCTGAGCGCCTGCGCGAGTTTGCGGTTTCGGGCAGCGCCTTTAGCAAATTGCCTGCAGCCTTAGAACCTCTTACACCCCGAAACCGCGCCGCACACCATCCGTCGCTCTCTTCCCCTCCCTCGCCCGTTCCCGTCCGGTTCCCTCTTTCCCCGTCCCCCACCCAAAAAAAGCAAAAAAACATTTACCCTTACCGCAATTCGTGATAAAATAATCCCGACAAGAAAATAACAAAATATAAACCATCACAGATAGAGAGGAGAAAAACATGAGCAAGAAACCAACCGTATTAATGATCCTGGACGGCTACGGCCTGAACAAAAACTGCGACCACAACGCCGTATGCGAAGGCAAGACCCCGGTCATGGATCAGCTGATGAGCCAGTGTCCCTATGTGGAAGGACAGGCCAGCGGAATGGCAGTAGGACTTCCGGAGGGACAGATGGGAAATTCTGAGGTAGGCCATCTGAACATGGGCGCAGGCCGCATCGTATACCAGGAGCTGACCAGAATCACAAAATCCATCGAGGACGGAGATTTCTTTGAAAATCCGGAACTTCTGGCAGCTGTGGAAAACGCCAAGAAGAACGACAGCTCCCTGCACATGTTCGGACTGCTGTCGGATGGCGGCGTTCACAGCCATATCACTCACCTGTTCGGTCTTCTGGAGCTGGCAAAGCGCAATGATCTGAAAAAAGTTTATGTACACTGCTTCCTGGACGGCCGCGATACCCCGCCGGCTTCCGGAAAAGGCTACATTGAGGAACTGCAGAAAAAGATGGAGGAATTGGGCGTCGGCGAGATTGGCGTGGTATCCGGACGTTATTACGCCATGGACCGTGACAACCGCTGGGACCGTGTGGAACTGGCGTACAAAGCTTTGACAAAAGGAGAAGGCGTAAAGGGAAGCGACGCTGCCGAGGCCGTACAGGCATCCTATGACGACGGAAAGACCGACGAGTTCGTTATGCCGACCGTGATCGAAAAGAACGGCCAGCCAGTGGCGACCATCCAGGACAAGGATTCCGTGATCTTCTTCAACTTCCGTCCGGACCGCGCCCGTGAGATCACCAGAGCGTTCTGCGATCCGGAGTTCCAAGGCTTTGAGCGGGAGAAAAAGCTGGAGCTGACCTATGTGTGCTTCACCGACTATGATGAGACAATCCCCGGCAAGCTGGTTGCCTTCAAGAAAGAGGAGATCACAAACACGTTCGGCGAATATCTGGCGGCTCACAACATGACCCAGGCCCGTATCGCAGAGACAGAGAAATATGCGCATGTTACCTTCTTCTTCAACGGCGGCGTGGAGGAGCCGAATCCGGGCGAGGACCGTATTCTGGTAAAATCCCCGAAGGTTGCCACCTACGATCTGCAGCCGGAAATGAGCGCGCCGGAGGTTTGCGACAAACTGGTGGAGGCGATCAAGTCCGGAAAATACGATGTGATCATCATCAACTTCGCGAATCCGGATATGGTTGGACATACCGGTGTGGAGTGCGCGGCCATCAAAGCCATCGAGACGGTTGACGCCTGCGTGGGCAGAGCGGTTGACGCGATCAAAGAGGTTGACGGACAGATGTTCATCTGCGCGGACCATGGAAATGCCGAGCAGCTGGTAGACTATGAGACCGGCGAGCCGTTCACCGCGCATACCACCAACCCGGTTCCGTTTATCCTTGTAAACGCAGATCCTTCCTACACACTGAGAGAAGGCGGCAAACTGGCCGATATCGTACCGACGCTGCTGGAGCTGATGGGAATGGAACAGCCGAAAGAGATGACAGGAACTTCACTGCTGGTAAAAAGATAAGAACGCAGAAAAACAGGCAGCTGTTTGGCCCGGTCTGTGCATTTACCACACAGGCCGTATGAAAACGCTGCGCCTGCGGGCGTCCGCCCCATTGCGAAGCGATTTTCAATGGCCGGATGATGTGACAATTCAGCAGGCTGAATTGTCACGAAAACTGTGAAACATCGGTAGAAGAGAAAATAAAAAGGAACGGCACAGTGTATGCTATGCCGTTCCTTTTTGCGTCTGCGAATTGTCCTAAGTTCAGACTTCCATGCGGTACTTGGAGAGAACCTCCCGCAGTTCATCGGAATCACGAAGAAATGTATATCCCTCATCCGTGTCGATTTCCGCGAGAAAACTGCGGATAAAGTTCTTTCCCAGGTTACCGGAGGCGCCGGACGGGGGAATTCTGCAAAACAGGGGAGATTCCTGAAACATCCAGGGTTTTTGTGCTTCCTCCAGCGTTTGTCTGATCAGCCGGACGCTTTCGTCTTTCTGTTTCCGGTACAGAGCGAGCAGCAGCATGGGGATGACGCTGCCGTAGTCCCACATGCCGAAGGTTTGGACCATCTGGACGGTACTCCTGGCAATCTGGTCTGCCCGATCGCAATGTCCGGTTACTTCTTCCAATTCCAGAAGACGGTACAGATACGACTGGACCTGGCTCAGCGTCTGCAGCAGCTTTGCTTCCAGCATGGCAGCGGCTGCGTCCGGACTTTCCTGCCGTGTCAGGATGGTTGCCTGCAGAAGCGCCTTATCAATCGTAATATCCGGAATTTGCTCCAAAAGCATAGTTGCTTTTTCATGCTCGTTTCTCTGGATATATTTTGACGCAAGGATACAAAGTGCGGACAAGCGGGTTCTGTCGTCTGAGCTTTCAGCCGCCTGGGTCAGCCAGCTGAGGATCGTTTCCTCATATTTCGCCTGCTCATCCTTGAAACCGTTCAAAGTCAGTACACTGTTGAGAATCAGCGCACAGTGGTAGCGAAGAGAATCGCAGCGGGGATATTCGTGGAGTTTCTTTTCTGCCATCGTAAACGCAGCGTCTGTGGAAATTTCCTGCGCGGTTTCGGAAAGTTCGTTGATAAAGAGACCGATTTCCAACTCCGTCAATTCCTCACGAAAGGAAAATAATTCGTTCATATCAATGTCCAGCAGCCGCGCCAGTGCAGGAAGCAGCGAAATATCGGGACAGGTAGTTCCACGTTCCCATTTATTGACGGCAGGTGTGGAAACGCCCAGATAATCCGCCACCTGTTCCTGCGTCAGGCCAATCTTTTTTCTGTTTATTCGGATTTGTTCTCCCAGATTCATCTTGTTTCACCTCACAAAAATGTTTGTTGAAAGTAACAGTTCAGATACGTTGAACTGTTACTGTTGAAATCCCTTATTTCTCGCAGGTCCTTGCTTAAAATCATAGTATCATGTCTCCGAATCGATGACAATTGAACAGTTGTTTTTCTTTTGGAGTCAAAAATTAACGAGGGGTTAAAATTACAAATGTAAGTATTCAGGCTGTCATGCGGTTGGTATATGACACAACTTTGACACAAGTATATGATATAAATATAGTAGGAAGAGGTGAATGTATATGCAGCGCATTTTGATTGTGGAAGATGATGAGGCAATTGCTAATTTACTTTATATGGATTTGAGTGACGAAGGTTTTTTGTGTTCTTGTGCGTCGGATGGAAAGATTGCTGCTGATATGCTGGAAAACGAATCTTTTGACCTAATACTATTAGATATCATGCTCCCGGAAATAGATGGATATGAACTTTTGGAGTATATTAAACCGATGGATATCCCGGTTATTTTTCTTACGGCAAAAAGTTCCGTAAAAGATCGAATACAGGGACTTAAGATGGGGGCGGATGATTATATTACCAAGCCGTTTCAAAGCGGCGAAGTGACTGCACGCATAGAAGCGGTGCTGCGGCGGTATGGCAGGAAGTCAAACGAGCTTTCTTTTGCAGATGTGACGCTTCATCTGGAATCCAGGAAAGTATACCAGGGTGGCAAGGAGATGGAACTGACTGTGAAAGAGTTCGACCTTCTGGCAGAGTTGATACAAAATAAGAACGTGGCGCAATACCGGAGCAGGCTGTATGAGAAAGTATGGAAGGAGCCTTTTGCGGGAGACACCAGAACATTGGATACCCATATTCAGAGACTGCGGAAAAAATTAGGGTGGGAAGACTATATTAAGACGGTATTCCGGATTGGATACCGTCTGGAGGGATAACCTATATGAAGCTTGGAGCAAAAATATTCTTCTACATCACAATATTATTCAGTATCGCTTTTCTGGTTGCCGGGTATACCCTGATTTCCTGTTTTTATAAGACCACTATAAACAGGGAAATGGAAACGGCGGTTGAACAGTACCAATATAACAAATTTATCATGCAGGCCAATCTGATCACCAAAGGCGAGGACTGGTTTACAGGTATTGCAAACGGCGAATATGATATAAGCAGTCTTGCAGCGGATATGAATCATACGGTAGCTTTTTTTACATTGGACAGCAGGACATTGTATTCCGGCTTTCCGGAGGAAGCAGAGTATTCCGACTTGCTTGCAAATGCCGCCAGTGATAAAGTGAGCTATCAGTTTTTTCAGATGCAGGGCAGGGCGTATCTTCTGATTGCCGGAATCATAGAACATAATGAGACAGGCCTTTACTTAGTGACGGGAGTGGATGTGGAAAGGATTTCGGAACAACAGGAACAGATTGTCAGAAAATTTGAGACTGTTTACATAGCAGCGATTGGCATTGCTGCTTTCTTTATCTTTGGATTGACTGCTTTACTGACGAAACCGATAAAACTCCTGACGGCTGCGACAAAGAAAATTGCTGACGGAAATTATAAGGAACGGGTTACAGGTGTTGGAGAGGACGAGGTAGGACAGTTGGCAGCGAATTTTAATCAGATGGCTGTTGCCATAGAGGAAAAGATACAGGAACTGTCGGACAGCGCAAAGCAGAAAGAAGATTTTGTTGCAAATTTTGCACATGAGCTGAAAACACCGCTCACTTCTATTATTGGCTATGCAGATCGTATTTATCAAAAGGAACTGTCAAAGGAAGAACAAAAAAAGGCTGCATGGTATATCTGGAACGAAGGAATGAGGCTGGAGTCATTATCCCTGAAACTGATGGATCTGACGATATTAAACCACAAAGACTTTGAACTGCAGGAAGTGAGAGCGGATGTGCTATTGAAAGAACTTCAGTCAGATGTGGAATACCTTGTGACCGAAAAAGGTGTTTCTCTTGGCTGCATGGCAGAAGCAGCGTATATTGATGTGGAATTTGACCTGTTTAAGACGTTGTTTCTCAACATCATCGAAAATTCCATAAAAGCCGGGGCAGATCATATTCAGGTATCGGGTTGGATGAAAATGCAGGAAGGCAGTGCATTGGGCAGAGAGGGAGATTTTTCCAGGCTGTATTACATCATACAGTTTGAGGATAATGGCTGCGGTATTCCGCCACAGGAGATGAAACGAATCACAGAGGCTTTTTACATGGTGGACAAATCACGTTCCAGAAAACAGCATGGGGCAGGTATCGGACTTGCACTGTCTGAAAAGATCGCCCAGATTCATGGAAGCAGACTGGAGTTTGAAAGTGATGGGAAATGCGGGACAAAAGTAAGAGTATGCCTGGAATGTAAAGGAGCAGAGAATCATGCGTAAAGGAAAAATGTATACCCTGATTTCTTTTTTGCTCTCCTTTTGTGTGGTCATTGGCGGGTGGTTCCTGACAAAAAAGCTGCTGAGTCAAAGGGAGGAAGAATTTTTAAACAGTACCGGACAGATTGTTTTAAAACAGTCCGAATCGCTACTTTGGGCAGAGAGTGGGAAGAATATGACGGAAGAAAGAACAGGAAACGAGAATGTTTCTGATAGAGAAACTATATCTGAAACCATGATGGAAAGGATACTGACCGTATGGGAAAGCGGGGGATATCAACTGCTTTGTGAGCCGGGAGAAGACCAGATGAATATGGAACAGGCAATCATGGAGGGAAAAGACTGGATAGCGAATCTGACAGAAAAAGGAGTATTGCCGGCATATTTGGAAGAGGGCAGTTTTGATAAGACGGACGCCGCATTTTATACATTGGACGAGGAAGTGCCCTTTGCGAAAACTTTGTTAAATTTCTGGGAGATAACCTATACGGAGGGCGATGTAAAAATTACGTTGAAAATACATGAAGTAAGCGGACAGGTATGGAAGGCGGATATCCTTATGGATGCGGACAAAATGATATATGATGCCTGTCCGGATGAGGAACTTTTGGAAA
>JAGHIA010000115.1 GCA_017887445.1 Fusicatenibacter sp.
ATCCAACGGACCAATATCTTTTTTGAAAAATGATATTTTCACCAAGGGACAAGTGCGCCCTTTTTTAGTCCAAAATATAAATCAAAATTTTTTCATTTTACTATTGACATTTATTAGCTGGACTTTCACAAAAGCAAAGACAGCATAACCGTTCAACCCGCCGCCTGGATTCCGGAAATCCATCTTCCAATACTGCAGATAACCGGAACCACCATGAAAACGTGTCTGCCCTCTATTTTATCAAAAAATCTCACGATACACCAGAACTTTTTACCACCCCACCGCCCGCGCAACCCAGAAATCGGGCCGCGGCCAGTGGGTTTGGGAATACGGCGGACATCTGTGGGGATGCGAGAAAATCGAAACGGCCCGGTGGCATTCCGGGCGGGACAGACCAAGGACTTCACATCCTGAGTCCGAGGCGCTGGAGCTTGTTTGAAAATTCATTCCTGCAATTTTCAAACAAGCTCTGAGACGGGAATGCATCCAGCATTCCTGTCAAATTGCGCCGGTCCCCGCCCGGAACGCCTCCGGGTCGTTTCGATTTTCCGCACCCCCACAGCCGCCCGCCGTATCCCAAAAGCCACCGGCCGCGGCCGGATTTCGTCCATCCTACACCTCTCTGCGTGTAAAGCCGTCGTATGCCGTGATCAGGAAGATCACCATATGCACCGCCAGAACGCCCACCGAAAATCCCAGCGTCTGGTTCGGGAACATGGTATTGCCGGAAGCCGTCTGGGACAGGTTCATATTGGCAAAGATCAAAAACCTACCCCAGTCACAGCCAAGCTGGGTCAGCAGAGCCACCACCATACTTCCGCCCATCAGCGCCGTCACGCCGATGCCAATGGCCAGCGCCGAACTGCGCATCATGGAAGAGATCATAAACGCCATAGTCATCATGGCCAGAAGGCTGACTCCCTCCAGCAGATAATCCTTCAGCGCATACAGAAATCCGCTTCCCACAACAACCTCCCCGTTGGCCGCCGTCAGACAGGGAACCTGGAAATCCGCCCCGAAAAACGGAATGTTCACCAGAGCCGCAGCAGCGAACACGCCAAGGATCATCAGCACGGACAGCAGCACCATGGTAAGATACTTGCTCACAATAATCTTCCGCCGCGTCACCGGATTCACCAGCAGAAACTTGATGGTCCCATTGGAAAACTCATTGGCCACACAGCCTCCGGCCAGGACAATCATAATAACGCTGACCACAGTGATCAGCATTGCCTCCTCCAGAAAGGCCGTCCAGTATGGACTCTCCGTGCTGCCGTTCTCATCAATATAATTCTCAATCTCATGCTCCAGGCGGTACTCGCTGACCGCCGCCTGATTCAGGGCCTCCTCATAGGTTTCCTCGGAAACGTACATGCCCTGCGCCTTCTGCCGCTCCAGTTCCGCTACCTGCAGCCTGGTATTCCCGGCCTGCCATGCCGCGTCCTCTCTCCAGTCGCCTGTGCCCACCGCAACCTGGCGCTCCAGCAAGAACTGGTAGGGATAAATCTTTGCCTCCTTGATGGCCTCGTCCTCGGTTCCTGCCTGGATCTGCTCGATCCGCAGCTGGGCGTACGCTGTCCAGTCCCCGCTCTCAATCACCTGAATGGTTTCCTCCAGCTGCTTCTGGTATGCAGCTGCTTCCTGGCCGGTCATCCCGTCTTTCTGATAGATCAGCGGCGCCTGGAAATTCTGGAACGCCTGGTCCAGCGCCTCAAACTCCCAGGAATGGGTGTTCCACTCCCTTTCACTTTCCAGCATATACTCATACTCCGCCGCCTGTACCTCATAGCCGTCCGGTTTGCTGCTGTTCAGATAATCCAGCTCGGACTTCAGGTCCTGCTCTGTGTACGTATAGCCGCTGTAACTGTAGCTTCCGGAAACCTTCATCAGCGCGGAAACGCCCACCAGCAGCACCAGAAGGATTCCAAGCATAATGTAAGTGCTCACCTTACTGAAGATTTTGATCATTTCATTCTGTATCAGCTTAACCAATTTGTGTATCCCCCTTTGTCAGTTCAATGAACGCGTCTTCCAGTCTCTGGGACTCTGTAGGAGCCACGGTAAACAGCACCACGCCTGTCTCCATCAGTTTCCGGTTGAGCTGTCCCAGACGGGTCTGGATCTCCTCGCCCTCCAGCTGCACCTCCAGGTGCTCTCCGTCAGTGAGTTCCACCGTGCACTGCGGCTCCTGCTCCAAAAGCGCCGCTGCCCTTTGGGCATCCTGCACATGGTAGCGATAACGGGGCGCTTTCTGCTGCATCCCTTCCACCATCTCCTCCACGGATGTCACCTGGATCAGCTGTCCGTTCACAAGGATTCCCACACGGTCGCACATCAGCTGCATTTCGCTCATCAGGTG
Source organism: Fusicatenibacter sp. (assembly GCA_017887445.1). Classification (GTDB taxonomy): domain Bacteria; phylum Bacillota; class Clostridia; order Lachnospirales; family Lachnospiraceae; genus Fusicatenibacter. The sequence continues at coordinate 2,360 of JAGHIA010000115.1, forward strand.
GCTGGACACCAGCACACAGATTCCTTCCTCATGAGCCAGATTTTTCAGAATATCCCTGAGATTGCGGATTCCCGCGGGGTCCAGACCATTGGTCGGTTCGTCCAGAACCAATACCTTCGGATGATGCAGCAGCGCCTGGGCCACACCCAGCCGCTGGCGCATACCCAGCGAATATTTGCTCACCTTCTCATGGATCCTTTTGGAAAGTCCCACCAGCTCTACCACCTGGTCGATCCTTTCCCTGGTCACGCCTTTTCGCATACGCGCGTACTGCATCAGGTTCTGCATCCCTGTCATATATTTATACATCTCGGGGTTTTCCACGATAGCCCCGACGTTGGCCATGGCTTTCTCAAAATGCCGTGTCACATCCTGGCCGCAGACGGCGATGCTCCCCTCGTCGATCCCGATCAGGCCCACCAGCATTTTTATGGTCGTGGTCTTTCCCGCGCCGTTGGGGCCGAGAAAACCGAACACCTCGCCGGCGTAGGTGGTCATAGTCAGATCGCTGACCACTTTCCGCTTGCCGAAGTATTTACTGACCTTGCGGATCTGGACCACCGGCTGACGACCGGCTGCGCTCTGTTCCATATCTATGGTTTTTCCCTCTGTCATTGTCTCCATTCCTCGTCTCCTTTACTCTCCCTGCGCCATATACGCGTACAAATCTCCAATCTTCCACTGGCCGTCTTCCTGATACATGGAGATTTCCACTTCATAGTCGATACTCTGAACCACATCTGTTCCGTTTTCCGCTGTCTGGGAAGATAAAAAGCTGCCGTCCCAGGCGGACAGTCCATAGATGGGGTAAAACAGATCCTCCCGGCTCATCTCCAGACTGGCGGAATACTGGGCAACGACCTTCGCCCCCTTCGGGCCGTTCTGACTGATCGCAATATCCTTCAGCACGTCCGTGTATTCCGTTATGGCCGGGTCCGCCGCCGCGTATCCTTCCCGATAGGACAGATACTCCTGAATATCCTCTTTCGTATAGGCATAGTAACCGTTCACCTGCGGTTTGGTCCAGTATTTTTCCAGCAGCTCCCGGGTCCTGGCGACTCTGTCCTTGGGCGCCGCAAGATTGACCGTTTTCACTTCCTCCATATACTGCTGGACCGCCTGCTCGATCCTTGGTTTCGCGCTTTTGAAACGTGCGTTGTCCACCATCACATAGACCGCCACGCACAGCACCGCCACCGCCGCCAGGACGACGCCC
>JAGHIA010000116.1 GCA_017887445.1 Fusicatenibacter sp.
CCGGCGCCTCTGTCTTATGGCTGCCGGCCGTATCCGGCGCCTCTGTCTCCTGACCGCCCGGCGGTTCCTGCGTTCCGTCCTGCTGAACGCCCGGCACCGCCGAAGGTGTCTGTACTGGGGTGACTCCATTCTCCGAACCAGCGGCCGGAATAGCGGAAACCCCCAGAGAAACGGATACCGCCGCAGCGATCAGCGCGTTTGCTAGTTTTCTTTTCATTTAATGCTTCTCTCCTAATACTGTTATCACCGGCAGATAATAAGTCAAACATCCATGCGATTCTCCCGTTCACCATATCTGCGGCTTCCAGTCAAGAATAGCATAGTCTCCTGCCGGATGTCAAACCGCCAAATGTTTCCTTTGCCTCTGTCACCGCAGGACATCCCTAACCACCTGGGCCATCTGGTCCACGTCGCACACGGTGTTGTGGCGCACCGGCGCTGTGCGGATTTCCTCGATGGCACGGGGAATCTCTGTATTGGAAATCCTGGAAAGCTCATCCATCTGTTCAAAATCCCCAAGACCGTCGTAGGCGGCCGCGTCGATGGCGTGGAGCACGCTTCTCGTAAACTTGTAGGGACTCGCGGTGGACGCAAGGATCATCGGTGTCGCGTCTTTTGTTTCTTTCCGGTACTTTTCGCAGACAGAAGCGGCCACCGCCGTGTGGGTATCCAGCACATAGCCTGTGTTTTCGTACATGGAAGCAATCCTGGCGGCCGTCTCCTCCTCGCTGGCATAATCGCCGCAAAAATCTTTCAGCTGCTCCCGCATTTCTGCGTCAATCTCATATTTTCCGCTGCTCTGCAGACGTTCCATACACGCCTTGGTTTTCTCCGGTGACTGTCCCGCCACCCAGTAGATCAGCCGCTCCAGGTTGCTGGAGATCAGAATATCCATGGACGGAGACGTGGTCAGGATAAACGGGCGGTTTTTATCGTATACGCCTGTGCGGAAGAAATCCACCAGCACTTTATTCTCATTGGACGCACAGATCAGCTTTCCAATGGGCAGTCCCATCTGTTTCGCGTAGAACGCCGCAAGAATATTTCCAAAGTTTCCTGTGGGAACCGTTACATTTACAATATCGCCGTTCTGGATCTCCTGATTGCGCACCAAGGACGCGTAAGCATAAACATAGTAGACCACCTGCGGAATCAGCCTTCCGATGTTGATGGAGTTGGCGGAACTGAACTGGAAACCGTCCTTGGCCAGTTCTTCGGCAAATGCCTTGTCGTTGAAAATATTTTTCACGCCGGTCTGTGCATCGTCAAAATTTCCGCGGATGGCGACCACGCAGGTGTTCTCTCCCTTTTGGGTTACCATCTGCTTTTCCTGCACAGGACTTACGCCGTCTTTGGGATAAAAAACAATGATCCTTGTTCCCGGCACATCGGCAAAGCCTGCCATGGCTGCCTTTCCCGTATCGCCGGAGGTGGCCGTCAGGATCACAATCTCATTTTTCGCATGATTTTTTCTGGCCGCGGTGGTCAGAAGATGAGGCAGAATGGAAAGAGCCATATCTTTGAACGCGATGGTAGCGCCGTGGAACAGCTCCAGAAAGTAAACGTCCTCTGCTTTTGTAATGGGGGCGATCTCTTCCGTATCAAACTTTTCGTCGTAAGCTTTGGCAATACATTCCTTCAGTTCCTCTTCGGTAAAGTCTGTGAAGAAACGGCTCATTACCTCGTAGGCCACTTCCTGGTAACTCATCTGCGCAAGCGTTTCCACTGGCACATCCAGCGCCGGGATCTGCGCAGGGACAAACAGACCTCCGTCCTTCGCAAGTCCTTTCAGGATCGCCATAGATGCCGTCACTCCCTGCTCGCCGCCGCGAGTGCTTTTGTATAAGATTTCCATACCTCTCGTCTCCTTCTCTCCATTTTCGCCGCCAATTTTTCCGAAAGCTCTGCGGATACCAGTACACCGTTTGAAAATTCATTCCTGCAATCTGCACGCCCGGGCCAAAATCTGTAACAGTTCAGCCTTGCTGAACCATTACACGCTTCGCGATGCACAGAAACTGCATTTCATGCAGTTTCGCGCTGCAGGCCTCGGGATTTTCGCACATTTTGTGCGAAAACACCTCGCGGGATAGTGGCAGGCTGAACTGTTACCAAAATCTTTGCGCCCATCCGGCCTCTTTGGCAACATTATCCTCATTATACTGAATCTCTGCCAAAAAAACAACTGTAAAATCAAAGGCCGCAATAGAAGCCAAAAATCGTCCATCCAAGACCTTGGGAAAAACTGCGTCTCCACTGGGTCAGCTCTGTCCGGGACACTTTGCCGGGCAGCACATGGTCCACAATGTAAGGCACAGCCGGAGGTATCTCCAGGATCTTTCCGGATTTCTCTTCTCCCCGCACACATCCGCAGAATTCTTTCCACAGTTCCAGCCGCAGTCCCGGCTCCCATACCCCGGCGGTGACCGCAAACAGCACTGGCTCCTCTCCTCTCAGATCATAAAGATACGCCTGATAACCGCCCGGCAATAATTCCAGATGAAACCCTGTCCCATACTGCATTTCACAGATATCCTCCGCTGCTTTGGGCAGCAGGGTGCGAAACTGGGCCGTGGTGATATCGCTGATCTCCGCCGGCAGGATCCTCTCCTTATATCCACTGTTTACTTCCACATAATGAACGATCATACTCCCGTCCTCTCCCCTCTTTTTGCCGCCGCTTTCGCAGCACGACAAAAACATGCCTCGGGTACTTTATCCCGGACATGTTTTGCCGTTTAAATTTTATTCAGTATATCACAAACCTTTCTGTTTGACTACCTCCGACAGCCTTTATCTATTTTCCTCCGGAATCTCCGGAACTTCCAAAGCCTCCTCCGGCGTCATTCCCCTATTATGTCACTTTACATCTCTTATCTGTTTGTACAAGAGATAAAAATACAGGGAACCCAGCTTGGATATCTAGGTTCCCTGTATCGGCTTTCTGCGCATGATTAAAAATTGCTTTCTGCAAGAGTTACTGTCCATGGATTCCCCGTAAACAGTAACTCTTTTTACCTATTACATATTATTGATGGCGGTTACCAATGCGTCGATGGATGCGCGGATGATATCCGGGTCAACGCCTGCGCCCCAGGAAAGTGTTCCGTCCGGTTTTTTCACGCCTACATAAGCGATGGCTCTGGACCGTGAACTCTGCTCCAGCGCGTGCTCCGTATAAGTTACCAGATCGTATTTCAGTCCGTAGGCGGCCTTCAGCGCATTGCTCACCGCGTTCAGACGGCCGTTTCCTTCCGCCTCGGTGGTAATGTACGCGCCGCCCTCGAAGTTCGAGGTCACCTGGGTGGAGATCATGCCTTTCGGAAGCTGTTTGAAGTGTACGCCGTTGATGTTGTACGGAGTGGTCACATTCTCGAAGGTGTCCTTGAACAGCTGGAAGATCTCCTCCGGAACCAGCTCCTTGTGCAGATGGTCGGACACGGATTTCGCGGTATAACTCATGGCCTCGCGCATCTTCGGCGGAAGATTCAGACCGTATTTCGTCTCCAGGATATATCCTACGCCGCCCTTTCCGGACTGGCTATTGATACGGATCACATCCGCATCGTAGTTTCTTCCGATATCCGTCGGGTCGATGGGCAGATACGGCACGGTCCAGGTATCCGGATGCTTCTCGTCGATCCAGTGCATACCCTTGGCGATGGCGTCCTGATGAGAGCCGGAGAAGGCCGCGAACACCAGCGCGCCGCAGTAGGGGCTGCGCTCGTTGATCTTCATGCCGGTCAGTTTCTCGTAGGTGTCGCTGATCTGCGGCATATTGGAGAAATCAAGCTCCGGATCCACGCCCTGCATATACATATTCATTCCCAGTGTTACCACGTCCACGTTTCCGGTACGCTCACCGTTTCCAAACAGCGTTCCCTCAATACGGTCCGCGCCTGCGAGGATTCCCATCTCCGCGTCCGCAACGCCGGTACCACGGTCATTGTGAGGATGCAGGGAAAGTACCACGTTCTCGCGATATTTCAGATTCTTGCTCATGTACTCGATCTGGCTGGCGTACACATGGGGCATGGAAAGCTGCACGGTGCTGGGAAGGTTGATGATTGCTTTCCGGTCCGCCGTCGGCTGCCAGATATCCAGAACCGCGTTGCACACTTCCAGCGCGTATTCCGGCTCTGTGCCAGTAAAGCTTTCCGGACTGTACTCGAAACGGTAATTCTCCCCCGCTTCCTCGGTCAGCTCCTTCAGAAGCTTTGCGCCCTCCACGGCGATCTTCAGGATATCCTCCTTGGATTTTTTAAATACCTGCTGGCGCTGTGCGTAAGATGTGGAATTGTACACATGAACGATGGCGTTTTTGCATCCCCGCAGTGCGTCGAAGGTTTTCCGGATAATATGCTCTCTCGCCTGGGTCAGTACCTGGACCGTCACATCGTCGGGGATCAGGTTTTTCTCGATCAGTGTACGGAGAAACTCATACTCCGTATCGGAAGCTGCCGGGAAACCTACCTCGATCTCCTTGAAGCCCACTTTCACCAGCATCTGGAAAAATTCAATCTTCTGCTCCAGATCCATGGGGATGACCAGCGCCTGGTTTCCGTCGCGCAGATCGACGCTGCACCACACCGGCGCCTTCTCCACATATTCTTTCTCCACCCAGTCCATGCACTTTACCGGCGGCATGTAATACTGTCTCTGATACTTTTTGTGATTCATCATTGTTTCTCTTCCTCCTGCTTTTTGATTTCTGTGCCGCGTTCCGTTCCCGAACGCTCTGTTTTGGCCGCCAAAGCGACAATTTCCTTTTCCGCGCCTGTGAATCCCGCGGCTGCCGATGCCTGTATGGGTAATTTCACAAACAAAAAAGCCTTCCGCTCTCATACATTTCTCATAATGTATACAAGAGACGAAAGACTACGATTCTCACGCGGTACCACTCTTCTTTGCAGTTTTTCTGCACACTCATCAGATACGGATTTACTGGAAATCTTATATCCTTCCCCTGTAACGGTGGGACTCCGTCTGCGTCTACTCTCCCGAAAGGATTTCAGGCAGCCGCTCCAAGGTCAGTTCCATCGGACCCTTCTGCTGCTTCGCATCAACCAGCAGCTTTCTGGCAACCGGTATCCGGTGTAATACTCCTCTTCCTCGCTTTGTGTTATGACCTGTTTGCATTCTATCATTTTATGGGGTGGCTGTCAATGATTTTTTTAACACGATTTCAGCAGGATTTTGGTCGAAAGCGGACGAAAGTGGCGGAGCGCAGGCGGCATGGGTGTCTTGGGGACTGCTGCGAAGAGGCGGAAACTCTAAACGTGCCCAGACCCCGCCGGCCGGGTACCGGAGCGATTCACCAGGAATGCCTGATGCATTCCCGGTTCAGCGCTCCTCAGGCTCCGGACTGGCAGTCCTTCGCCTGCCCCGGCCGGCGGGGTCTGGGCACGTTTAGAGTTTCCGCCTCTTCGCAGCAGTCCCCAAGACACCCATGCCGCCTGCGCTCCGCCACTTTCGTCCGCTTTCGACCAAAATCCTGCTGA
>JAGHIA010000117.1 GCA_017887445.1 Fusicatenibacter sp.
CCCCACTTTGCGTGGAATTTGCCCCAAAATCAGTCAGCGTAGCCCGCTACGCCTCCCGATTTTGGAACAAATTCCCCACAAACTGTGACGCACATCTTGCAGAAAGCAATTTTCAAACACACTCTAGCAAATTTCTGAAAGCTTAGAGGTTCTTGGGTTCCGAAACCGTGTGAATTTTCAGAACCCATCTGCGGGCGCCGGATTTTGACCTTGACATCATCCTACAAATATTCTCCAAAATATTTTTCAAACAATTCGTCCACCGCCTGGCTGGCTTCCTGCTCGAAAGCCAGATAACGCTCCATCATTTGCCGGCCCTCCTTTGTTACCTGGGAGCCTCCGCCCTGACGGCCTCCGCTGACACGCTCCGTCAGCGCAAATCCCAGACCCTGCTCCGTGGTCTTCATCATCTTCCAGGCCTTGCTGTAAGCCAGTCCCATGGCTGCAGCCGCCTGGTGCATGGAACCTGTCTCGTCAATTTTCATCAGCAGCTGGCAGATCCCCGGCCCGAACACCTTGTCCTCCTTCCAGAGTTTCAGAGACATTTTGCAGCGAAGCTTTTCCTCCATGCAACCCCTCCGTTCTTCTGTCAAAGTCTTTTCCTCTTTTACCGTTATTTTCATTCAAGAATAACGCTTCTGCAGAAAAGGCGCACAGAAATACATGTCTTGACATGCCAGCGTTTGCAGCTGAACCGTCGTAACTGTCCATGCATCGTGCGCCCAATCGTCATAATAAGATTATACCACATTCCCCTGCTGTTATCCAAGCAGAAAACTCCAGACCGGCGTAGTAAATATGGAAGCCAGCGTGGACATAATGATCATCTTCGTGGCAAATCCCGGGTCCGAGTCATACTTGGCTGCCAGAATACTTGTCGTCGCTCCGGCCGGCATGGCCGCCAGCAGAACAGACACTCCGGTAACCATCTCGTCCAGTCCCAGCAGTGTGCAGGGGATCCACACCAGCACCGGGATCAGGATCAGCCGTACCGCGGAATAGAGCATCACCGTCCGGTCCGCCATCTCCCGCAGCTTCAGATCGGCCAGAATCATTCCCACTACCATCATCGACATGGCTGTGTTGCAGTTGGCCAGGGAATTGACCGCAGACTGCGCCATTCCCGGAAGCGGAAGCTGGGTCAGCATCAGAAAAATCCCGATAAAACAGGCGATGATACAGGGGTGCGTCAGTACCTTCTTCACCAGCGCCTTTATGTCCCTGGTGCCGGAAAACACGGAAATTCCCGAGGACCACATGACGATCCGCTGAGGGATCAGATAAATCGACGCCAGCGCCAGACCCTGGGAACCGAACACTCCCTCAGCGATGGGATTGCCGAGGAATCCTGCGTTGGAGCAGACGGTCCCATAATACAGACATTTCCACTTGTTTCGTGACATTCTTCCGAACAGAAGCTTTCCCAAAAGCATACATCCCAGCTGGATGCAGATGGACACGACCAGAATCGTCCCGAAGGAATGCATGGTCTCCCAGGAAAACTCTATCTGAAAGGATCGGATAATGTTGCAGGGCAGTATCAGGTTGAGCACCAGGTCGGTCATGTTTTTCTGGCCTGTGGCGCCCACGATTCCTGTTTTTTTCATGACCAGTCCTGCCAGCATCAGCAGAAATATGCTTCCCTGTAAAGCGAATAGTTCTTCCATCGGTTTCCTCCATTGGCACTTTTTGTAGCGTCATCCGTTCACATGATACAGTAAACCAGTATACTTCTGTGGCTGGGAAAAGTCAACTGTTAAGGGGAAAACCGGACACTTAAAAGCCGGACGAAAGTGGCGAGGGGCAGACGGCGTGCGGGGCGCGGCAGGGGCAAGACCAGGGGCGGCATATGTAACTGGCGGGCGACTGCGGGGGTGCGGAAAATCAAAACGTCCTGGAGGCGTTGCGGACGGGTACCGGCGCAATTCGACAGGAATGCCTGATGCATTCCCGTCTCAGTGCGCCTCAGAACCCGGACAGGTAGTCCGGGTTCTGCCCCGTCCGCAACGTCTCCAGGACGTTAAGATTTTCTCGCATCCCCGCAGATGCCCGCCAGTTACATATGCCGCCCCTGGTCTTGCCCCTGCCGCGCCCCGCACGCCGTCTGCCCCTCGCCGCTTTCTGGTTGTCTTATGTGATATATGGTTTTTCTATAAAATCTAAAAAGTATTCTGGGCGGTTGAACAGTTGTTATATGCGGTGTATGCTTTTCGCTGTATTGGCTGCATCTTATTCTATCTATTTGTGTTGTTCCTACCTGTAATCTGAACTTTTATCTGTTTTCTTTTAGAGCGGGTTTCGCTCTTTGTTTTTCTTTCTTTTTGCCCGTGCAGCTGTTATTACCAGTATAAGCACAGTGAGCAGGATCAGAACGGTCACAAAAACTGTACCCATTGGGAAGGTATTAAAATGTGCAGGGGCAGACGGCTCTGTGTTTGTGCTGAGGGTGAAGGTGAGTTCTTCCTCCGGCAGGCTGGACAGGTGGCATTCGTAGCCGGAAGAAGTGGGTTCGAAAGTTCCCAGGCCGTCTTCTGTCATGTAGTAGGGTGTCTGTATGCTGATATCCAGTGTGCCGAACGACGCCCAGCTTTGGGCAGGGGTGAGCAGGTAGGTGTATTGGTAGATCGGCGGCTCGTAGTCTGTGCGGAAGGAGGGGTAAATGGGTGCGGTTACAGTATTTACGGCTTTTTCGCCTGGCTCCAGGGTGATCTGGTATTCATACCAGCGCATGAGCCGGTCGGAAACGTCAAATTGAAAATCGCCGCCGAAGATTGCGCCGGAGGACCATTCCAGCTCTTTCATGGATTCTACCACTGCGTTGTACCAGTCGTGTTCCAGGATTCCGGAGGTTTCATCGTATTGGGAAAGGGTAAACTCTTTGAGGGTTACGGCTTCCGTGCTGACCAGAGTCATGGCGCCGCCGATCTCTTTTTCGCAGGCGCCGTCTTCATAAAATTTCCACTCGGGCATCTGGCTGAATGGTTCTCCGATCACATTTACGGTAAATGTTTCCTCATGAACCCAGCTTTCCAGCCGGACTCCGTCTTCCAGCTTTTTTCCGCCGTTTTGATCCTCCATCAAAACCTTGGTCTTTTCCGGATCCGCTGAGACAACGAAAGCCGCAGTTGCCGCGTCATAGGTTTCCGTGTCTACATTCTGCGCCAGATAGGTATACCGGGTGACCGGCAGATCCGGTGAATAAAACGAATCCTCCAGGTAAGTGTCCTGCAGCAGGGCCATATCCTTCTCCAGTTCAAACTGGGCGCCTGGCAGAGACAGGGTGTGGCGCAGTGTTTTTTCAACCTCTGCTCCGTCAACTGTAATCTTGTATTTTTCCGTATCCTCGTTTACGGCCATCTCGCCGGTTTTCCTGTCATAATGAACGCCATAATCGGGAATCGTGCCGAATGGAAAGACCAGCGTTGTGCTTACCTTATAGTCCGCCGGATTGCAAAAGGTATATTCTGCCGTTACGTTTCCGCTGTAATCCAGATACTCTTCCAACTGGCTGTAATACTTTGGAAATTCCTCAAGCACAAAGGTCAGCTTCTCCTTTTCCACAATCACGGGACAGGTATCGTCGGTGACAATGGCTCCCGACGCCGTTGTGCCTGACCAGTAGTATTGGGCGGAGTTTGCGGACACTTTTAAGACAGTCATCTCCATCAAAAGAACGCTGAAGCAAAGGAACACCATGCTTTTTTTCAGTAAAGATCTTGTTTTTCTCATTGGCAGCGCCTCCCTTTACGCTGTGGAATGCGGAATATTTTTAAAAAGGAGGTTCCCCGCACAGAGAACCTCCTGATTATATTCTGCCTGTCTGACAAATTGTAACGGTTCGTAACAGTTCAGCTACGCTGAATCGTTACGATAAATTGCCGCAGCCATTGAACCGGCTGGATCTTTAGGATTTTTCCTATTTTTCCGGCGCTTCGTCGATGGCTTTTCCGATATCGTGACGGTAATATTTGTTGTCAAATCCTACCCAGTCCACCGCCTGATAAGCATTGGCGCGGGCTTCCTTTAAGTCTTTTCCCAGTGCGGTAATTCCCAGCACCCGGCCGCCGTTTGTGACGATCTGGCCGTCCTGGAATTTGGTTCCCGCATGGAAACAGTAATAACCGTCCGTGTTCCTGAACTTTTCCAGTCCCTGGATGGGATAGCCTTTTTCATAAGCTACCGGATATCCGTCGGAAGCCAGCACTACACATACACAGGCGTTGTCCTCAAACTGCAGGTCTACCTGGTCTAAACTTCCGTCGATACATGCCTCAAACACGTCGATGATATCGGTCTTCATTCTCGGAAGAACTACCTGAGCCTCCGGGTCGCCGAAACGCGCGTTATACTCCAGCACCTTCGGGCCATCCTCCGTCAGCATCAGGCCAAAGAAAATCACGCCCTGGAACGGTCTGCCCTCCGCAGCCATAGCGTCCACCGTCGCCTGATAAATATATTTCTGACAGAACGCGTCAACTTCTTCTGTATAAAACGGACTCGGGGAAAAGTTTCCCATTCCTCCGGTATTCAGTCCCGTGTCGCCGTCTCCGGCGCGCTTGTGATCCTGCGCGGAACTCATGGTCTTGATCGTCTTTCCGTCCACAAAGGACAGCACGGAAACCTCACGCCCCGTCATAAACTCCTCGATTACCATCTCGTTGCCGGCGGTTCCGAATTTCTTGTCCAGCATGATGGTCTTCACGCCTTCCTTCGCTTCTTCCAGCGTACCGCAGATCAGAACGCCCTTGCCAAGCGCCAGTCCATCCGCCTTCAGAACGATGGGGAATCTGGCTGTCTCCAGATACGCCAGCGCCGCGTCCGGGTCGGAGAATGTCTCATAGGCAGCCGTGGGGATCTGATATTTTTTCATCAGATCTTTGGAAAATGCTTTGGAACCTTCCAGAATCGCCGCGTTCTTTCTCGGGCCGAAAACACGCAGTCCTTCTTTTTCAAACACGTCCACGATTCCCCCTACCAGCGGATCATCCATACCGATCACTGTCAGGTCGATCTCCTTTTCCTTCGCGAACGCCACCAGCCGCTCAAAATCCATAGCCGGAATATCCACACATTCCGCATACTCCGCGATTCCCGCATTGCCCGGCGCACAGTAAATTTTCTCCGCCTTGGGACTCTGGGCGATTTTCCACACAATGGCATGCTCCCTGCCGCCGCTTCCAACAACTAATATTTTCATCGCTATCTGCTCCTTCTTCGTAACTATTCAGCTGGCTGAATAGTTACCCTTCTTCGTATTTCGGAGATGCTGTAACAGTTCAGCCAGTCGAACTGTTACAAGATTACTGTTCACAGTCGTTCACAGTAACTTCGCGGCTCCAATGAAAATCCGCTTCGCGGATGGGAGCCGCTTACACCTGAATCACATTCTCACGCCGCAAACCGCAAGTGTTTGCGGTTACTGTGAATCGTAACATTACGAGATTCTCACATGTCCATCCACAACAGAAACCCTTCCATTGGCAATCAGGTCAATGGCCTTTGGCAGAATCTTCCACTCCGCCTCCTCCATGACCCGGCGCTGAAG
>JAGHIA010000118.1 GCA_017887445.1 Fusicatenibacter sp.
CGGGGACCGGCGCAATTCACCAGGAAATCTTTATGATTTCCCGGTTCAGTGCGCCTCAGGCTCAGGACATGAAGTCCTTCGCCTGCCCCGTCCGGAACGTCTCCGGCGCGTTAAGATTTTCTCGCCGCCCCACAGATGCCCGCCAGCCTCCCACGCCGCCGGCCCCGCTTCGCTTTCTGGTTTTGGCTGCGGTGGGATGAGCGCGTGAGGTCTTTGGGATGCAGTTTATCTAACCCTTAAATTTCATTATCCTCAATCTCGCTACTGTCATACTCCAGCAAATCCTCAACATGGCATCCAAGCGCCTTGGAAAGAGAGAGCAGTGTAGCACCTGCCGCCTTGTTGATGTCTTTGGCACGAATTTCGTACTGCTGTAAAGTACGCAGATTGACACCCACCTTTTCTGCAAGTTCTCTCTGTGAATATCCGCTGATTTTACGCAGTGCTTGTAAGCGGGTTGGAAGATTCTTCTTACGTATTTTACGATTGATAATGTCAACAAATTTCTTTTCGGATGCTTCATGCAAAGCAGGATAAAGCTTTTCAATCTCCTGCATGGTAATATGCTTCTGTATTTCCTTGAAGCTGCGTCCCGTGTACCATTGATAATAAGCGAGGATCCAGCCACACCAATACTGAGGTGAATAATCGTAGTCAATCTGTGCTTGCGGAAAATCTATATCCGTGCCGGATTTTGTCAGAACATCCATAACAAGCTCCGTGCCGGATACACCAGACACATATTTGGGAACACCGGCGGCAAACTGTTCTGCATAGCCCGTACCAATAAACAAATTCAGAAACTCATCCATCTCTATCTGACAGCTATTAACAGCATAGTCCATAGCTTCGCCTAAGCACTTCATGGCATCATCAAGATATTGATTATCGTAAGCGTGGATCATCCGGCTGCACCTCCTCACGGATAATGTCTCTCACATACAAGCCTTCCAAATCGTCCCGTTCAAGCTCTGCACGGAAAGCGGCTCTTGCTTCATCATCACGAGCTTTTCTTTTTGCGTAATACTGGGTATTATCTGCAATCTCATAAGAAACGAACTGAATTTTTTCAAATGCTGCCGGGCTTTTCAGAACGAACTGTTCACCGAGCTTGCCAAGGCGCATAGCGTAGGAAAGCTGCGTGAGAGAAATTTCGTTGTTCACAAATGCTCTTGCAAAAGAGAAGTAGGAATCGTCCGCACGATAGCCCACAACAGCATCATAAGGTGCCAAATCAATGAGGAAATGCTCTTTTAGCCAATCCGCACCACGCTTCATGACGGGGGTGGAGACACGGAACTTGCGGTACTTCATCAGAAGAGCCAGCCAATGCAAAATGGTGTATTCATCGGCGGATAGATTGAGGACAGAGAGACCGGCCGTATCAATTTCATATTTGTTTACGTATCCGTCCGTACCTTCGGTACAAGCCCATTCTTTTGCAAGCTCCAAATGCTCGGTGCAATAAAAGCCCTTTCCGTAGTCATTATATGATTTGCCTTTTCCAAATACGGGTGTTTGAATAATATCTGACGAACCGTGATATAAGATTCGTTTGCTCATTTTGTTATCCTCCATACTTCCGCAGATCTATCTCGGTTATATTATACTTCTAAAGAAGTATATCCGTCAATACATTCAAAGAAAAATTCAAAAAGTCCGTAACAGTTCAGCAACGCTGAACTGTTACGGACCTCAAAACCCTTTTTGCCTGTTTTTGTTTGTTTTAAGCGACAAGATGTGTTATAGTAAAATATATCACTGGAAAGGAGAATCACATGAAAAAAATTGTATTAGACGACTACCTTACCTCCCCGCTGAAAGACGGTTATATTCCCGCACCCTACCAGCTGGAGGAAGGGGAGTCCATCAACGACTTTTACCTGGAACCTGTGCTGTTCCACAATCCCGACGGCCCTACCATCGGAGTCACCACCTGCGGTGTCATTGTAAAGGACGGGCTGTTTTTCAAAGATATGGACAACGACGGCGTTCTCTCACCCTATGAGGACTGGCGCAACGACGACGAAACCCGGGCCAGAGACATGGTGGCTCATCTGCCTCTGAACCAGCAGGCCGGACTGGTGCTGAATACACTGTGGAACAACCCGCTGTCTTTTTCCCGCGAGGACGCCAAGGACGAAAACGGCAACATTGTTCCTGGAAAAATTTTCAAACGATATGATCCGGAGGAACCGGAACCGGCCTCGCCCCTTCCCGGCATCTCCATGCGCTGTGACGACGAGGATGTGCTGAAGCGGAAGCTGACTGCCGGCGTTTACCGGGGCGAGATGCGCGCCGAGGCCGGCGTAGCGGCTCTCTATCACAACATCGGTACTCAGATGCTGGAGTATGAAGCCTGCCAGGGCGGCGTGGCGATCCCTTATTCACTGCACACCAATCCCATCAACATCGGCTATCCGGATTTCCTGGGTATGGGCGCGGCCTGCCTGGGCGACGGAAACTTCGATATGGTCAGCGAAATGGCGGACACGGACCGGAAGATGATGAAGGCCTGCGGCCTGAATATCATGTACGGACCACAGGTGGACGTGTCCACAGACCCCCGCTGGCCGAGAAACAGCGGAACCTACGGCGAGCGTCCGGAGATCACCGCCGGTATCACCAAAGCTCTGGTGGAAGGCTATCAGAATGGCGCCGACGGTCTGAACGAAGGCTCCGTTGTGCTGACGGTCAAGCATTTCCCCGGCGACGGCCCTGCGGAGAACGGCTTTGAGCCACATCTGCCCATCGGCCAGTGGCGCCTTTATCCTACCCAGGGTTCCATGGAAAAATACCACCTGCCGCCGTTCCAGGCTGCCTTTGACAGCAACGCTTCGGCAATCATGCCGGATTATTCCCGTGTAGCCACCGACGGCCGCAGTGTTCCTCAGTATTACCGCGGAAAGCTGACCTCCACGGAGGAAGTTCCGTCTGCCTACTCCAAAGAGCTGATCACCGATCTGGCGAGAGACAACATGGGATTCGACGGTTATGTAAACTCTGACTCCGGCATCACTACCGTGCAGATCTACGGCGTGGAGCAGCTGTCTGTTCCGGAGCGCTACGCGAAGGCCATCTCCGCAGGCACCGACGTAATCGGCGGAAATTCCGATTCCGAAAATATTGTCGCGGCGGTGGAGCAGGGATATCTGCCCAAGGAGGACCTGGACCGGGCCAACTACCGCCGTCTGCTCAGTCTGTTCCGTCAGAAACGTGTGGACAATCCTTATCTGGATCCGGACGACGCTGACCGCGTTCGCTCTGAAAATTTTGAGAACGCGAAAAAGGCCGCCTACAAAGCCTGCCAGAAGGAAGTTGTCCTGGCCAAAAACCACGGCGGCGTGCTGCCGATGGAAAAAGGCCGCCGCGTTTATATCGCTGTTTTCTCCGGTGACGACGCGGGAGCAGCTCTCGCCCAGTCCATGGGCGCCGGCGTAGCGGGAGACGCGGGCAACGACGCACTCCGTAGCCAGCTGGCGGATATGTTTACCTCCAGAGGCTACCAGGTGGTGGACACGCCGGAGGCCTGTGATTACGCTTACCTTCATGTATGGCCGAAGCAGAACAATATCGTGTTCCATCAGTCGGCCATGCCTGTGCTGGAGCTGGTGGACGGAGAACTGGTGGACGAGCGTGAGGTCAACAGAAGCCAGAAGAAGACCGGCCGCCAGATTCCGGTATACACCCTGCGCGGCGTCGATCAGATCCCGCAGCTGGCCGGGAAAGTTCACGCTGCCGGCGGAAAGGTGATCGCCACCTGCGTTGTCTGCAACCCGTGGATTCTTGACCGGCTGGAGCCGTATGTGGACGGTCTTACCTTCCAGTACACCGTTTCCCCGGTGGCTATGAACAATGCGCTGAACGCCCAGATGGACGTGCTGTCCGGCAGCTGGAACCCCACCGGAAAGATGAGCCTGACCATGGTATCCTCCATGGACGTGATCGCCATTTCCGAAAAGGAGATCGACGGCGTGATGCGCGAGGTCTGCGCATCCCCCAACGATGTTCCCGGATACGACAAGGACCAGTATATCGCTCCGGAAATCCTTGCCAACGTCAAAGGCGGCAGCTACGCATACTGCGACGCGGACGGCAACTATTACCGCTCCGGATTCGGTCTTAGATATCCGGAAGCATGATAAGAGCGGCGGCTGGCCCCATAACGATATACCAGATGCAAATATTAAAAGTTATCATAACGCAGCGGACTGCACTGACTGATCTTGGGGCAAACTGATCCCGAAGTGAAGCGTGCAGATTGCAAAATGAATTTTGGATATTTAATATACGGGGTACCAGGCACGCGTTCAAGGTGTTCGAAAAAAGAAGGGCCGCGCCACGAGGATTTTTCTTCGTGGCGCGCCCTTTTTTATCTCTTTGGGGTCCAGATCTCCTTTTAATCCAATTCCTCATAATATGCGCGCATAAACCGCGCCATCAAACTGCGGCGTTTCTCCAAAAACTCCGTGTACCCCCGGATATCCATGTCCATAAATTCTTCCGGAACACAGTTTTCCGCCAGATTACGCTTCAGGTCATCCTCGTCTGTGATACCGCCATAATGCAGTCCGTCACCGGAAATCTGCGCCTTCATCAAAGCCATATACTCGCAGGGAGCGTCCGCCTTGATCTTGATGTTGATTTCGGATTGGGTGTAAACATAGTTCGCGATCTGGTTATAGTCCTTGCGATTATTTACGCCGTTTTTCCGGAGATACTTTTTCGGGAAGATGTGATGGATATCTCCCCGCTGCTCGATCAGCGACTGCACGGTGATCTGCTCCGACAGGAAACCTCTTGCACCAGCCTTCACCTGCGCCATCAGAAACACATGGAAATAGGGACTGCTGGCAACGGAAGTATCCAGCCTCTGTACGAGGACTGTGCTCCAGAATGCATCCGACAGTTCACCTTTCTCCGTATTTTTGACAAACTGTACCGGATCCTGCTCCGAAAAACGTTTGATGTCATAGTCAAATGCCGACTCCGGAGAGCCGGAATAGCGGCCGGTCAGCATGGACAGCACGATCCATTTCCGCACCAGCTTCTCTGTCACTGCCGGCTCCATCTGCTGGTCTTTCAGCGTGAGATACAGAATATATCCAAAATTCAGGACGTTTTGTGACCGTACCAGAGAAGGATCCACGATACCGGCAGACTTGACGATCATGAGATACCTCTTGAAATTTGTTTCGCTCACAAACGCCTCGACGCCCTGCCGGAGTTTAGCGAACGAATCTTCGGCTATGCTTTCAAGATTCTCCCTGGTCTCAAAATCACGCCCGGACAAAAGACTTACCAGGTCGGCGATCTTGCCGCGCTTGAATTTGTGGGTAAACGAAACCCTCAGTACATCCGTATAAGCAGGCACATAGATATCCTCTGTCTCATCCACCACCCATTGGATCTTCTGCATGGCATCACTATTCGCAAATTCCGTATCATTGGACGCGATCATCTCATAATCAGCGGGACGCTGCATAAAATGACAGAAATAGTCGATCATTTTCCGAATCTCGTTGCCGCCGTATCTGTCATCCGCGGAGATTTTCGACATGGCGAAGTCGGCCTGGGACAGAACGACTCCCTGGGAATTGATCCGGATAAAGATGTCTGTCACCTCATCGATCGTCAGGCTCTGGTTCAGGTCTGTTACCCCCAGATTGATATCAATGATCTTCTTCAATTTAGAAATAACTCTGGAGATACTTCCTTCCTGACCGGAAAGGCCGTTTTCCTGACAATATTGGATGATAAACTGAAACTCTTCGAAAGCCGGATCAAAAATCCGGGAAATATCCGGTATCCATTTGCTGTCCTTCTCAATCGCCGGATTCAGCACCTCAAAGGATTCCGTCTGGGGATTGAACGCGATCCGGATATGCTTTTTCCTGTAAGTGGCGTCCGTGACCATCATGCCGGCAATGGCAGCCTGCAGCGCCGTCACCCGCTGCTGGCCATCGATCAGGATCTTCTTTCCCAATGAGACGGAACCGTCTTTCAGCTTCACATCCGGGTTTTTCCATACGATAATGTAGCCGACAGGAAACCCTTTATAGAGCGAGTCCAGAAGATCGCGTACTTTTGAAGCATCCCAGACAAAAGGACGCTGGATCTCCGGAATAGCGACTTCCCCGGATTTAATCCAGCTGATAATGTTCTGCACGGATGTGCTGTAAACGTCGAATTGTGCCATATGTAACCTCCTGTGTAACTACTCATACGTTTGATAAAGAAAAAGCGCGCCCCACGGGGATTTTCCCTCATGCGGCACGCCTTTCTTAAAAGGGGAGGATAAGTATTTCAAAGTTATCTTTGGTGAAGTGTCCCTGGAGGGGGATCCAGTGGACATTCTCTATTATGTCCCTCTCCCCGGCTTTTATGCAGTTTTCAAAAAAATTTTATATGGAATATATCTGTACGAATCAGCCAGGTCTGTGAATTTACTGCACAGACCGCATGAAAACATGGTTCCTGCAGGCGTCCGGTCCACCAGAAAGCGATTTTTAATGGCTGAATAGCTGCACATATCTTCCGGTCATTCTCCTGCATTCCCCGTCTTGCTCCTGCTTCCTGTCAGCAGCAATAGAATCCTCTGCCGCCGTAACAGCAGCAGTTGCACAACGCGTTGATGGCCAGACATTCGCAGCACCATTTTCCCATATCGGTTCCGGTGCGCTCGTAGCCGTAACCCTGGCCCATATCCGTGTACCACCGGCCGCCGCCCTGAAGCTGGGACAGAAGCTGCCGGTACTGCATATTGTCAGGCTCCATGTTTACCGCCGTCTGGGCATCCTGCACGGCGCTGATATTGTTGCCAAGACCTGCGTTGGCCACAGCGTGGAGATAGTACCACTGAGCGCTGCGGCGGGAAATATTGTCCAGGACACGCATAGCCTCCTGATATCTCATATTGTTCAGAAAGTTCGCGGCCGCCCGAAGCTCCGCGTCCTCGCTGCTGCCTCCCTGATAGCCGCCGTAGCTGCCGCGGTAACCGCCGCTTCCATAACCGCCATAGCCGCTTCCGTAGGGATTTCCATAGCTGCCGCCTCCGTAACCGCTCTGGCTGTAGGAGGAACCGCCGTTTTCCTTCTCCTCCATGATCTGTTTATAAGCCTGCTGGACCTGCTTGAACTTTTCCTCTGCCTCTGCTTTCTTGGGATTATTGATATTGGCGTCGGGATGGTATTGGCGGCTCAGCTTACGGTAGGCTTTTTTTATTTCCTCCGTGCTGGCGTCCCGGGATACCCCCAGCACCTCATATGGATCTGTCATCAATGTTTCTTCTCCTCATCTTCACTTTCGCGTTTGCGTTTGAGCATTTCATATTTTGTCCAGATACCAGCATACAATATATTTCTCAAAATGTCTACATTTTCCAGTATCGGAAGCTTCTCAAACGCTCTGGAGGCCTCCGCGGTCATCATCAGCAGAATCTTCTCCACCGTTTCCTCAAACTCTCCGGTCTCCTGGAGAAAGATCAGAGGATTGTAATTTCCCGTTTTTTTATCCTTTTCCACATCCTCGTAGGCGTCCATCAGATAAATGTATTTTCCAATGTAAAATCCCAGCCGTCCCAGCTCTTCCTTCCAGATGTCATCCCGCAGCTGATAGATCTGCGCCAGCACCTCGCCTGTGTACCCTGCGGCCTCATCCAGATTTCTGGAGTTTTCCGCCTCACAGCTGTGGATTTTTTTCAGATACGTTTTTACCGCCTGGGTCTGGCGGGGGTACTTTTCCGCCACCTTCCGGGAAGATCTCTGAAGCGCCTTCGCGCCGGCCAGGGCCGCGTGCTTTTTTTCATCCTCCCAGTCGTCCAGAAGGTTGTAGTAGGCGAGCAGTATATTCATATCCGCCGCATAACGGGTAAACTCGTTGCGCAGGCACACATGCTTTTGCCCCGGATGTACGATGCAGCGGTGTTCTTCCCTCACTGTCCGGTCCTCGTACAGGCCCGTCAGCAGGATCGCCAGAAACGTCATATCATATGTAAGCGTCGCCTGGCCCTTGAATCCGTAGGATTCTTTCAGATCCTGACAGACGCCGCAGTAATACGCGTGATATTTATCATAGTCCTTGATCTTCAGGTCGTCTTTTCTGACCGTAACATATCCAAACATGTGGTATTCATTCCCTTTCAGGTGCGTTTGATGAATTTTGTACTGCATTTCGGACAGCGGATCTCAATGGTTCCTTTTCCTTTCGGCACCCGGACCTTCTGCCGGCAGTGGGGGCAGCGGAAATAAGCATAATTTTTGTCTTTGTGGGTCCGTGAGCCGCCGCGGAAGATGCCGATTACCCGGTCTTTCAGTTCCATGAATTTGTCGTTTTCCGCCAGGCGTTTGGAGTGGTTTCTGGAAAACATGCGGAAGTAGCACCATACAAGAAGCGCTACCGACAGAAAGTAGATCAGATTGCTCCTGGTGAACAGTCCGATCACCATAAGGATCACTGCAGTCCACAGGGAAAAGTTTCCCAGCGGGTCCATGCCATATCGGCCGTACATGAGGTTTGACAGCCAGTCTCTGAGTTTGTTCATATTGTTTACACATCCTTCATTTTATTATACCTAATACTGTAGCGCGTTTATGCGGGAAATTCAATGTTCTTGTAATTAATTTTTTCTAAATTTTATGTGTGGAAGGCGGACGAAAGCAGGCCAGGGCCGGCGGCTTGTGTGTCTGGCGGCGCTGTGGGGAGGCGGAAAATCTAAGCGTCCCGCAGGCGTTCCGGACGGGGACCGGCGCGATTCACCAGGAAATCTTTATGATTTCCCGGTTCAGCGCGCCTCAGGCTCAGGACATGAAGTCCTTCGTCTGCCCCGTCCGGAACGCCTGCGGGACGCTAAGATTTTCTCACCTCCCCACAGATGCCCGCCAGACACACAAGCCGCCGGCCCTGGCCTGCTTTCTGGTTGCCTTCTTTGGCGATTTGTTGTGGGTGACGGTTTCGAAAAAATGAGGTGCGTGGGGACAGGCGGTGGCACGAAAGTAATAAGAGTTTGACCGTTGACTGGATCGGCTGGCTTTGCTATCTCTCTGGTAATTCCATTTCATCATTCATTGTTACAAATCCATACTTTTCATACAATGGCCGCCCCATATCAGTTGCTTCTAATGAAATAGCTGTAATACCCTTGCTTTTAGTATCTCTAATCAGCATATCTAATGTTTTGTAAGCAATTCCCAATCTTCTATATTCAGGATTCGTATACATGTTCATAATATAAGCCTTGTTTCCACTTGGATTGTGGTAAGTCGGCATTACCTGAAAAAAACTAACACCACCAGCCCCTACAAAACGATTTTCATCAAAAACCAAATATGCAATATGCGAGCCATTACCAAGAGCTTTTTGATAATAATTATAAGATTGTTTTTCAACTTCACTCATATCAGTATCAACAGAAAGTTTATTCGCTGCTCTTAATACCTCTATTCTTGTTTCTGTTAATAGATCTATATCTTCAAGCGTTGCTTTCTTGTATGTTAAATTCATATCGTATTCTCTCCTGCAAATCCCAAATGAACAAAATCGCTGCGCGACGGCCTGCGATTTTGTTCATTTACTTTTTTATTACTTTCATTCTACCACAATTCCGAAAGCGTGGAAACAGAGAGTTTGCCAGGCTGGTTTCCTACCTTTCGGGCCTGTGGGCATCCGGCCCATCGCAAGGCGATTATCAATGGATGGATGCCGTAACTGCTCAGCTGGCTGGATAGTTACGGTGAATAATATAGGATGGGCGGGATGGAGCGGGAAAAGAGTGGCGTTAGGAGTGAATCTGTGTTAGAGTAGAAGTGTCTGTAGTTGAGAATTTTCAAACACACGCTGGCTGTTTTATGTTTTAGGATGATGCCGGGGTCAAAAGCTGGTAGCCGCGGAAGGGTTCCGCCCCGACATCTTTATGATGTATGAATGTGCGAAATTGTACTTATAGGAAATGAGGTGAATGAGAAATGTTGAAAAGGATTGGTGCGATGGCGGCGATCGTGGTTTTGCTGGGGTTTGTGGTGGCGGCTTTGGTTTTTTCTTTTATTGACGCGCCGTGGGCGGGGCAGGCGTTGGCGGCTTCGTTGTTTTGCGCCATCGTTGTTCCTGTTTTTATTTATGTTATGCTGCTGGTGGCTAAGGTGCTGCGGGGCAGGGGCGCTGACAAAAAGGATGGTAAGAAGGAGGAATGAGTTTTATGCTGAGAAAGACAGACTGTATAGATACGATCGTATTTGACGTGGGAAATGTTCTTGTGGATTGGGATTATATGGGATATCTGGAGGGACTTGGTTTCTCCAGTGAGGTGCGGGAGGCTGTGGCGAACGTTGTGTTTCGCAATCCGGTGTGGAATTCTCTGGATCGTGGAACGATTTCTCTGGAGGAGGCAGTGGCGGACTGTATCCGCAATGCGCCGGAGTATGAGCGGGAGATCCGGACTGTATTTGACGGGTGTGAGGACTGTATCCATCTGTTTCCTTATGCAGTGGACTGGGTGCGTTCGCTGAAGGAGCGTGGGTACCGGGTTCTGATCCTGTCCAATTATTCGGAATTTCTTTTTGAAAAAACCAGGGACCGGATGGATTTTCTTCCGCTGATGGACGGGACTTTGTTTTCTTTCCGTTATAAGATGGTGAAACCGGAGCCGGATATTTACCGTAAGCTCATCGAACTGTTCCAGCTGGCGCCGGAGCGTACGGTTTTTATCGATGACAGAAAGGAAAACGTGGATGCCGCCGCGGCATTCGGAATCCATCCGATCCAGTTTTTCGGATATGAGGACGCAAAAGCGCAGCTGAGAAAACTTGACTGCAGCATTTAATGGTTGACAATACCTCCCTACAGGTGTAGTATGGAATTAGAAAACTACAGTTGTAGGGAGGTTTCTTTATGAACACGTTATCAGAAGCAGAATGGGCGGTTATGGAGGTTTTGTGGGAGCAAAACGGCTGTGCGCTGGGGGAGATTTCCCGGCTGCTTGCAGACTCTATGGGATGGCGGCAGAATACGGTTTACACTTACCTTACGAGAATGGAGAAAA
The DNA here is from genome assembly GCA_017887445.1 of Fusicatenibacter sp. Lineage (GTDB taxonomy): Bacteria > Bacillota > Clostridia > Lachnospirales > Lachnospiraceae > Fusicatenibacter. The sequence continues at coordinate 11,036 of JAGHIA010000118.1, forward strand.
AGGGACTGGTGCGTATCGACAAATCCGCCGCGCCTCACCGGTACTATTTTGGTGTCAGCCGGGAAGTCTGCGCCAGGGCGGAGCGTTCGTCTTTGCTCAGCAAGGTTTACAAAGGCGCCGCGGGAGAGCTGATCTGCGCTTTTCTTAAGGAGTCAAAGATTTCCCCGGAGGAGCGGAAAAAACTGCGGCAGATGCTGGACGACATGGAGGTCTGACGATCAGCTTCCAAATCTACCATTATCGACGCAGTAACTGCGTCAGAAAGGGGAACGGATGAAAAATATCTGGGAATTTCTTCTGCAGACCATGGAGGTTTCCTGGGCGGCGTTGTTTCTTCTGATTTTGAAACGGCTGCTGGCCGATAAGCTGTCGCCGCGATGGCAGTACGGCATCTGGAGCCTGTTTTTTGTACGTCTTCTGGTACCGGCAGGCTGGACGGGACGGTATCTGCTGACGGTTCCGGCCGTCCTCCTTCAGACGTTGCAGGACGGTGCGGAACCGCTTTTGTCCTCCCGGTTTTCCACGGCTTACGTCCCTGTGCGGATATCTTTGGGGCTTCCGTGGCTTGCGGGAAGGCCGGAAAGTCCCACGGACTGGCTGTTCGTTCTCTATCTGGCCGGCGTGGTGTTCTTTCTTGTGCGGTATGCCCTTTCCTATCTTTTTCTGCGGCTGCTCCTTAAAAACGCTCAGCCGGTGTCTGCCGGTTTCCAGGCGCGGCTGGACGCGCTGTGCGGCAGCTTTCACCTGCGCGGCTGCCGGGCCGTGATTTTGTCAAAACTTCCCTCCGCTTTTATCTGCGGCGTGTTCGCTCCGGTGCTGGCGCTGCCGTCGGAGGAGACGGACGATAAGATCCTGCTCCATGAACTGCTGCACCTGCGTTCCCGGGACGCGCTGCAGAGTATTGTCTGGACAGTGTTCTGTTCGGTTCACTGGTGCAATCCGTTTCTCCGGTATGTGTTTCGCCGGATTGGAAACGATCTGGAATCCCTCTGTGACCAGCGGGTCCTGGAACGGCTGACCGGCGAGGAGCGGCGCAGATACGGCGAGCTTTTGCTGACCATGACCAACGACCGGTATCCCCGCGCGCCGGGTACGACCTCTCTTTCCAACGGCGGAAAGAATATCCGCCGCAGGATTGCCGCCATCGCCCGTTTCCGCAGATATCCCGCCGGCATGGGGCTGGTTTCCGTATGTATCGGAATCTCCCTGCTCCTCCCGCTGCTGTGCGGCGTCTCTTTCGTCACACTGCCCGGATGTGGCCGGCTCTCGGGCATTTCCGGTGAAACCTTCTCTGCCAGAACTTCTCCCAGCCAGTCTTTAAGCGTTTCCCCGAACTTGGGCAATACCGCACAACCCAGCAATGGTGTGCATATTTCCCTGCAGGACCGCCGGTTTTCGCCAAGTCTTTCCGCCGCCCGGCTGGTGCGCTGTACCACGGCGGCAGGCGCCATGGATACCTTCGCCAAAGGATTGATGCTGGCAAATCCAATCTGGCTGACGGCGGCAGGCTCCGAACTGGAACAGGCACAGATTGCCCGGCTTCTTGACACGGTCCAGACCGAAAATCTCTGTTTCACAGGGGATTACTATATTTACAATCCCATGCTCCAGGAGGACGGCAGCTGGCAGTTTCTTTTCGTGTTTCCTTCGGCGGGACAGATTGCGGATACTGCTGGGGAGGCCCTGTGCTATTATGTGTTCCCCGCCTCACTGGATGAAAAGGAAGACGGCAGCTGGACCGTGGCCGCGTCCGGGGCATACACGGCAGTCTGTGCCCAAACCTTCCCATCCGGCGCATACGGCAACGACGCTCTGCCGGTGATGACCACCGTAAAGGAAGGAGAAACCGGCACATTTACACAGTTCCGCCAGCTGGTGTATACGGTCCAGCAGTCCCCGGAGAGCATTCCTGCTTCCTCCGGAACCGCCGGACCATTCCAGGGGGCCTCCGCTGTCTGGTCTCAGAACATGTATTCCAGCAGCGTATCCGCTCCCGATACCGGCGCAGTGTTTTCTTTCGCGTATCAGACCTGGCAGTTCCTTTGGGAGGCGGACGAAACATTTTCTCCTCTTGCCGGGTGCTCCCGCGCACAACTGCAGGTCACACTCACCGACGAAGCCTCTGACGGGTCTGACGGCGCCTATCAGCCGCCTCCGGACTGGAGCAGCACACAGTCTGACAACCATTTTTCCGTCAGCGGCAGTCCGTCCTCCGACGCCTGGACGGGAAGCCTGTCCACCGGCGGCGGAAGCTCCTTTGACTGGTCCGGCTCCTCCATTCCTTTGCCGGATACAAAAATCTGCAGGCTGTACATCGCTTTCGACGGCAGCCTGCAGGAATATATGGTATTTCCGTAACACTGTTACATACATTTTTGAAAGGAAGGTGACGATTTATGAGACCGGACTCCTATTTGGAAGCGCTGACGCGTATGGCCTGGGCCTATCTTTTTCTCTGTATCGATTTTTCTCTGAACCTGGGTCCATGCTCCGTCAATCTGCTGCCCGACTGGCTGGGATTTCTCCTGATTTTTTATTCGCTGCCGCTGCTCCAAGAGCAGAAACCTACCGCCGCCCTTTTAAAGCCTCCAGCCATACTCCTTGGTGTCTGTGACGTAGTGTTCTGGATCCTGGAATCCTTTTTGGGAATCACAGACTTTCTGACGCTGGTCCAGCTGATCTGCTCAGCGCTCACCATGTATTTCAATTTTCAGCTTTTCACAGACCTGGCGTCCATCGCCGCAGACCATGGCCTTTCCCACCATGCCAGAAGCCTGCGGCGGGTACGCTCTGCCGTCACCATTTACGCGGCGGTATTTTCTGTCACCCTGCAGCTGTACCCGCTGGACACACTCTCCACAATGGCGGCGGCACTCCTGACCGTTGGAACAATGTGCCTCACCGTCTGGTTCGTCTCGTCGCTATTTCTGTTCCGGAACGCGGAGCGGTCCCGGATGTTTTATGAAGCTTCGTAAATAAGCTCGTATTCCCCATCGTCTCCGGTCACCCGGTAAACGTTCCAGCCTTCCGGGTCAAATTCTTCCCCCAGCTGGGCGGTCACACTGCGGCGGCTGTTTATGCGGAGCGTGATAAAGCAGTCCTCGTCCCCGGACAGATCCACGGAAAAATATGCCTCTGTCCCGGGACTCATATAGCGGCTGCTTACCGCCTCCCGCCAGCCGCCGTCTTTTCCGCAGCTTACGGTGATTCCGTAAAGGGCATCCCCGGAATCATTCTCTATCACAAGATTGCAGCCGTCCCGCTCCAGTGCCGCCATGTTTCCTTCGCTGACCGCCCATGCGGCCGCACCGCCTGCCAGCGCGCCTGCCGCAACAGTACACACCAGCGCCGCTACCCATTTTTTCATACTCATCTCTCCATTTCTTTTGTGTCACAGGGCAAAAGAGTCGCAACAGTTCAACTCGCAGTTTTCAAACACGCTCTCATTTCATCTCAGTATCTCCGGCAGAATTTCCGCAGTCTTAGAAACCACATAACCGCTTCCGCCCCGTCCCTTCACATCCTCCACCATAGTCAGCAAAAGGATGGAATCCTGCGCCTCTTCGTCCGGCGTCAGCAGTCCCAGCCAGCCAAGCTCCGTGCCGCTGGTATCCTGCTGGCTGTTCTTGATCTCGGCGGTTCCTGTCTTTCCTGCCAGAGTAACGCCGCCGGTCTGACAGCCATGGGCCGTCCCTTCCGGGTTCTCCACCACCTGGATCATATCCTGTTTCACCGTCTGGGCCGCCTCCGCCGTAAACGCGTCCTCCACCCAGACCTGCGGCTGATGATCTTCCGTCACCCGAAGATACGGCTGAATCATATCGCCGTTGTTGGCAAAGGCCGTGTACATGGCCGCAAGATGCAGCGGATTGACCAGAAGCTGGCCCTGGCCGTAGCCGCTGTCCGCCAGCTGGATTTCTGTCCACTGCCCTTCCTCGTTGGCATAGGTGGATTCCGTGGTCCAGATGTCAAAGGGGACTCTCTCGTTGAATCCCAGACGGTCCAGCTGCTCCGTCAGCGTATCCTGACCGATCTTCAGCGCCGCGCGGGCAAAATAGATGTTATCCGACAAGACCATGGCGTTCTCCAGATTCGCCGGATCCGTGCCGTGCAGGGTGGTCACATAGTAATTGCCCCAGCTTTCATCTTTCTGCCACCTGGTGCCTGCCGCGCCGAAATCTTCCTCCGGGTCCAGGATCCCTGCGCCAAGGCCGATAGCCGCAACCACCGGCTTAAACGATGAGCCGGGTACAAAGGCGGCGCGGAACCGGTTCAGCATCGGCTGGTCCTCATTTTCGCTTAAGCTGTTCCAGGTGTTCTCCGACATCCCCAGCACAAACAGATTGTTGTCGTAGGACGGCGTACTCACCAGCGCCAGCACCTCGCCGGTTTTCGGGTTCATTGCCACGGAAACGCTCTTATCCTCCTGGTACTGTTCATACAGGCTCTTCTGAAGCCCCGCGTCCACGGTCAGCGTAATGTCTGTGCCATGCACCACCTCCCTGCGCAGCACCAGCTCCTTGTCTGCCCCGTCCTTGTCCACGATCATGATCTGGCATCCGGAACTTCCCCGCAGTTCCTCCTCGTAAAGACTCTCCACCCCGCTTTTTCCGATAACGCTGGCGGAGGTATAGCCTTCGCCAGCGTGCTCCTCCAGTTCCTCCGCCGTAATATTCTGCACATAGCCTACCAGATGGGCCGCGGCCTCTCCCAGAGGATAGACCCGTTCCGACGCGTCTGTGATCATCACGCCAGGAATCTGCAGAAGCTGACCGGCCAGCGAATCCTCCGACGGCTCGTTCAGGGACGCTTTCCCCAGAACCTCCATGTCCAGTCCGCTTTTTTTGATCTCACGGATGGGTACAAAGGAATCGTCCTTGACCCAGGAGGCGGAAAGCTTTTTCTCAATGGTTTCCACGGTAGTATCTAGAAGCTGCGCCACCTGCTCCAGATCCGAGGCTTCGCCGCTTAATTTCCCCGGCACCAGACCCACAGAGGAGACGACGCCCTGACCGGCCAGCAAGATCCCGTTGCGGTCATAAATACTGCCCCTCTGGGCGCTCAGCGTCTCCACCCGGACCCGGTCGGACGCCTGAAGGTTGGGAAAGATCAGTCCGTCGTTCCACGAAAGCAGATAATCCTCCCGGCCGTCCCTATGGAAAACCGCTGTCTGACGAAAGGACACCTGTCCTGCCATCGTATCCATGGTCATCTGATAAGTCAGGCTCTGGGTGGTCCGTCCGCTGGTCTTGTTCTCCTTTCCTTCGCTTAAAATCTCCACGGCGATATGTTCCGCTTCAATCCCTTCGTAAATGTTTCCGTTCCTCTCGATGAAGGTTTCCTCGTCCGTCTCTTTCTGGCTTTCCTCATCCAGCAGGCCGTACATGGTATCGTAGGCCCCACTGTTCAGCGCGTCCACATAGGCCTCCAGCGTTTCCGCAGCGGTCCGGCTGTTTCCGCCGAACACCGCCCAGGCGATTCCTCCGCCCGCCGCAAGCAGCGCCGCGGCCGCTGCCATCAAAATCAGCCAGCGTCTTTTTTTCATTTATGCTCCTCTCCTCTCAGAATTCTCCCGCAACCATCTCCAAAATCTGAAGACTTTTCATTTTCCTGTCCATATATTTCCCCGACAAAGTGTTCATCAGGCGCTCCAGCTCCCGCAGCGCCTCCTCTGTCACAGTAAAAGTATACAGCTTTTCCAACGGCGACGCAAGAATATACCGGCAGGCGCACACCGCGGCTTTTGACAGTCTCTGTACGCTTGGCTCCCCGGCCGCGCACTTGTCGCAAAGCATTCCGTCGCGCCTTGGCGAAAATACATGGAGTCCTTCCGCGGTACCGCAGCCGGCGCAGGCGAACATATCCGGGTATTCCCCGTTCAGCGCCATGGCCTTCAGCTCAAAGATCCGCCGCACCAGTCTGGGGGAGATGGTGTTTTTCATCAGCGCCTTCAGGGAAATATAGAGCAGGTTCAGCATCTGCGTCTCATCGTTTTCCTCCCTGCCGTAATAATCCGCCAGCTCCATAAAATAAAAGCCATAGTAAACGCCTGGCTGCATCGCAGCCAGGCCGGTAAAGTATTCCCGTATGGACGCCTGCTGAAGGCTGAAGCTGTTTCTGCCCTCATAAACCGTAAAGGTTCCGAAGGCGAAGGTATTGGACGCGGCCATGAGAGGACTGTTCATCCTTCTGGCGCCCCGGGCGAACGCCGTGATTTTCCCACGTTCTCTGGTCAGAAGCACCAGACGGCGGTCATATTCCCCGATGGGCATAGCCGACAGCACCATCCCCGTAACCTGAACCGCTTCTCCCATTCCTTCACCTCCTTCTTTTCTGCAGATCATTTCCGCACGACGCATAGTGGATGATAAACTTTCCGCGCAAAGCGTGCGTGCAGATTGCGGGAATGAAATTTCAAACACGCTCCAGAGTGTGTTTGAAAATTGCTTTCTGCAAGATGTGCGTCACAGTTTGTGGGAAATTTGTTTCGAAATCAGGAGGCGTAGCGGGCTACGCTGACTGATTTCGGGGCAAATTCCCCGCAAAGTGGGGCGTGCAGATTGCGGGAATGAATTTTCAAACACGCTCTAACATTACTCGTCCAGCTTCTTCGCGTCGTACCCAAAGTTTTTGATCAGGAAATCGCTGTCTCTCCAGTCTTTTTTCACCTTCACCCACAGCTTCAGGCTGACCTTCTGCCCCAGCAGCTGCTCGATTTCATAGCGGGCGTTGGTGCCGATCTTTTTCAGCATGGCTCCCTGTTTTCCTATGATAATGCCCTTGTGGGAATCCCGCTCACAGATGATCGTCGCGTCAATGTCGGTGATATTTCCCCGCTCCCGTTCTTTCATTGCGTCGATGACCACCGCAATCCCATGGGGAATCTCCTCATTTAAAGCATGAAGCGATTTCTCCCGGATGATCTCCGCCACAATCTGCCGCATGGGCTGATCGGTGATGGTGTCCTCATCGTAAAACTGCGGGCCGTAGGGCAGATATTTGAAAATACTGGAGATAATGTCCTCCGTGTTGATTCCCCGCAGTGCGGAGCAGGGAATAATCTCATCAAATGCGTACAGCTTCCGGTACGCGTCGATAAACGTCAGAATCTCCTCTTTTTTTACGGTGTCCACCTTGTTGATCACAAGGATGACCGGAACGGAAAGCTTTTCCAGCTGCTCCGCGATATGGCGCTCTCCGGCTCCGATAAATGTGGTCGGCTCCACCAGCCACAGGATCACATCCACATCCCTTGCCGTCCGCTCCGCCACATGGACCATATACTCGCCAAGCTTGTTCTTGGCCTTGTGGATCCCCGGCGTGTCCAGAAATACGATCTGTCCCTCCTCGCAGGTGTACACGGTCTGGATACGGTTTCTGGTGGTCTGCGGCTTCTTGGAAGTGATGGCGATCTTCTGCCCGATCAGATGATTCATCAGCGTGGACTTTCCCACGTTGGGCCGCCCGATCAGCGCCACGAAGCCGGATTTATACTGTTCCTTCATCAAATCTTCTCCCTGTTTACAGTTTTTCTGAATTATTACATTATTGCAAATCGTTCAGCCAGCGGAACAATCGCAGCCTCCGTCCATCGGAAACCGCTTCGCGATGAACCGGACGCCTGCAGACATTATGTTTTCCTACGGTCTGTGCAGTAAGTGCACAGACCTGACTGAATGCTTCCGTTATTGTCACAGTTTATCGACCGCTCCGAACAGGTCTTTTTCCTTCTGGATCGCCGCCTCGCTTCCGATGACGCACAGGTTGTTCTGGGCAAGCGCCGCTTCCACCAGGTCCGCGGTCTTTCGGATATCCTCCGCCGTTGCTCCAAGGATCTGATCCCGCTCCTTCTGGAAATCCTCCTTGGTGATCCCGGAGAACCATGCGTTCAGAGAAGTCTGCCCTTTGGCCGCCGGGTTCATGGGCACATCCAGCTCGCTGATGGTTCCGATGATATATTTCGTCATCTCCCGCTCGTCCGCGTCAAAGCCGCGGATATACGCCGGACAGTTCCGGTAAACCTCCAGGGTTCCGGACAGGTTCGGGTCGCGGTAGGAAGTGAAATACACGCCGCCTTTGCGCTGGAAGCCGGCGGAGCAGCCGTAAGCGCCGCCTTTTACGCGGATGTTGTTCCACAGATAGTCGTAGCTTAAAATGACTTTCAGGATCCGCAGCGCTCCGGTGTAAGAATAACCGGCTTTTCTGAAATTGCCGCACAGAGCCACATACTGTACCTGGCCTGAGGTGCAGAACGCCTCGTTCTTCTGCGCAAACACATAGCGCACAGAGCCTTCCTTCACCGGGCAGGTGTAAAGGCCTTCCTTCAGCTTCGGAATCTCACGCTCCAGCCGCTCCAGTCCCTCACTGTCCGATGTAAGGGAGATCCTCAGATTTTCCGGACGGAACAGCTCTTTTGTCAGAGCCTCCAGCGTCTGGAACAGTTCCTCCTTTTTCGCCTCGAAATCAGCCTCCAGTTCCTCCACCAGCTTATAAAAGCTAATGCCTGCCGTGCGGTCCTGGAACCATGCGGACGGCGAACTGTAAGAGGAAGCGCGCATCATGGCAGTGGAATTTCCGCTGCTTGCAAGACTCTCCTGTAGCCGCGATTTCAGGCTGGCGATGATCTCGTACAGCCGTTTCCCATCCCGAAGCTTCGATGTAGTAAGGATTTCCCGGATCATGTCAAAGACGAACGCTGTCTTTGGGTACAGGTATTTTGCCCGCACGCCGAACATGCGCCAGCAGTCCTGCTCGTCCTCCGGCTTCGCGAATACCTGCAGGCCGCAGCTGATCCCGCCGCTGTTGGCGTTGATGGTGTGGAACAGCCCGCTGTAGCTGTAATGCTCCGTATCCACATAACCCAGCACGGATTTGAGGATGCCCATATAGGGAATCTGCTCGTCGGGTATGCGGCTCGTATCGAACAGCAGCGTCAGATAGCCGATGCCATTGGTGAACAGGTTGTGGTGGATTACGGAAACACCGTCCACCGTATGCTCCTCATTGTACAGACGGATGGACTCTTTGCGGATATCCGACCGTTTCAGCAGAGGGATCTTTTTCTTCACTTCCTCGCTGTCCTCTTCCTCCTGGTAGGCCTTCAGGCCGGCAGTGCGGCGCACAAGTTCCTGGATCTCCTCCTGGCTCAGTCCGCCCTTGTAAGCGGCCAGTTTCTCTGCCACGGCCTCCTCTCTCTTTGAGGCAAGACCCGGCTCCGGGTAAAGGGTAACGATGGAGCTGTGGGGATTGTCCAGAAGGTACTCCCGGATCAGCTGCTCGAAATATCCCTGTCCCGCCAGCTGTTTCAGTTCCTCATATACGTCCAGCTGCTTCAGATAACTCCACGGCTGTTCGTCGCTGTACAGCCAGCTGTCAAACAGATCGATACCGTAGATCAGCCCCTTTGGGAAGGAGCCGTAATCGGCCTCCCGGAAACGGAACTCAAAATAATTGATGCCGGCCTCCACGGCTTTCTGGTCAATGCCGTTGCTGACAATATCCTCCAACGTGGCGCGGATGATGGAGAGGAACCTCTCCTGATCCTTCTCTTTGGCATTTTTCGCCACAATGGAGAAGAACGGCTGCAGGATCCCGTCATCATAGGAACCGTACACATCTTTTCCGATCTTCGCGTCCAGAAGCGCCTGCTTCACAGGGGCGCCGGGGGCGTCCAGAAGCACATATTCCAGAATCGTAAACGCTAAAGACAGGCGCACGTCAAGGGTATTTCCCGTCACCATGTTGCAGGAAAGGTAGGTGCTGTCCTCCCCGCTCTCGTCCTCCAGCACCGGGTAAGGGATCCTGAGCGTCCGCGGCGCGCCGAACGGCTTCTGTTCGGGAATCCGGGAATCCACCGGGATCGCGTCAAAGGCCGACAGATACTTCTCATCCATCCATGCCAGGTACGCCTCCATGTCCATATTTCCATAGAGATAGATATAGCTGTTGGAGGGATGGTAATACTTTCTGTGGAACTCCAGGAACGCCTCATAGGTCAGGTCCGGGATACAAGCCGGGTCGCCACCGGACTCCACGCCGTAGGGCGTGTCGGGAAACAGGCTGTTGAAGATTTCCCGCTCCAGCACCTCGTCCGCCGAGGAGAACGCGCCCTTCATCTCGTTGTACACCACGCCGTTGTAGCACAGAGGAGCGTCCTCGCTGTCCAGCTGATAGTTCCAGCCTTCCTGGAGGAAGATTTCTTTTCGCTCATAGATATTCGGATAGAACACCGCGTCCAGATACACATGCATCAGATTTTTAAAATCCGCGTCGTTGCAGCTGGCCACCGGGTACATGGTTTTATCCGGATAGGTCATGGCGTTGAGGAAGGTGTTCAGGGAGCCTTTTGCAAGCTCCACAAACGGGTCCTTCAGGGGAAATTCCCGGGAACCCTCCAGCACACTGTGCTCCAGTATATGGGCCACTCCCGTGCTGTCGGCGGGCGGCGTGCGGAACGCAATGTTAAATACTTTGTTTTCATCGTCATTTTCCATCAGAAGCACCCGCGCGCCGCTTTTTCTGTGGCGGAGCAGATAGCCTCTGGCATGAATGTCGCGGATCTCTTCTTCTTTGACCAGTTCGTATGCCGGGCAATTCTCAATCTTCATAAAATCTGTTTTCTTCCTTTCTGTCGCTATATCAGTATCTATTCGTAACAGTTCCCCCTGCCACGAGCCCGCGAGGTGTTTTCGCACAGAATGTACGAAAATCCCGAGGCTTTTACTGTTTTTCCTTTTCACTTCCGCCGTCGGTCTGCACGAACCTCTGGCTGATGAGCTGCAGCAGCTGTCTGTTCAGTATCAGATTGAATCCTGCCGGATTCAGCACCATTCCCTGGGAGTTTTCCAGCACCTGGGCCGGAAGTTTGGAGAAAGGCACAGCCATCGCGTGAAACTTCTGAATATCCTTGGGATACATTTTTATGATCTCACTGAAGTCTGTAAAAACCGGCTGGAATACTTCATTCTTGTTGTTCTTCAATACCACCGCGCCAAGCTGGGGAGGCTGGTTTTCCTCCCCCTCTTTGACCGGCTTTGGAATCACCGGAAGGATCAGGGTGGAACGGCCGATGTTCACCAGCATCTCTTCCTCCAGTTCATGGAGAAGGCGGTTCCGCTGCGGATCGTCTTTTGGCTGCTCCGGCCGGCGGGCCTCCTGGAAAAAGTACGCGGCAGTCAGCTGCAGCAGAGGATTGAGCACCGGCTTTTGTTTTTTGTCCTCCCAGTCGTGGATCTTGATGATCTTGTCCAGCTCCATATGCGTGGCGTTCACTTCGTCGTGATATACCACAGCGTTTACACCTATCAGATACAGTTCATTATAAAACTGCAGGATGATCTTCTCGTTTTCCAGCTTGTGGATCAACAACGGAATCTTCTCCTTCATCTTTTCCTCACAGAACGTCTTCGCGTTCTCCAGCTCCGTGAACAGATGGACCTGGTCGTCGAAGGTCTCCTCGTCGCACTGGATGTACGGCATTTTGGTCAGTGGCGAATAAATGGCAAACAGGGTCTTCATAGCCTGGATCTTTTTGATCATAAATGTATTGTCAACTGTCATTTCCTTAATCCTTTCCTCTCTGTAAAATCGCAGGTGACAATTCAGCTGTGGAATAGTTACAAATCGCAGGTAACGATTCACCCAGCCGAATCGTTCGCCGCAGTTACTGTTCAGCTGCGGAACAGCTTGCAGCATTATGTTCTGATTATATCACAAAATACCTGAGATGCAAAAGGTTTTGTAACAGTTCAGCCTGCCACTATCCCACGCTTTTAGATTCGGAGAAAAAAGGATCGGTTCAGCATCATCACTGAACCAATCCCTTTTACTTCAATGCGAAGAATTATCTCAATTGTTTCTTAACATTAATCCATTTCCCTCACGCTTTTTCTCAGCTTCAGTATCATAGAAGGTGCGACAGATAATTCATCTACTCCCATCCGGATAAATGCTTCTGTCAGTTCCGGATCAGCGCCCAGCTCACCGCATATACCGGCCCATTTTCCTGCTTTATGGGCATTTTTCACCACAAGCTCAATCATTCTGAGAATCGCTTTATGATGCGGATTGTAAAAATCATCCAGACGTTCATTCTGCCTGTCAATCGCCAGCGTATACTGTGTCAGGTCGTTCGTGCCGATGCTGAAGAAATCAACATGCTCCGCCAATTCATCACTGACCATAACCGCCGCAGGGGTTTCGATCATGATTCCCTGCTCGGGTATTTTATATGGGATACCTTTTGTTTCTAACTCCTGCACTGCTTCATCCACGATCTTATAGATCTGCTCCACCTCGCAAACATCCGTGATCATCGGATACATGACCGAAAGATTTCCATACACTGACGCCCGAAGTAAGGCTCTTAACTGTGTTTTAAAAATATCCGGCTGTTTCAGACAGATTCGGATTGCCCGGTATCCCATAGCCGGATTGTCCTCTTTCCCAAGTTCAAAATAATCCGCCTGCTTATCTGCACCGATATCCAGTGTACGGATGATCACTTTCTTCCCCGCCATCATCTGGAGTACCTGCTTATATGCCTGAAACTGCTCTTCTTCTGTCGGGAAGTCATTTCTTCCAAGATAAAGGAATTCACTGCGGAACAGTCCGATTCCTCCGGCATCATTTTCCAGAGCATACCCTACATCTCCTACGCTCCCTATGTTCGCATAGATATTGATCTTCCTGCCGTCTTTGGTTATGTTTTCCTTGCCTTTTAATGTTTGAAGGAGCTGGATTTTCTCCTGTTCCTCTTCAATCTGTCCCCTTGCCCGTTCTTTCTCTTGTTCTTCAGGCTCAAAGATGACTTTTCCCTGCACGCCATCCACAATTACATCCATCCCTGTACGGATGTTCTCCAGATCCATTGGAACACCGATCAGTGCAGGAATATTCATCATACGGGCAAGTATAGCCGTATGGGAATTCGTTGAGCCATGGACAGTAACAAATGCCAGTATCTTTGATTTATCCATCTGAACCGTCTCGCTTGGACTGAGGTCATCTGCCACAATGACAGAAGGATTGATTTTACTGAAATCGATTTCTTCCTGACCGGAAAGATTCTTGATCAGCCGTTCCGAAATATCTTTCACATCTGCCGCGCGTGCTTTCATATAATCGTCATCCATTGCCGCAAACATCTCAGAAAAATTATCTCCTGTTACAGCAACAGCATACTCGGCATTGACTTTTTCCGTCTCGACCATATTCCGGATAGATTCAAGGTAATCCTCATCCTCCAGCATCATCTGGTGTACTTCAAAAATAGCAGCATTTGCCTGTCCCACTTCCTGAAGTGCTTTATCATACAAATTCTGAAGCTGTTTTCTGGCCTTCATGCCTGCTGTCTCCAAACGGGCAAGTTCCATATCTGTGTCTTCTATCTTTGTACGTTTCACCTGTGTTTTTCCATTACGATGTACAAGTGCCGGTCCCATGGCAATTCCTTTATAGACTGTCTTTCCATAGTATTCTGTCACTTTTGATTCCTCCCCTCTACGAAAACTCTTTTATAACTCTCCATCGCCTTTTCGATAACCTCAACCGCCTCGATCGGTCCCCCGAATTCATTTACAATCGTATCTTTATCTTCCAGACTTTTATAAATAGAAAAGAAGTGCTTTAATTCCTCAAAAATATGTTTCGGAAGTTCCTTTATATCTGTATATCCCATATATGTAGGATCGCTGTACGGAATCGCAATGATCTTTTCATCTCCCATGCCGCCGTCTTCCATTTTCATCACCCCGATCGGATAGCTTCTGACTAATGTCATAGGCTGGATTGGTTCAGAACAAAGCACGAGAACATCAAGCGGATCTTTATCATCTCCATAAGTTCTCGGAATAAATCCATAGTTCATCGGATAATGTGTTGCCGTAAACAGGATTCTGTCCAGTGATAACAGTCCTGTTTTTTTATCCAGTTCATATTTTTGATTGCTGCCTTTTGATATTTCTATGACCGCCATAAAATCTGTGGGATAGATTCTTTCTTCGTCAATATCGTGCCAGATATTCATTTCCCCTGCCTCCTTTATCAGACACAGCCAGACAAAAATGCCTGGCTGTGCCGTCATACCTTATAAATTCGCCTCGAAAAAAGCCTTCATATTTTCATATGCTGTCTCTTCATCGCTGCCTGTGATCTCTACTTCCACGGTCTGTCCGCATTTTACTCCTAAACTCATAACAGCCATAAGTTTTGTAGCTTCCGCTGATTTTCCGTTTGCGGAAACCATGATCTTGCTTTCATACTTTTTTGCCTCTTTGACAAGCACTCCTGCCGGTCTTGCATGGATCCCCACTTCATCTGTAATCACATACTCAAATTTTTTCATCGCTCTGACCTCCTGACCTTAAATATTATTTATGTAATCCTTTACTCCGGCAAATACCCGTGCCGGAAAACTTGCCATTCGCACTCTTGGCGGAACTGCGGTCAACACAGCATTTTCGCCTAAAAGCTGCTCCAGATTTGTCATATTTTCACATACTACTCCGTCTGCCCCCAGAATAATATCGTGCACCGGACAGTCTCCGCTGTTCAGCTGATCGATCAATGGTCCGTCAATCCCCACAAAGACCACGCCTTTCTCAACCAGATATTTTGCTCCTTCCACGGAAAGATACTTTGCATTTTCAGCGTATAATTCTGTGTTAAAATACTGATCCTGCCCCGTGTACAAGAGTACAGCTCTGACGCCTGTTTTAAGTTCCTGAAAATCTTCTTTGTCGAAGCAAAATTTTCCTTCTGGGATTTTAAAAGCCTGTACCGGAAGTTCTACCAGCTTTTCCAGCGGAATATCACTGATATATGTCCCATTTTCAAAGCGGTGTACCGGAGCGTCGAGATAGGTTCCGCTGGTATTTATCATACTGATCTTATCCAGCAATGCCGCGGCATCCCCGCATTTCTTACGCATTTCCTCCCGGGACATATAGATGTCGATTGAGACAGGAGGATCTCCGGGAAAGGTTACCATACCATCCGTGATCGGATGGCTCAATTCTATATATTTCACTTTCCTTCCCTCTTTCTCTTACTCTTCGATATCGATTCTCTCAATCTTGAAAATGACCGGACGGGTGCCGTCATTGCAGCATGCAATCATCATCTTTTCATCATTTGTCCAGCCGCGCATGATGGAGCCGCCCTGCAGCGCTGTATAGATATAACGGCTTATGCAGTCCCATGCCTCTGCACAAGGGAATGTACCTCTGTAAAAATTCCAGAAGTCATCCTTATCCCCATCGCGCTCAAAAAGGAACTCCTGTCCTTCTTCAAATACCGGACAGGAACCGGATTTCGGATCTGCCAGATAAGTTTCCTGAAGATCTGTAAAGCATTCTTTCTTTAATACGGTTACCTTGCACTGATGTTTCATGATCATTTTCCTCCTCCAACTTTTTGAAATTTATGATTCTATGCGCGTCTTCCTGCATGGAAGCCCTCATGTACTGCGTCGATGATCTTTCTTGCTCCATAGGCATCTCCGATAATTTCCACCGGATATCCTGCGTCCTTTAACTCATACGCCATAGTGTTTACCGCTTTCATACCGAGTGCGCAGATCACAGCATCACCGGTGAATGTAACGGTCTCTTCTGCATAAGGGCCGGACAGATCTACCGGCGTCTGCAAGATTCTCGGATCATGCGGCATCTTTTCCTGTCTCGGCTGGCATACAACTGCGTTCTTTTCTATTTTGAGTATTTTTTCTCCAAGCTCTACTCTTACTCCGTCCTGCGCCAGCTTCGCGTTGATAGACCAGTCTACCGCATACATATGGGCAGCGTGGGCATCCGGAACAATATCGATCATAGTTACATCCTTGCCAAGTTCCGCAAGGTGCATGGAAACCTCACATCCTACCAACCCGGCTCCGCACACGATAAAGTTCTTCGCTTCCGGTATTTTCCCGTCTAGGATGTCCAGCGGATTCAGCGCATTCTCCACACCCTCAAGCCTCGGAACCAGCGTCTCAGATCCTGTCGCCGCGATGATCTTGTCAAACTTCTCCTCTTTTGCGGTATCAACAGTAAATTCTGTATTCATGCGCACTTCAACACTGCTCTTTTCAAGCATGTGGAGAAGGTAGTCGAGGTATTTCTGATAGTCAATCTTGAATTCCGGTTTTCCTACATAGTACATCAGTCCGCCCAGACGGTCTGCCTTTTCAAAGAGTATCACCTGATGCCCTTTCTTCGCAGCCGTTATGGCTGCAACAAGTCCTGCCGGTCCAGATCCGATCACTGCGATCCGCTTTGTTTCCTCTGCTTTATGAATGGTCGTATGCTCCATATAATCATGCCCCATGCATGGATTGATGGCACATTTTAACGCCACACCTTTTCCTGCAGAGGCAATACACTCATTGCAGCGCAGGCACTGCCGGATCTCATCCTGTCTTCCCTCCATGATCTTATTCGGGCAGTCCGGATCCGCCAGAATCTGACGTCCCAGCGCCAGAAAATCCGCCTCCCCTTTTTCGATCATCTCATTTCCTTTTTCCGGGCGCACACCGCATACTGTGGCGACCGGAATGGAAACAGCTTTTTTGATCGCTGCCGCATTATCTGTATAGATCCCTCTCGGGCAATATGTGGACGGAATCCATGTAGCCGTACTGATTCCTTTTGTCAGTTCCATTTTTCCATCAATTTTCTGGTCCCCGTTCATCACATCCATATAGTCATGGAATCGGGATTCCAGAGTGCCGCCGCTGACGACGATCGCATCCACTCCCGCATCTTCCATGATCTTACAGATCTGGATGCTCTGGTCCAACGTGATCCCGCCCGGAGTATAATCTTCTGATGCGATCTTATAAATGATCGGGAAATTCTTTCCACAGTATTTATGTATGGCTTCCACAATCTCCACGGAAAGTCTCGCCCGGTTCTTCACAGATCCGCCATACTCATCCGTCCTGTGGTTATAGTATCCGGATAAGAACTCTACCAGAAGATACCCGTGTCCAGCGTGAAGTTCCACACCGTCAAATCCGGCAATCTTAGCCCTTAATGCTGCCTGTCCATAGTCTTCTACGACCTGATGTATCTCGTCCTTTGTCATTGCATGGACTTCTGCGCCTGCAAGAGAAAATGTGCCGATCCCTGACGGTGTCTGCGGCAGTTTTTCTGCGTTCCGAATGAACACGCCGCCATGTGTAAGCTGCATGAAAACCTTTGCCCCCTGTGCGTGTACGGCTGTCGCAAGGCGGCTCATACCCGGTACAAACTCATCATTGCTGATATCCAGATTTCCGGCAAAGCACTGACATCCCGGAGACGGATTGACCATCTCTGTTACAATTACGCCGACGCCGCCCTCTGCTCTTCTGGCGTAATGATTCACTGTTGCGTCTGTCACCGCGCCTTTGATCGCCGTGTATGAACACATTGCCGGCATCATCATACGGTTTCTCGTAACTACATTTCCGATTTTTCCTGTTTTTGCTAAATATTCCAGTTTCATGATTCAGATTCCTTTCTTCAGGCTCTCTCCATTTGTCTTTATAACCTTCTGATACCAGTAGAAACTCTTCTTCCGATAGCGGTTTAGCGTACCTTCTCCCTGATCATTCCGGTCAACATAGATAAATCCATATCTCTTTTCCATCTGGCACTCACTGTTGCTCACAAGGTCAATGGGCGCCCAGCTTGTGTATCCAAGAACCGGGACACCATCCTCGATCGCCTCGCCCACCTGCTGCAAATGCTGTCGGAAAAACTCCATTCTATAATCATCATTCACAGTAAAACTGCCTTCCTGATCCCGGATCAGTTCATCTTTGAATCCCATCCCGTTCTCTACGATAAAGAGCGGAAGCTGGTAACGGTCATACAGCTGGTTTAAGATAAAACGCAGTCCCTTCGGGTCGATCTGGTATCCCCAGTCGGATACCTGCAGATACGGATTTTTAATGGCGCTGGCAATGTTTCCTCTGGCTTTGATCTGCTTTTCCGGGTTTGCCGTCGCGCAATCGCTGGCATAATAGCTCAGGGAGATAAAATCAACCGTATCCTGCAGATCGATCCGATCCTGTTCCGTAATCTCCAGCTCAATATTGTTCTCTTTAAAATAGCGTTTCATATATCCGGGATATCTGCCTCTGGCATGAACGTCCGCGAAAAACAAGGTCTTTCTGTCTTTTTCCAATGCGGCAAGGACATCGTCCGGGGCCGGCGTCAGGGGATAGCAGGGAGAGCCTGCGATCATACATCCGATCATAAAGTCCGGATTGATTTCATGTCCAAGCCGTGTCGCCCGGGCACTTGCCACAAACTGGTGATGCGCAGCCTGATAAAGATCCTGCTTATCCATATTTAATGGATCTCCCTGTATGCCCCCACCGTTAAACGGCGCATGGAGGATCATATTGATCTCATTAAATGTAAGCCAGTATTTCACTTTATCCTTGTATCTGCGGTAAACAGTTTCTGCAAAACGCAGATATAAGTCAATGAGTTCTCTGTTCGCCCATCCGCCGTATTTCACCGCCAGATTCAACGGCATTTCGTAATGTGAGATCGTGACCAGAGGTTCAATCCCGTATTTTGCGAGCTCATCCAGAAGATCATCGTAATACGCCAGTCCTTTTTCATTTGGCTGTTCCTCATCGCCATTTGGAAAGATTCTACTCCACGCAAGAGAAATACGCAGCATTTTAAATCCCAGTTCTCCGAACAAAGCGATATCTTCTTTATAACGATGGTAAAAATCAATTCCGGTTTTCTTCAGGTAGTTTTCACGGGGCGGTATCACCACATCTCCAAAGACGCCGTCCGGCAGCGCGTCTGCGGTAGACCATTTTTTGCCGTCTTCTAATACCGCTCCCTCGCATTGATTGGCGGCAATGGCGCCGCCCCAGTAAAATGTATCCGGGAATATTCCCTTTGCAGTCTGTTCCATAAATACCCTCCTTCTATTTCGCACAAAGTTCCATGATCACTGTGCCATGTTTTGTCTTTCCATATGCGGGCTCTGTCATTTTGAACTCATCATAATTTGTCACTACCATAGGGGTTGCTGTGGGAAGTCCTTTGGAGTGGATGAAATCCATGTCAAATTCCAACAGGAGCTGCCCTGCTTTTATCTGATCTCCCGTCTGGATATGAGCTGTAAAGCCTTCTCCATTTAAGCTGACCGTATCCATACCAACATGGATCAGAAGCTCTTCCCCGGCAGTTCCGGTAATTCCGATAGCATGCTTTGTCTCAAATAATGTGGAAATTTCTCCGTCGCAGGGCGCGTAGACTTTTCCTTCTTCCGGTTGGATGAAGATTCCCTTTCCTAACGCGCCTGATGAAAATACTTCATCCGGACATTCTTCAATGGGTTTTACCTCACCGGTAATGGGAGCCTGTAAGATACTTTTCTTCTGCTGCGGAGCTTTTTCTTCCATTTCATCCTGTTTCTGTGTTTCCTCTGATTTCTGTGCTTCCCCGGTTTGTTCTTCCTCTTCATCTCCATTCAGATTCCGCACAAATACAAGCAGGAAGGTGACAACAAACGCAATTACCATAGCAATGACCGCATTGATCACATTTCCCCATCCGTCAGTTCCTACAAACGCCGGAAGCGCCAATGCCCCTGCCGAGCAGAAGGAGAAACATTTCACACCTGTGATCCCGGCATAAAATCCGCCGATACCGCCTCCGATCATGACACAGGGAAGTACTCTCCTGACTTTGATTGTCACGCCAAAAAGTGCCGGTTCTGAGATACCAAGGACAGCGGTAAGTCCTGCGGAAAATGACATCTGCTTAAATTCCTGATTCTTTTTCGTGCGGATTGCCACTGCCAGTGCAGCTGCGCCCTGCGCCACGTTGCTGGGAAGCTGTCCGGGCGCTGCCAGACGCTCATACCCTCTGTCCGCGAAGGACTGTAGCATGAATGGTCCCAAAGCATTGTGCATACCTGCGGTCACAAGAAGCGGGTTTACAATACCAATCAGCGTAGGAACAAGCCAGCCCACATGGGAATCAATCGCGTTCAATCCGCTGCACAGCGCCGCTCCTGCAAGATAACCAATAGGTCCTAATACAACAAACGTAACAATCCCCACGATTACAAGATCCAGCACCGGCTTTACGAAGAACTTGATCAAAGCTGGGATGACCTTATCGAGGAATTTATCGACATAGTATAAGGCACCGACCATGAGAAGCGCCGGAATCACGCTGGCCCCATAATTTGCCAGCGTGACGGGCATCCCAAGGACCGAGGTAAATGTCAGGTCAGACACGCCCTCTGGGAGTAGCGCCACATAGTTCGGGTGGATTAGCGCGCCTGCAAGTGCTACCGCAAGATAGGGATTCACTCCCACACGTTTTGCCGCCGCATATGCCAGCAAAACCGGGAGAAAATACAAAGGCGCATTTCCAATAATGCTGATAAAATAATAAACATTGCTCTGGCTGTCAGCACCGAGAAGGACTGCCAGTGACAGCAGAGCGTTGATCAGTCCGGCGCCTACCAACGCAGGCAGAATTGGCGAAAAGATCGCGGAAGTAAACTCCATCACCGCATCCTTTAATTTCCTTTTCTGCTTCTGCTGATTTCCGCCTTCTCCGGATTTCCCTGCATCCAAATCCAGTTCCTCCATGACCGCCGCATATACCTTCGGCACGGTATTCCCGATGATGATCTGATACTGACCACCATTTGCCGAAATCCCCAGCACTTCCTTTCTTGCTTTCAGTTTCTTTTCATCCGGGATGCTGTCATCCTTGAGCGCGAACCTCAGCCTTGTCGCGCAGTGTGTCAACGCTGTTACATTTTCTTTTCCTCCGACCATTTCTACAATAAAGGCCGCTAATTCTTTGTACTCCATACTTTCACTCTCCTGTTTTTGTGGGCAAACTAATGAAATGATGTTATAATAAGCTCAAGATTCACTGAAAGGCGGATATCCTATGTTACTTCCAAGATATTATTTTTCCGATATTTACACAGACCTTTATGATTACTTTCTCTCACAACCCCATACAAATTGCTCTTTTAAAAAAGGGGATATGCTCTGGAACATGGGAGAGACGATCAAATATGTATATTACATAAAGTCCGGAATCACAAAAACCTTCATTGAACATGAGGACGGTTACCAAAAGATTTTGTTCTTCCACAGCACCGGTTCCGTTTTTCCCGGTCATCAGAACTCTACTTTTAAGATCGAAGCCTCCATCGGTACACAGGCTTTATCTGATGTAGAAACCCTGCGGTTTACGCGGGAAGACTTTTATCGGATGTATCTGGAAAATCACTCTCTAAATGCATTGTGTTTTGAGAATTATTCCATGTATGTCAATCTTCTCCTTTATGAATCTGCGCATCAGGAATATAATAATTCTTTTATTAAAGTGTGCAATTTACTTTACCTTTTTTCGCTCCATTCACCGTCAAATACGCCATACCGTATTGACCTTACACAGAAAGACTTGTCTGATATCCTAACCATCAGCCTTGTTAATGTTACAAATAATCTTGCCCGGTTGCGCAATGAAAATATTATAGTCAGCCATCGAAAATGGATTGAAATTATAGATTATCCTGCGCTGGCTGCATATTGTTCCAATGAAACCCGACAGTCTTAACAGCCTGACAGCCTGATAGGACTGTCTTTTTTTGCCCTTATTTTTTTGGCTGTTATAACTAATTCTTCCCTCCTCTTTCCTTGAATTCTTATGGAATTATTGTAGCCACTTAAAATTTTTCCTTCTACACAGAAATATGTATATAATTAAAAATTTCTTTTTCTTTAGATTTTCGTCATTATATACATATTTCCTTAGTACTTTTGTTACATATGGCCAAAAACATCAACAGACAAGAGCTTTCTGGACTTAAATCAGCCAATGCTTCTTTGCGTGAGAAACTGCCAGATTTCTGCGAGCTTGGAGTTCCAAGTCTCGAGGGCATTATTCAGATTTTGAATGATCCCAAATCCCAACAGAATCAGGCCGATTGCCCGGATTAGTGTCATCCCCTTCAGAAAGAAAAACATTCTGGTAACGGCCATAGGCACGGGCGCTCGCTGTTGTAAAAGTTCTCTTTGAGTTTCAGGTAGTAATATTTCCGGTTATCCGACATGGGGTCCTCCTTTTGGGTTGTTTTGGCCTCTGTACGCATTAAGAGAGCCGTTTTGGAGGCAAGAGGATAAATGTATTACGCCCCTGCCGACACCCTCCAAAAAAGCCTTGATTTACAAGGGGTTTTTGACCTCTAGCGCGTGACATTTAGCCCTCTGTTTCCGCTTGCGCTGCGCGGCCTTTATCCATTTCATGCGTCCGGCGCATTCCGGGCAGTATTTGCCCCTGTTGGAGCCGGGAACGAACAGCACACCACATACGGGTGCATTTCTTCGCATCCAGCCGGTGGAACAGGGCCGTTCCCAGTTCCTTGTCCAGCGCGATACAGTGGCCGCCGTCATAGTTACAACACTCATGCGCCAGCCACCGCGCCGGAGCGGCACTGGGGATGGCATAGAAAAGCGCCCGGACAGCACAAATCTATTCGAGCGCAAAAAGTACGGTATTCCGTTACATTGTGACAATTTTCGCACCGCCGGTCAGACGGGGCCTGTATGTACTAATGTTCCTCCATAACCCCCTCCGAACTGTAGATACTGCAATTTGCGCGGCCATATCCAACGAGAAGTGGAATACTCCCGTTGAGATAGACGGAAAAGCAATGCTCCGAACACCGTATTCCTTTGCAAGAATCAATGAATTTTTATAACAATTCAGTAATGAAAACACCTCGTCGCAGGGCTTTCGAATGTTAAGCGTTGCGAAAGCGTAGGTATTAACTCCAAAGCTGCCCTGTATCTCTGCCACATTTTTTGAATTCCCGCCCCGGTAATGACCGGCGTAAATCTGCTCTGATCCAGCTTTTCCTGAAGCATCTGAATCTGCCTGTCCATAATAATCTTCCGTCTCCTGAATGTGAGCAATAGAGAGCAGCAAAGACCCCAATGATGCCGGAATACCGATTACCAGCACAACGCCTACCCCTACACAGCACCATATACAAAATGAGCAGACCTTTTTAGCATATTCCGTCCTTCCTTCTCCCAGCGCCCTGGAAATGACAGATGTTTCTCCTACTCCAAAAATGGTACCCGCAGTCATAAAAAGCAAAAATACCAGTAATTTAGTGACATCACAGAAAGTAGCTCATTTCTTGACGACTCATGACGAAAGGTTTTTTCTGCTGCTCAGTAGCAATGGAGATCCCCGATTCACTTCTGCTTTACAAGCAGAGGCAAATCAATTAGTAAATGGCTCGTAACAGTTCAGCCTGCCACTATTCCGCGAGGTGTTTTCGCGCAGAATGCGCGAAAATCCCGAGGCCTGCAGCGCGAAACTGCATGAAATGCAGTTTCTGTGCATCGCGAAGCGTGTAATAGTTCAG
>JAGHIA010000119.1 GCA_017887445.1 Fusicatenibacter sp.
ATCGTCTTCAGGATGATCTTGATATCAAGACCGAAGTTCCACTCGCGGATATATTTTTCATCCAGCCGGACCACCTCTTCGAAATCGGTGATGTTGCTCCGGCCGCTTACCTGCCACATGCCGGTGAGGCCGGGTTTGGTGGCCATGCGGATCCGATGTCTTGGGGAGTATTTCTCCCATTCATCGAGGGTTGGCGGCCTTGTGCCAACCATGCTCATATCCCCTTTCAGGACATTCAGGAACTGCGGAAACTCGTCGATGGATGATTTCCGGATAAAATGTCCGATTCCCTTGATGATCCTCGGGTCGTCGTCCATTTTGAACATCATGCCGTCTTTGACTTTGTTCTGTTTCATCAGTTCTTCTTTCCGAGCCTCCGCGTCCATATACATGCTGCGGAATTTGTAAATCTTAAACTTTCTTCCGTTTTTGCCGATCCTCCACTGCGAGAAGAAGATCGGGCCCGGAGATTTGATGTAGATCATCGGCGCGACAAACACAAACAGGATTCCGGTGATGATACAGCCGACCAATCCGCCCGCCAGGTCCATCATCCGTTTTAAGATCACCTGCTCGCTGGACAGAACGTTGACCGAACTTGTGATCACCATGTAGCCGGCAAGCTTCTGCACAAACCGGTTGGTGTTCTGGAAATCCTCCATTTTCGCCATGCGCAGGTGTACCGTGATGCCCATCTCTTCGCACAGATTTATCATCTCTGTGGGGAGGTCAAGCCGCTCCGGCAGATTGAAAAATACCTCGTCCACCCATTCACGGCAGAGATATTCTTCCGCTGTCGCCGCGTCGGCCACCACCGGGACACCTTCGTAGGACCAGCCCGTCCGGCTCTCGTCCATCAGGATGAGTCCCGTAAGCTTCAGTCCGTAGTAGTTATTTCCCCGGATATTCTTTACGACACCTTCCGCCATGTCTGAGGAGGTTACGATCACAAAAGACCTCTCGCCTCTTTCGCTGAGATGTTTCTGCACGTATCGCTTCCACAGAAGCCTGCAGGTATAACTAATCACTGCGTAAAGAACCCAGAAGCCGACAAACACCAGCCTGGAAAGATTGTAAGCGTCTTTCAGCAGGTAAAGAATCAGCAGCGTTCCAATGGCAACTTCAGAAGTGTGCAGCACGGTGGAACTCAGTTCTTTGAGATAACCTCTTTTCAGAACATTGGCGTATGTGGAACATATAATACTGATCAGGATGTCCATCATAAAAAGCCACACTGCCGTATGGGAATAGATCCTGTCATAATAAGGGAAGCCGCCGTGTCTAAATAATGCCGCCAGGAAAAACGCGAGCTGTACGCAGAACAGATCAATGATTATAAAGTCAAAATGCTTAAACCATCCTTCGCTTGATCTTCGATACATATCTGTACATTTCCCCTCACTTTATCTCTGATAATTTCAGCGCTCCACTGCACGGGCTGATCTTCGTAATAGCACCCTGGATGTCATTAACAATTCGAGGCTTCGAATTGCTGTTTGCTTTTTTAGTCACATTATATATTATACTTTAGACCCGTAAAAATCAATGGTAATTTAAGAAAAACGTGTGTTTTCGGTAAGAAAGTAAAATTTCCTGTATGTTTTTCCGACTATTTATATCTATTTTTTTCTCTGTCCAATTTTCTGTCCACACATAAAATCTTGTAGATTCGGTGATTTCCGCGCATTTCCGTAATTTTAGTCTTTCCATTATTTTGAAAAAAATGTCTGACATAGACTCTGACAGGTAAATTTTAGATTATTTCCAGAAATATGTAGAAATGGAAGCTTTCAGTAAAAAAACAGCTGTAAAACAAAGAATATTCGCATAACAGTCCATCACGCTGAACTGCTGCATATTCAATATTTTACAGCTGTTTTTTCGTAACCGTTCACCCAGGTCTGTACATTCACTGCACAGACCACAGGAAAACGTAACGCATATGGTTGCGATTAGAATTCCACGCAACGTGGGGCGTGTGACTGCAGGAATGAAGGTTCAAGCCTGCTCTAATAGTTTCTCAAACTCCTCTGCCGGCATGGGCCGGTAATAATAATACCCCTGCGCCGCAGCGACGCCGTGTTTTTTCAGGTACTCATACTGTCGCTCTGTCTCCACGCCTTCCGCGATCATTTTCATATGAAGCGATTTCGCAAGTGCGATGGTTGCTTCCAGGATTTTTTCCGCCCGTTCCTCGCCGATTCCCCAGACGAATTCGCAGTCCAGCTTCAGGACGTCAAACTCCAGTTCCTGCAGCGACAGCAGGGAGGAATAGCCGGTGCCGAAATCGTCCAGCAGAACGGTAAATCCCTCTGCGTGGAGCGCTTGGATGGCCCGCTTCAGCAGTTCCATATCCCTGGCAGCGTATGTCTCCGTCACCTCAAACTGGATATCCCCCGCCGACAGCTGCTTTTCCTGCAGATATTTCCCGGACTCCCGCGCAAAATTTTCAGAATACAGATAGGTTCGCGAAAGATTTACGGAAACAGGAACGGTTTGCAGCTTCTTTTCTTTCCACTGCCGGAAGCGCTCACACACGCCGTCCATCACCGCGCGGTCTACCTTCTCAATAAATCCATTGGTCTCAAAAAATGGAACAAAATCTCCTGGCAAAACCAGCGTGCCGTCCTGTTTCTGCCAGCGCACCAGCGCCTCCGCGCCGCAGATCCGCCCTGTTTTCAGATCCACCTTCGGCTGAAACCAGGGGACAAATTCATGTCTTTTCAGCGCCAGATGCATCTCGTCTTCGTAACGTTTGTTTTTTAGCTGGCGTTCCTTCATCTCCTCGGAACTGAAGCAGTAGGCTGTCGTATGCCCGCCTTTCAGTGTCTGGGCGGCAAGCATGGCGCTGCCGCAGAGCTGCTCGATTGTCAGCGTATCCACCGCGCTGCGTTCCTCCTGATGGATCTCATGCACGCCTACCGCCGTCTGAAAATGGATATTTTCCATATTCGCAGACAGATTTTCCAGACTTATGCACAGCCGTTCCAGCCTTTTTCGCAGTTCTTCTCTGTCTCTGTACAGCCACAGAACCAAAAAACGGTCTGCAGTACGGTGCCCCACGACCTCTCCGTCTGTGCTGTTCTCCAAAAGTATCTGCTCCAGTCTGCGGATTGTATCGTTTCCGGCTTCCACACCCAGCAGTTCATTGATCATCTTGAAGCGATTAATGTCCACAGCCAGTATCGCTGCCTGTGCTTCTTTCTGGCTCCGGAGCACGCTGACCGCATCCAGGAGAAAGCAGGTATTGTTTTTTCCTCCTGTCAGCGGATCCACATAGGCGTAATATTCCAGCCGGCGGTTCTGATTTCTCTGCTGCCACAAAATCAGGCCTGCGCCCACGCAGAACGCAAAGCCGATAAACGCGCACAGCATTTTTGTACTGTCTATGATCGGTTCATACCGCTCCATGGCTGCCTGCACAGGCACTACGGTCACCACATACCAATCGTTGATGTTCATGGGGCGGTAGTAGGCATACTTCATTTCCTCCGTGAAATAGGAAATACTTCCCTCCTGCCGGCGCTGCATATCCCGGCTCATCTGCTCCAGCTGCGACCGGTCCTGCTCCGGATCCGCTCCCATCCCCTCCAGCAGGTTCTTGTAGTAATCATTCTCCGCGATCATGATCTGCCCGGAGGAATCCGTCACATAGGAATAACTGTTTTTGTCAAACGGCGCGGAAAACAGGCCGGTAAACTTCTGCGTCTGATACACCGCGAAAATAGCGCCGCTGTTTTCTCCGTTTACAACGATCGGAGCCGTGTAGAGGTTCACGCGCAGACCGCTTTCGCTGTCTGTCATGGTAGGACTGACACCCACCTGCCCCTTCACTGCCTGCTGTAAAAACTCCTGGTCCAGAAAATCGTATGTCCTGCCGTCCGCGCTCCATGAGGTTCCGTCCGGCAGGATGATCCCCACAGATTCAAAATCATACAGTTCTATCAGCGGTTCCAGCGTCTCCAGGGCTTCCTGCTGTCCGTCCTGCAGCGGATGTTTATACTGCGCCGCAATCCGCTGGAAAAGCGTCAGTTTGTTGTTGATCTCATACTCCAGCATTCTGGCATTTCGCTCTGAGGCGTCTTTCAGGATCTGCCTGGCCTGATGTTCTGTGGTTTTGCTGACTCTTTCCGCGTAGGAAAACAGCGCGGCGGCGGACAGAAGACCAATCAGCATCAGTCCGGCTCCCCATGCCAGGTATCTGCGTCTTCTTTCACTTCCGCTCCCATATATATGTCCCGGGTCCATCAGCGGATCTCTCCTGCTGTGACGGTAATCTTTTTTCTGTTTTTTACACTTATATTCTGTATTTCTGTCCATAAGCAGTTTCTCCATAGTTTGTGAGCAAGTTTCCCGCAAAGCAGGGCATGCAGCTTGCAGGAATAAATTTCCAAACACATGCGGACACGCTCCCGATTGTGTTTGCGTAAATTTCCTTCCCCTGAAAGCTTGTCACACTTTTTTCTTTTTATGTCTTTCCGTACAAGAAGCTTAATTTTTTCTTTTTCAGATACCAAAAAGTCCCAGAATCTCTCCGCGCATATTTCTGACAAAAAGATTGCTGGTCAGCTTTTGGAACAAATTCCGACACGCGGGTTGTAATACATGATAAGGCCGCTTCTGGGACATTCCCGGAAGCGGCCTGAAATAAAAAAGAAGCATTTATGATTTTGCAGGAGAAGCGGAAAGCCACTGCTTGACCGTATCAATATTGGTATCGACCGCCTGCGCAATCTGCTCAATAGATAATCCCATGTTCTTTAAGATATAAGTGGTTTTTTTTGCTTGCTCTGCACGTCCTTCTTTTCGTCCTTCCTGGCGGCCTTCTCGACGGCCTTTGAGTTCGATTCTATCCAAAACATCGCACATATTATGGATACCTCCTTCCGCATCGCTATTATATGCTTCTTCAAATCTCTGGTCATTTGACATTACACTGAGCAACTGCAAGGTTTCCTGAACGTGTGTTAAGGCGCGTGGTTCAGGATCATAGTCATTTTTCTCGCGTTTTTGAACAAAATAGTCCGCAACAACCCGGAAATCACTCTGAAACATTTCTACCTGTTCATGTGTCAGATATGCCACCTCAAACAGATTTATTTTGTAATCATTCACATATGGCTCAAATTCTGGCGGAATATCAAGCCTTTCCTTAAGGCTCAAAGGTTGATCCCAATGTTTGTTATAGCCAAAATACAGCACCAAAGTCACAACAGGATAACGACTGCCGCCAACATGATCTGCCAACAACTGCGCCCGATATTCGGCTCCGTCATACCCCATGACACGCAATGTCATATCCGGATCCGGATTCGTCTGGTTTTCAAAACCTACACATGCGATCCGGATATTCCCTTTTTTCCATCGTTTGGCTACATCTCTTTCTATTTCATGGATTTTACCGTCTGCTTTATAGTATGACCGTGGCGCCTGATCTTCAAGTTCATCGGGCGCTAAAATCTTTTCTCCATTGAACAAAAGAACATTGACGATATCTGAAAATACATCATTATAGGATTCCAGAATCTTTTCTGTGATATCCTTCTTCCCCAAAATATCACCACCTTTACATGTAGGAAGGACATATAAATTACTATCCTTGTTTTTTCATGTTACCACAGGACGGTAAGCTAGTCAATAAAACAGAAATAAACCTCATTTGTAACTGTTATGAACTGTTACCGACTCTTGGAAATATTTGAAAAAATACTTGCATCGAAATCTATCATATGTTAAAATAAGACCTGTCGTTAAGACATGCCCAGATAGCTCAGTTGGTAGAGCAGAGGACTGAAAATCCTCGTGTCGCTGGTTCGATTCCGGCTCTGGGCATTGAACGATTGCCCGAACCCCTCTAAAATCAAGGGTTTCGGGATTTTTTTGCTACTTATGAGGCGGTTATAGGGAACTATTCAGCTGGCTGAATAGTTCCCTATAACCGCTCAGCCTTTCTGAGCTATTACACGCTTCGCGATGCACAGAAACTGTATTTCATGCAGTTTCGTGCTGCCCTCCTCCAATGCGGTTGCGGCGTTTTCGGTAATTCCCTCTGTGGTACGGATGGAAGCGCTTAGACTTCCTAGTTTGAACCTCCCTTTCCCGCAGTCTGACGCGTACAGACTGCGGGAAAGAGAGGTTCAAATACCCTCTAATAATACTCGATATTTCTCCGGCATTCTTCAAAAAAATCTTCGGCATCACAGCTGTAAGTTCCATCTCCGTTTTTGTGGATACATGAAATCTTTTTTTCCCTGGCTCCTCCGTATTCGGCGATCTTCCACTGACGCGCAAGCCCTTTGGGTGGATACAGATACGCCCCTCCGGAATCCCGCTCGTATTTTGGCGGATTTTCAAACAGAATTGGTCCCTTCCTGCCGCCGCCCGGCCCGGTGACGATCTCCACATGTTCCATAGCCGGAAAGAACTCCGCCGGAAACACGGAAACGATAAAGCTCGACGGCAGAAGGCGTTCTCTCGTCTGTGATAAAAAGACGCTGATCACCTCGCCGAACTCGCCGAAATAGAATTCCTTCTGGGGCAGGAGATATTTGTTAATCAGTACATCCAACCGGGTCCATGCCCAGTTTTGATGCTCCGGAAGGACATGGATCGCTTCCATCCAATATTCCGCCCCGCTTTCCGGCTTCTGCCACTGGAACAGAAACAGCCACATTCCTGACGGCCGCATCAGCAGATACAGTGTGTTTCGTCCGTCTGCCTGTTCCGGATGGAAATACCCCCAGATACGGCACGCATGAGAATAAAGCTGAAGGAAAAGACGCTCATCTTCGTCCCGATAACATGCTGCGACGCCGCACTGATCCAGTGATACCGATATCCGTTCAAACACCAAACCATGCTTTTCATCCCAGATCTCCCGACGTTCCATGGGCATTCTCCGGTGTTCCTGCAGCCGTTCCCGCAGTCTCCACACGGGAGCAAATCCATATCTGTCCGCTTTTTTCTCCATTATGATCTGAAATTCCTGAAGTTCTGAAAGCCGGAAGGCATCGCCACAATCTGCCAGACATCCCTCCTCCCAGCGTATAACCTCTTGGTCCTTCCCGTCACGGCACACAATGTCCGCCCAATAGTAACCGTCTTTTTTTCTCTGGAATATGAGAGAAAAGCGGACGCAATCTGCTTCCGGGAAACCTGCATAAAAGATTTCCTTTTCCCTATACTCCTTTTTCTCGTCCCCCATCGCGTACCACCGATCGGCAGCCGCGCCTGTAAAAACATACGGATCGCGGCCATACAAGAAAGAAAACATCCGGTCCGCAGCCCGGGTCTCCGCCACCATATTGAGGAAAGAATAATCATATCCCTGAAACGCATCCAGAAGTTCTTTGGTACCCCATGCAAGTTCCTCCTCTTTCAGCGGAAGCTCAACGGATGTCTGCGCAAACGGCCGCGCGTTGGTTTCCTCAAAAATCATATACAGCTCCTGCAGGCTGCTTCCATACAGTTCCTGGATCAGAAACGGAAGCGCCCTCCAGAAACGGCCGCTTTTCTCCTTCGGGCAGGCCAATCCCTCCAGCGCGTAAATATTCCGCCCGCCGATGTCAAAGCGCCCGGTAAAATATGTCCAGGCAAGCATGCAGTAATTCCGCTTTGCACAAAAGAAAAAGTTGCATGCTACACCAGACTCAAAAACACTGCGGTTTCCAGGGTTTTCAACCGCCGACAACAGCGGACCAACGCTCTCGCTCACAGAATCGTCTACATAAGAAGGCCGGAAAAACCATGTATAATCATCGTTTCGTGTCCTTGTCATCAATAGGACGTCAAATTCCATACCTTTTCCCTCATTTTTTATCGTATACATAATTCCGTTCCAGTTCATCCAGACAGAACCTGTTGATATTCTCGATATATTCCGCAATTTTTTCAGTCTCATCGCGTTTTCTCTGGATCCTGTCTCCAAGCTCTTCCCACTGCTCTTTGATCTCCGCATTCAGGACTGGGACACGACCACGGAATTTTCTCGCTTTCTCCTGTATCTCACTCTGCCTTCCGGACAGTTCTTCCATCTCCTCAGTCAGTCTCTGCTCTTGTTTCAGCAGGATATCGCGGCAGGCATACAGAATGGCGCCGTCCACGTTGATCGGATTTGGCGTTGCACCTCTTATGATTTGTGATACCCAGGTCCCTTCCACCTTTCTTTCCTCTGTCACTCCCTCACCGACTGCAGACACCGGTATGATTGCGAACGAGCGACACTGGTTTCGGATCCCCTGGCAAATTTCCGACGCTTTTTCGCACAATCCTTTATAGTGATCTCTCTTATCTGCTTCGCACACCCCAGCATGATCGATTTTTGTGATAACAGCCAGAACCCGCTTTTCCTTGCTGCCATCTCCCAGAATTTCGTTGAAAATCAATTGGAACGTCCCTATCTTGCATCTTGTGTACCGCTCATTTGAGTCCCCACTCTGGCTAAGTTCTACAGCATCCAAAAACAGAAGCAGGTAATCACTTCTCGTAAGCTGCTCACGGAACATTTCTCTGTCTCTTTCCTCTCTGCTTTGCCTTTGGGCACCTGGCACGATATCTGTCATAAACTGTCCACGATAATCGATAAATTCAAAATCACAATATTTTTCTGATTTTCCTCCTTTCGATTCCTGCAGCGACATTCCATAAATTGTTGTCTGGCTTGTACCGGTAGGAAAATCCTGCACTGTGCCATCCGCTCTTACCATAGCGATATTTTCAATAGAAGCGTATCCTTCTTCCCTGCCATACCGGGCATCCATCGCCATATGTAGCACCGTTCTGGGCTGCAAAAACATTTTCTGATAGATTGCTGACAAAAACACGGTCTTTCCAACGGTGGAACTTCCGAGCATGGTGATCCGAATCGTCTTATCATCCAGATCCTCCGCGGTCATCTTATGATCAGCCGTCTCATGGTCGTCCATTTCATCCGATGTTTCCCGCCATTTTCTTCCTGCTTTTTCTCCGTCCTTATCCGATGTATCAAAACGTTCCTCCCACTGATCAGAAACGTCCTGAAGTTTCTCCAGAAAGGAACCTATTCTGTCTCTGAACGTACTTTCCTTTTTTTCACCCATAGTATTTCTCCATCTATAAAAATTTCTCCGTCATGGTTTCAATTCCACAGGCCTCCGCGAAATCCTGTTCCCAGGCCTCCCAAGCCTCCTCCGGCTGTGCAAGGCACACCGTATGCAGTTTCAGCTGCCGCCTCAGAGGTACATATTTGTCCCTTATGATGTTTATCATCTGCTTTTCATGCCCGGCAGTGCTGCCCTCGCGGAGGAGGATCAGAAAACACTCGCTGTCCGAAGCCATCTCTTGTCCCAATCCCCGGAACAGTCCGTAGCTCAGCACAAGGTTTTCCGGCGCGCTGCCAAAACGTCTGCCATCTCCTTCGTCCCCGGTGCCCTGGCGTTCCATCTCCTGGCCTGTCCTTACGCGGAACCCCAATGGATAAACGGCAAACGGCGATGCCGACGGAAAAGCACGTCCCACAACAAACGCCTGCCTCACCTCGTGAAATCCTGCGTCCTCAAACAGCTCCTGCACCTGCTGGAGCGCCTGATCCATACGCCCGCTTCTCCCGTCTCCCGGAAGGAGACAGTAACAAACGTACGCGGTTTTTCCTCTGTTTTCTTCCTTGTTCATCCTTCCTCTCCTCTCCAGATTCCCAGATAATCGGTCAGACATTCCCACATGGGCTCATCCCACTCCTCTTTCAGCTGCTCCAGCGGCCACTGGACCGCCGGCATCGCCAGCTGAAACTTTCCGTACTGGTTCACCGTGTGAAACCGGTAGCGGCAGCGGGAATCTCCCGGGGTAAAGAGCAGGACGCGCTGCACGCCCCGTTCTTCCGCCAGGGAAACCTCTCCTCTCATGCGGTAATCCGAAAAAAACAGGACAATCTGTTCCTCTGCGTTTCCCTCCATACCGTCAAACATTGTTTTCCAGCCGTTCGCAAGGTCTGTCTCATTGGTGGGTCTTCCCTTTTTCAGCTGCAAGGTCTTCATCCTGGCGAAAAACTTCCCCGGCTCCCGGGCCGTCGTCGATGAAGCAGCTCCGTTCTCAAACATCACACGCTCACTTTTATTGGAAGCGAACCAGGTAAGACGATAGCGGACCTCCAGCTCCGTGTTCTTCGCAAGATACCTGTCCAGCTCGTACAGAAAAAGATAGATCATCGCGATACATTCCTTCATCGACATCGACACATCCAAAAGCACATTGATATCTCTTATCATACTCCATTCCTCTCAAATTCCGTGTGTTCTGCGCCCTGCTCTTGTCCTCTGCTGCAGTCCCGGTCCGGCAGTCTGCTGGCCTTCCACACTCAGCACCTCCAGCGCAAGTTCCACGAAGGACAGCCTGCCGCCCCGTTCCAGCCAGACAGGCTCCATGCCTTCCTTCATCGGAAAAAAGCAGGCCCTGCCGCCGCTTTCCAGCAGATATCCCAGCAAAAGCTCCTCGCCGTATTCATCTTCCGCCCTCTGAAACTCTGTTCCGCAGATATTTTCTCCATAATACAGCGGGACCAGCGTTCCCTGATACAGCAGAAAATTCAGTATTACCGGCGGATAAGAGCGCGCCTTCGTCTCTGACTGCGAAAAATCTTCCGCCGCGGACACTTTCATGGAAACGCGGAGGTACGGACGCGCCGCAAGCGCTTCCTCCTCATCGCCTGGTCTCTCCCTTGCCAGAAGCTCGCAGCGTTCCGAAAAACGCAGGAATCTCTGCAGGAACTTCCGGAATTCATAATACACATCCTGAATGGAGATTTTCAGCTCGTCCGCATTCATCATACGTCCAAGAAGTTCTTCCAGTGCCTTCCGTTCTTCCTCCGGAAGCCGTGCCGCCCGATTGGTAAATGTTGCCGGCTTCTTCACGGAATACGGAGCGGCGGCCCGTTCCTGCCTTTCCGCCTCGTCAAAAAACGCATGCTCGTCCAGAAATTCATAAAAGACGACGGCCAGCGCGTAGAGATCCCAGTACGGCCGGCTCTGGATCGGCATTCCTTCTTCAAGAAACGTCTGGATCTGCTCCGGATGCGCGTACCCGGGGGAATACAGGAAGGTGTCCATAACGCTTCCGGTTCTTACATATCCTTCAAAATCGGTGAGCATTACCTTCTCCTCATTTCCCTTTCCGTCCAGGACCACAAGAAAATTATCAGGCTTCAGATCCATATGGACGCCGACCGCTCCGTCCTTCGTATCCTGACCGTTCTGATAATCCATCACGCCAAACAGCATCGGCAGCATCAGCCGGTACTTTTTCAGCCGCCATTTCCGCAGGTCGTCCTCCGTCATCTGTCCGGCGTCCTGTTCCGCCTGCTGGTTCAGATACGTTCCAAGGCTGACGCCGTGAACATATTCCATTACGACAAACGCTCCCTGCCCGTCTTTCTCTTCCCCGTAACCATAGTTCTTTACAATATATGGCGAACAAAGCGTTATCTTTCCCTGATTTTTCATTGCGTTCCGGATCTCTGGCTCGCTGCCGGAATAATATTTGACAAAAAGCTCCCGGTCCGGACAATGGCATTCGCAGGCATTGCAGCGCATCCGGTCCATATCGTCCCCGCTGTTTGCCTTGCAGACCGGGACCGCGCGCGTCCACCATTTCTCCTGTGTCCCCCCAACAGGAAAGACCTCGTCCATGATCCGAAGGCTTCTGCTGCCTGCGCCTGAGGGATCCACCCATTCCAGTATATCACCTTTCTTTATCACGTTCCCCCTCCTGTCCTTTCTTCGTTCTGAAACAGATATTCATAAATATCTTCCACTTCCGAAAACAAATCTATGCCCAGACTGTTCTGTACTTCATAACGATTGATGGCCACCACATACCGTGGATCATCCGCCGGCGCGTAGGAAACCATCCAGATATTATTGAGTGTCGAATCCTCCATATCCAGATCGGCGGTTCCTGTTTTCAACGCCACGGAGTAGGTCTTCCCGTTTACCTGGATATCTCCAGGAGCAGCATCCGCCATTGTGCTGCCGATCACAGCCGCCGTCTCCGGACTGGCGATCCGGTACGTTTCGCCTTTCGTATAACCGCTGCGGCTCTCCGTTTCTTCCCCGCGGAAATACTCCCAGGTTTCGGGATCCGTCTGATACCCTTTTGTCGTGTACACAGTCTCCACCATATAGGGTTTGCACATCGTGCCCCCATTGGCGATCCCCTGGGCAATCATTGCCGCCTGCACAACGTTGATCTGGAGATCCGCGTAGCCGTAACCGATCCTGGCCAGCTTCTCATTGGGATACACCGACGTATCGAATGGATCCAGCGCGCTCTCAAAGGTAGAAAGCAGCTGGGCAAAGTCGCACTCCAAAGGCACGCCGATCATGCACCGGTTGGCCAGTTCTGTCATCTTATCCCAGCCAAGATAATCGTGAGACATACGCGCGAAATACACATTGGACGAGTTCAAAAAAGCATTATGGAACTCCAATGGACCATACGTATTCTGGTCATTGTTTTCCACATGAAAAGGCCCGTAATCATCTACCAATGCGCCCCCGTCATCGATCACCACGTTCTGCAGTCCGTTTTCCACAATACCAATTCCGGTGACGATCTTATAAATGCTTCCCGGGCGGGTTGGCCACCGAAGCGGAAACAGCAGTTTTTCCTGATTTCCACCGTCGGGTACCAGTTCCTTCAACATAACGTCCTGCCATTTGAATGTTTCTTTTTCTGGCCATTCCTGCTTCACCTCGCGCAGCTCGTCGAGACTGAAAGAGGGCGAAAACGCCAGTCCCATGACGCCGCCGGTCACCGCGTCCAGAACCGCGACGGAAGCGCGTGTTCCCGCCCCTTGCTGGATCCCATCCCAGAGCATTTCCTGCAGTCCGCAGTCCAGGGTGAGCTTCAGGCTGCGTCCCTTGCCATTGTCATAATCGGAATACCGGAGATCTTCGCTCATCCGCTCCATCAGATATCCGCTTCCGATATCCGTCTCGTCAAACCCAACGGTCATCGTATACTTTTCGCTGTCCCGAGCATACTCTACCTTCCCTCCAGGCTGGCCGGAAACGATCAATGTGTCGTTTCTGTCATAAATATCTC
The DNA here is from genome assembly GCA_017887445.1 of Fusicatenibacter sp. Classification (GTDB taxonomy): domain Bacteria; phylum Bacillota; class Clostridia; order Lachnospirales; family Lachnospiraceae; genus Fusicatenibacter. Next base: position 13,075 of record JAGHIA010000119.1, read on the forward strand.
CAAGCGCTGTCCCTTCTTTTCGAAGCTTATCCTTCTCACCCTCGATCAGCTGAGGGACCTGTTCCTGTGCATCCTTGTCTGTAAACGCGATCCCGGACAGGGGCAGAAGAAAATAGCACATAACTGTCGCCAACGCCATACAAAAAGCGAACACAACGCGGAGACGCCGCTGAAACTTTGTTTTTTCCATAACTTCCAAACTTTCCGCCTTTCTGTTTATGAATCCGTACGTTCTGTGACTTCATATACCTCAATCTTCCACAGGGGATCTTCTTCGGGATCGCTCAGCACTGCCATTCCACTTTTCAGCAGTTCCCCGCCGTCGTTTAAAATTTCCTGTCCGGCTGTCCGGCTGTCGCTTTCCCAACGCTGGATGGAAACCTTTTTCCCTGTCCCTCTTTCGCCATCAGAGTATGCCGGCTCGATATAAAGCTGCCCATTCTTTTGCACTACTTGGAACCAGCTTCGATATATATATTTTCGGATCTCCTCTCTGGCCGCCTCACTGATACGGCCTTCCTCCTCGTCCGCCGCCAGAATTCTCTCGAAGCTGACCACATTTCTTTCCTTTCGATAGCCAAAACTTATTCCCTGCTTGTTTACAGGCACAGTACCTTCTTTCAGAGGCCTCTGCTGTCCCTGGCAATAGACCTTATAATTCAGCTGTTTTCTGATGCGGAGCTTTCCCATCTTGCACTCCATATAAACTCCCCACGCAAAAAGCGCAGCCGCAAAAATGACCGCTCCGGCCAGAAACCCAAACGATTCCCACATGGCACTACCTCCTCTCCAAAATAACGCCTGCCACTCCGCCTGCTGTCAGCACGATCCCAACGATCAGAGGCGCCGCCCCCGCGTCAGGAATACAATTCTGGATTGCCCAGAAACCAATGACAAATATCATGGCGGAAAGTGAAATCTTCTCTATCCTGTCGAAAGACAGAAAAATCTGATACACCACAAAACCCAGGAGCACAAAGAACGCCACAGTCACAACCGCCGGGATCACCGAAGAATTCGGTTCCAACAGGGAAAAGATCCATTCGAAGATCCCAAGGATCCCTCCAAACAGACAGCCGTACAGAAAATCTTTTAAGATCAGCTGCCTCCAGTCCAAAAAGGATTCCTCTGTGTCTTCTTCCCAGTCTGTCTTTCTTGCCTGTTTCCCTGCGGCTTTTTTCTCCTCGGATCCTTCTGCGTACTGTTTGTCTTCCTCGCGTATGGCCTGCAGCGTTTTTCTTTCCTTCGCCGAAGGATTAAGACGTTCCACAAAATCCCAGACCGCTTCTTCCCCGTCACAGTAGACGAACATCAGATCATACAGGTTCTCAAGATCATCCAGATGCTTTCTGCCCTTTTCACGGCTGCAGCGAAGAAGGTTTTCAAAAAGCCGTACCGCTGTTTCGTCGGAAAGCCTCATCGTTTCCCACATCTGCCGAAGCTTTTTCCCCTCCCGATCGGAACTTTCTCCCCGGGCGAAACTCCGGTAGATTTTATACAGTTCGCGGGTGACGCTGTCCGTCTCCTTCTCGATAAATCCGTGAAGGATCCGCCGCTGCCCCTTTCCTTCTTTCTCACGTTTCCAGATTCCGGAAAAATCCTCAATCCCGATTCCTTCCTCCCAGAAACTTCTCAGAAAGCTTTCCTCCTCCCGCATGCTCAGCTTCGTAGAAAGCTCCGCCGTGGATAATCTTCCGGAAAGGTTGCCCGCGTCCGCGTCCAGCAAGGCGGTCAGCACCTTATATACGCCCGCGCCTCCATGGACTTGCACATTGGGAAGACGCCATTCAAGTTCCTCCCGCACACGCTTTGCGTCCGTCTTATTTCTGATCTCTAAGGCAAGGGCATTCAGCCAGTCCTCATAAGCCGCATCCAGATCCTCGGTGTCCTGCCCGATCTGATAGTCAAGCAGCTCTTCCAGAGACATTCTTGTCATCTTATCCGCACGATACCTCTGTCCGATTTCTTCCAGAAGCATTCTGGCCTCACGAAACACAGGCTCTCCCATATCGTTTCCAACCTGCCACCTTAACAGAGCGGAAAGCTCGTCCCGGTACAGGTTGTAATCGCCCACAGCATCCGCTCCTTTTTCACAGAAACGCCCCAGAAGCGTCCGCTGAACCTGGCGAAGTTCCTCCTCTATCTGATATGCGGCATCGTGATGCAGCCTCTGTTTTTCCGCTGAAACAGACTTTTTTTCCAGTTCCGCCGCCGATCTGCCGAAAAAATTCTTTATATCAGCCACTGCCTTCATCTGGTCTCTTCTCAGCGGAACCTCCATGGGCCGGACAAATTCTGTAAACTCTGCTGCCAGCAAAGGCGACAGTTCCGGGGAAATCCCCCAAAACTCCTTATACGTCTCCAGGTATCCGCGCCAGCCGCAGATGTCTCCCGCATCCATATATTGCCGGGTTCCCTGCTGCAGATACTGCTGTCTGTATTTCAGAAACAGGGAGGTATTCACTTTATTTCCTGTTTTTGCCAGACGCTTTGCCCGGCTGGTTTCCTTGGTCTCCAAAAGCAATCCGCCGATTTTTCCGATCAGACGCTCCTGAACCTGTTCGTTATCCAAAAACGCTTCCGACTCCGGCCATTCCAGCCACTGCTCGATATCTTCCAGTTTGTTCTCCGGATGTACCGGCAGAAAAGAATCCAAGCCGATCCCAACGCTCTCGAAACGGCCCCCGCTCATTCCATAGCGCAGCAGCGCCGTGTACAGCGGCATGGATCTGTTCTGTACTTCCTGCAGACACTCTTCAAAAACGCCTTCCATTGGTTCCCGGAAAGCTGCATGTTCCGTCATCAGCCTCCACAGGATCTCCAGCTCCTCCTCCTTGTAATCTGCTCCCTGATGAGGCACTCGCAGATACAGATCTATGGCTTTCCAGAAATCCATGCCGTCTGTGTCCTTCATCCTCTGTGCCGTCAGCCAGCGGTAAAGTTCTTCCGCTTTTTCGCTTCTGCTTCCGGAGAGTTCTACCTGCATTTTTTGAAACTGTTCCTCCGTCAACGTCAGCGGAAGATTCCGGTCCATCCAGTAATAGTAAAAGTTTTTCACCAGACTGTCATAATCGCCTGCCTGGATAAAATACCAGTCGATACCGTCCAGCAGGCGTCCTCCTGCGTTTCCCTGGAAAAATTCCCGTACCACGCTCTGGATCAGCGGAGCGTCGATGCGCCCATCCATTTTAAGCTCCGGCTCCTTCGCCAGATCCAGAACGATCCCGTCCCCCTGGTGCTGGGACACCAGAAGCCGGGACGAATGACATTTTTCCGGCCTTGCATGGCACGCAAAGGAATATTTTCTCCGGCGTTCCTCCGGAAGAAACTGGTACGCAACGCCCGCCAGAAGCAGCATAGTCTCCTCCGACAGTTCCGGAACACGGCTGTCACAGATACAGATCGTCTCGGCCTGCTGCGCGCAGACGCTGCGCAGCCACCGGATCAGGAATGCCTCCAGCCATATCTGCGTGATCCCCTGCCGCCTGCATGCCTCCGCCATCCGCTGATGCTCACAGCTGTGCAGCGGATCCTGCTCCCAGGGACACATCCACGCGAAAAGCTTCTGATAGCACGCGTCGAATCCCTGGTCGCTGCCGCGTCTCACAGGCACACACAGGGTCAGTTCCATGTTGACACGCCGGTCCACCTGTCCGCCCTCGGCGGCACGCACTGCCGCAAAACATCCCGGTTCCTCCAGATACAGCAAAAAACAAGTGTTTTCTTCGTACGCATCGTAAGGAACGCTTTCCAGAACATTTACTGCCGCACGGCGGATCTTCGCGTAATCTCTGACTTCATAGCTGTTTTCCGGTTCTTCCACGGAAAAGCCCTGTTCCCTCGTCCTTCTTGTCGCAACAAATTCCAAATACTCCCCCATCACCTGCTCCTTTCCGTCCCTCTGTTCTGCGAAACCAGATGGTCAAGCACAAGATACACCAGCGGCTCCTCAACTCTGATCGGCAGAAGGGCGTTTTTCTCGTTTTCACGGTATGCCGCAATAAAATGACAGCTCGTCTGCCGGAACCGGTTCACATCATACTCCAGAAGTCTCCTTCCGCCCGGCATACGCTCTCCTCTCAGCAATTCCTCCATGATCCTATCCCTCTCCAGCTTCAGATTTTTAAAGCCTTCGGAAAGATACTGCTCGTTCTCGCCAAACAGCAGTCCGTTTTCTTCGGAACGGAAAATATTTGAGTGGGCCATTTTGTCAATCTTGCTGAGTATGATCCCAAGGTACTTGTCTCTTACGATCTCGTTCATCTCGGCTCCTATGTTAGATTCCAGCGTCTGCAGGATCTCGCGGCTGTCCTGTCCTGCCCTGTATTCGTTCCCGCTCATCCTCGCCACAAGCTCTCCGATGGAAAGCTCCGGCTGCGAGAAATCTTCTTCGGTCCTTCTTTGCTCTTCCTCGCTGTATATCCGCGCCGTCTCCTGCACACGCGCCCGTTCCTCCGTCGGAAGTCCCTGGCTGGTGCGGTCGTCCTGCAAGGTTTCTGTCTTTTCTGTCAGCGATAAAAGGCAGAAGATCGCGTCCATTCCCCGGATTCTCTGGTTCAGCTGTGCGCCGCTGTCTCTGCCTGCTCCGGCTGCGTTTTCTCTGCGGGCAAAGCTCTCGCCGCTGTTATCGTACAGCGCAAGCAGAATCGTGTGCGCTGTTCCGCCCTCAGTTACGGTAAATTTAAAAAATAACGGAGGAATAAAACGGACCTGCGTCGGATCCAGATCACGCTGGCCGGACGCAAAACTTCTGGCGGCATTGACAAAGGTCCGAAAGGGCAGATCTACCGTTTCGTCCTGTACAGGCTCCCAGTAAATGCTGTCCCCATGTTCTCCTGCAGAGCTAACATTTTCCTGATTAAATCTATCTCTGTGGTAATAGAGTGAGTACAGCATGGAAGTCTTTCCGATTCCCGGCGTTGCCGCCAGATAAACCCGGAGGGTATCATAATGGTAAAAATCATCGGGGATCAGACTATAGCAATGAGGGCAGACCCGCCGTATCTTAACAATGATATTGTCCCGCACGCCGTACGCGATGTCCATCTGAAGGTTTTCCGGCTCCTGGGCGTTCCTCTGTTCGAAAAAATAGTTCGCCGCTTCCTCATTCGCCTGGTGTCCACGGCCTCTGCCAGCGTTTATGTCCTCCCTCTGCTGTCTCGCTCCGTCGTCCGGCGCCGCTGCGCCTGTGAAAGTTCTGCTGCCGTCTCTGTCCTGGCGCATCAATCCTGCATTTCTTCTCATGGTATTCCCGGACGGAACGCTGATTGTCGAAGGCTGCTGTCTTACGTCGGGAACGCTGCCGCCCTCCAGTATTTTTTTCTTCAGCATTCCAACCTGCTCTGCACTCAGAAGCATGTCCCCTGCAGGGTAGGAAATATCGGAATTCTGAAATTCTCCCCAGAGGCGCTCCTTCCGCTCAGTTCTGCATTCATCAGAGGTTCCCGTGTATTGTTTCAACGCATACTTCAGCTCAGAATAGGCCTCATTCTCCTCATCCGCGTCTTCCCGGCGGCACCAGTGCAGAAGATACTTCGCCTCGGCCTCTACAAGCCTCCCCCTGCAATATGGACACTGAAACTCTCCCATATCTATCCCTCCATTCTCATTCCACTGTAATCTCAACTGTGCCGGCATTCTCCCGCTTCCAGTATAACTGTTTGCTGCGTCCCGCAGGCAGGATACGTTCTCCTCTTACCTGCCTTTCATCCGCCGATCCGTCCTCTCTTGTCTCATGGATATGTTCTCCCTCGCTGACAAGCCGGATGGCACCGTCTCCGCCGGCATAAAAACGGATTCCCGAGGAAGCGCCTGCCAACTGGCGGATAGTGCGGGAAGAAACGGCATATCCTTCGCTGACAACGATCGGATGACAGTCGTCCAGAGAAAATCCTTCGTCCGCAGCGCCTTTATTGACCCGGTAAACCGTCTGGTCCATGCACACGGTGACGCGCAGTGTTCTGCCAAGGCAGTTTTCCCTTTCTGCCTGATGCCGTCTCTCTTCCTCCACTTCCATTCTCCGCGCGCTGATCCGTTCCTCCAGCCTGGAGATCTTCTCTCGGATCTCCCTATTCTTATCCGCCAGGTCTCTATAGATCGTCGTCATTTTCTGCTGTGTTTCCGGCTTTTTCCATTTCTTAGAATACTCTTCATAGTTTCTCTCATAAATCCTAATCTGCTCAATCGCCTCGTGATAAGCGCGAACCTCTGGCATTTCATCCAGACTTTCCGTTCTCAGCAGCACATCCATTCCCACTGTATCCGTTCTGAATCCGCCACTCTGCCGGTCCAGTATCTGTTGCTGCCTGCGATAGTCTTCCTGCCGCATCGACAGCTCCCTACAGGCTTCTTTCAGTTCGTTATATTTTCTGCGCAAATTCTCCTGCTGTTGTATCAACTCGCTTTTTATATGATCCGGCGGAACCTCGGGACTTTCGCCCCCTTTTCTCCTGTGATATCTCCACGCCAGTATAATACCTCCGGCGCCCAAAAGTACGGCGAGCAGGATACAGATCATGAGAAAGTTCGAGCTGCCCATATCGACCCGGAGAGAATATCCTGTTTCCTGGGAATTGTCCAAAAGGTCTGTCACCCGAACCTTCAGTACGGCGTCTGTATCTCTCAGGATGGAAAGCTCCCAGATCTCTGTGTTCTCCAGCTTTCTCGCCTCCACAGAGGCCGGCAGTTCCTCCAGCTCCACCGTAAAAATCCTTGAAAACAACTCGCTGTCTTCCCAGTCGAAGACAATACTGGGTTTTTTCTCCGCGTCATCGCCGGATGCCGTCCACTTTTCCGTCTTCAGGTGCGGCCACGATTTGATGCAGTTCCACGCGCTGTCTGTTCTGGTGAGCAGGATATCCTCTCCGTTCAACAGCATCACGGTGACGCTGCAGTTCTGGTAATCTTCTTCCGTCACCTTCTCCTGCTTTCCGCCTTCGCCAGTGTCTGACGTGTCCTGGCCGCCCGCGGCGCCGGAATGTACAAGATCGAAGGGCGTCCACAGATATCCGGCTCCATTTCCCGCATCTGTCATCGACGCCACAACAGGCTCCTGGGCGACATAGACAACGCTCACACTCAGCGTCCATCCATCCTGCTGCAGCGTATTTCCCTCTGCGTCATAAACCTCTGTGTACAGCCACAGATTTCCATTGTCCGTACCGTGCTCCCCCCGTGGGATCAGATAAATCCCCAACTGCTCCGGCGATGGGGCGGATGTATCCGCCGATACCGGCGCTTCCGTGCCCTCACCGGCAAACACCGCTGCCGGAAGCAGCGCCAATGCCAGCATAAGGGTGAGTATAACAGTACAACGATACATGGTTCTCCTTTTTTTCTTCCTCATCTCTTTCTCCTCCACTCCAGAGCGTGTTTGCTTATATGTAACTATTCGTCCCCCATGAAGTTCGACCAGTCATCCTTATCCTCGTAGCCTTCAAAATCTTCCCTGGGTCCCGTTTCTTCCTCTCGGGGATCTTCTTTCCGGAAAGCTTTTTTCCGAAAATCTTCTTTCTGGAAACCTTCTTTCTGGAAATCTTCTTTCCGAGGATCTTCTTTCCGATAATCCTCCTGAAAACCTCCGCCCTGCGGCTCTGTTTTCCAGACCTTTGTATGTCCTCCCGGTTTTTTCCGGCTCTCTGGTCCTTTTTTCCTCCGGGCAGCATCCTCCTCTTTGCCCTGGCCGTATTCCTCCGGATCCGGACGTGGGATTTCTTCTTCCTCGTCCTCATCCTCCTCGTAGGAAATACGCAGCTGTTCCGTAAACGCCTCCATCCATTCTCTGTACTTGCCGGACGGTTTCTTTTTCCTGAGGATCCTTCTGGCATTCCAGCTCTCCTGTACAGGATGCTCCGCCGCCAGCTCCAGAAGAACGATGCAGACGATGGATACCACCAGCGACGAACCGCCGTTGGCGATCAGCGGAAGGGTGATCCCCGTCAGCGGTATCCACTGACAGTTGCCCCCTATGATGATCAGTGCCTGCAGCAGCCAGGAAACTCCGATACCGATGCACATTCCTTTCTGGCATTTTGAGGTCGTCTGCAGAGCGATCTCCACAGCCTCCCGGAAAATGAGCATGTTCAGCAGGATCACAAAAATACCTGTCAAACCCCCAAGCTCGGAGACGATCATCGCGAACACCATATCCGAATCGGCGGCATATACTCCCCGTTTCATCACAACTTCTTTGCCGTTGCCGAGAAGTCCTCCTGTCAGCATACTCTGCTTCCCCTTGTTCGTCTGGTATGAGTTATTGTTTGCTTCCTCCCCGGGACTGAGAACTCCCGCAAAACGCTGCTGGAGCTTATTCGTGGCTTTATCGATCTGGGCGTAAATCTTAAGGATCTGTTGTTGTGCCGTCCGTCCAAGGCTCAGCTTTCCTTGGCGATTCTTGTAGTGATCCGTAAACGCGCCGCACATACGATCGATATGAACCGACTGTTCCAAAAAGGCTTCCTGAAAGAGCAGCCGGAACTGCCGGCTGTTTGCAAGAGTTGCCACTGCGTTCAGATATCTTTTCTGACGTACTGCTTCTGCCGATCCATCTGTCTCAGCAAACCGTTTATCCGGATAGGAACTGTTCACTTCCGCCTGCTGAAGCTCACGCTCAATAAACGTAATGGTCTTCGCCATATCGATGGTAAATCCGGCCTCCTCTATCTCTTGGCGAATCTCACTTGTGTTCTCCCGCAGCAGCTTTGCCAATTCCTCTGTGTTCGCCGTAGCGGAAAGCTGGCTGCTGAAGTTCTCACTGGTGATCTCCATGGGGATCCGCTGATACATCTGATAGCCTGTGCCCCAGACTGTTCCTGCCGCGGCCAGGACCAGAAGTGTCACGGCAAGCGTCGCTTTGCCGGCACGGGAACTTTGAAACAGATACAGCAGGACCAACCCTGTCAGGCCCAGGATCAGGGCCGTTCCAAACTCGTTAAAAAAAGAAATAAAACCTACGGTAATCCCTCCGCAGAAAAACAGAAACAGAATCTGCCGCTTCGTAGATACATGCGCCTGTACACACAGAATACTGCTCGCCGTCAGGATAAACAGGACTTTTATGATCTCCGTCAGCTGGATACTTATCCCGCCAACACTGAGCCAGAGCTTAGCGCCATACTCCTCCTGTCCCCAGATCAGAAGGATCATGCAGCAGATGATACACAGTGCCAGAAAGATCCACATGCCCCGTTTATGTGCCATCAAATAATACACCCAGCCGTATCCGAACCACACCAACACTGCAAGCGCCGCGGCCACGGCCAGGAACAGCAGAATACTTTTTCGATAGCTTTCAAATCCATCGCCCTGCTGCAGGATCGCCTGGATCAGCTGTCCCACGGACAGCAGTGTCATCGTATACACCACAAGACGGGGATTTCCCATTCGTACGCAGGAAACGTACAGTCCGACCAGCGCAAGGACCAGCACCGGCAGCAGAAGCATCAGATACTCCATCATCAGCCGCTGCCGCCACGCCTGCCAGATCAGCACGCCCTGCACACCCACCGCCGCCATCAGAAGCGGCCACGGCATTTCTTTGCTTAACCTTCGTAATCTCATTGTTCTCCTCCCAGGATCTTCTCCATTTCCTCCATCATCTCGTCGTCCTTCAGCCGGAATTTGATCTCGACCCTTCGGGACGCGTCCATATTTTCCTGCTGGTTCTCATCGTAGATCACATTTTTATTGGAACGTCCATTAATGTTCAAAAGCCGCAGCAGCTCCTCCAGCTGTTCCGGGCGGCCGCTCCACTTCTGCCCCATCAGGTCTTTGCAGTATAAGGCGACGGTCCGCGCCCGCTCCTGAGAAAGGATCAGATTGTTCTCGTAGGAGCCGCGGGAATCGCAGTTGCCCTCCACAATGATCTCCGAGATAAATTCCTGATACTCCTCCCGAAACAACACTTCAAAGTATACCGGCAGAAACTGGGCAAGATACTGTTGTCCGGACTCCAGAAGTTCCGACCGGTTGGTTTCAAACAAAATCTCTGCCTCCAGACGGAGGGCTCCTGTCTTCGGGTCAAGGGTGATATCAATGTTCTCCTTTTTCAGCTCCTTGTTCAGCGACTCGATGATCTCCGATTTGATGCCAACAATCTTTTTCAACTGTTCCTGCGCTTCCAAAAGCTTGTTGTTCAGGCTTAAATACTCCGTCCCCTGCTTTTCCAGCAGTTCCCGCTGTTCTTCCAGCTGCTCCTCCTGCTGTTTCAGCTCCTGCTCCTGCTGTTTCAGATTTTCCTGCTGTCTCCAGAGTTTCACAAAAGCAATGGCGATGACCAGAAGAAATATAAGAAGCAGCGCCGCCATCATGTCTGAATAAGACTGCCAGTAATTCGTCTCTGAAATCTTTCTTCTTTTCATTCCAGCTCATCCTCCCGGTCCTCTGGGTCCTTCTTTCTCCATGAGACACTGCGCCTGCACTTCTGCAGAAACGTCATCTCCCGTTCTTCCTGGATCATGCCGATCAGCTGCCGCAGCAGTTCATTTGTCTCGCTTTGCATTTCCACGGACTGTATACTGTTGTTTTCTTCCTTTTTCTCCTGCCTCTTTTCTGTCTGGCTCTGTTCAAGAAGCATGTTGGCTGTCTTCTGGTATCTCTGTGTCGCCGCAAGCTGTTCCTGTTTCAGTTCGGTAAATACCTGGAATATGTTCTGCTCATATCTTCTTGTTTCTTCCAATACTTCCGACAAGATTTTCTGAAACTCCTCCTGATACTGCGTCATGGCACGGACGGCCGAAATATTTTCCTTCGTCAGCTCAGAGAAGTTTTGCTGCACCTGCTGCAGTCCGCTGCAGGATTTCATGATTTCCTGCTCATGCGCCTGCATGGTGTCGATCATACGTTTCTGTACCTGCATACTCTGGTACATCTGCGTCGTATAGCTTTCCACCAGCTGAAACGTGCTGCTGACATGTGTCTGCATATCATTCAGCTGACGCATGTAGATATCAAAATGCTCCAGGATCCTTTCCGATTCCGCGTTGATATCGCGGGTGTCCGCCGCGGTCCTTCCAATCTCATCCAAAAGAAACGACAGCTTTTCTGTCATAGCCTCCTGGGAAAGGCTCAGGCGCTCCACGCTCTCTCCCAGCGTATTGATATGTGAATCCAGGCTCTGGCGCATCTGTTTGACAAATTCTTCAACGATATAGGAAAGGGATTCCGACTGCTCCGCGCGAAAATCTCCGATCACACGCTTTAAAGTCGTGTCAATACTCTGAAATACCGGCGTCAGCTGCCCGTTCAGCGCATTTGCGATCTCAGTTCCCATACCCTTTCCCAGTGCGTTTTCGATCCGCCGAAGGACATCAATTTCCTCCTGCTGCAGCTTTGTACCTTGCTCCCTGACGAACGTACCGTCCGCATTCGGCCGGTTCCGGGATACCGTCTGCTGCAGCTCGTAAATCTCGTCGCAGGTTTGCTGCACCTGGGCACGATAGAGGATGTTATAGATAACGGACAGGGTGACTCCGTAAATCGACGTGTAAAATGCCACCTGGATGCCGCTGACGATGCTCTCCATCGTGGCTTCGATCTGCTCTGCGCTGTCGAAGGAAAAGGTATCCATACTCATCACAAGACCAATAAAAGTTCCCAGGATACCCAGCGCCGTCAGAAATCCCGGTACCATCTCGCAGTATCCCTTTTTCCCCCGTTCCAGCACCAGCTCCTCATCCAGTGCGTCCGAAAGATCCTTCTTTCCTCCGCCGTCGATGAAATGCTCCCAGCCACGCTCTAATACAGGGTCGGAAAAAGCAGGGGCGGCTTCAGATCCTGCTTCCAGGCTCAGTTCTTCCCACAGCTCCTCGCCCTGGTAGGAGGCCGAAAGCTCATCGATCCTTTGCCGGATCTGCCCGCTGTCCTCCGCCGCCTGCTGCAGGACCGCCATTCCCTTATATTCCGCCGCAAAGATCATGACCGTCATGATCAACAGAAAAAACAGATTGAACACCATCGCCATCAGATTTTTTCCTGCCAGAAAAAATACCGTTACTCCCAGCAGAAGAAACAGCGAAAAGCAAAGAATCCTTTTCCGAAGTCTCACCATTTTCTCCATGTTTTTCCCCTCCTCTTTCTTTCATCGACATTTCACATAAAATTTTGAATTAATTTTACAATATTTTTGGCGTTATGACAATTCATACTGTCATTTTTTTCTTCGTTTTCAGCCAAAAGCAGCAAAGGCACAAAGCGCATTCTTGAAAACTTCCTTTTTTCAAGTATACACCTCATGCCTTTTTTCTTTTTTTTGATAAAATATGTATCTGTTCAACTGACCGAATGGTTACAGCCCTGCAAGAACAACATCCAGGGTTTTTCGAAAAATTCTGAAACGTATTCGAACCTTCCTTTCTGCAGTCTGAAGCGTACAGGCTGCAGGAAGGAAGGTCCAGACTTGTTCTGTTCTCGATAAATTCTCAATAAAATCCTCTTAATTCCTCCGGCCGTTTTCCCAGCATCAGACTTTCCACCACATACGCCACGCCGTCGTCCTCATTGGACGGCGCGATCAGATCCGCCACCGCCTTGATCGCCGGCTGGCCGTTCTGCATGGCCACGCCCAGACCGGCAAACTCCAGCATGGACCGGTCGTTAAACCCGTCTCCGAACGCCATCATCCGGCTTCTGTCCGTGCCGAGAATCTTCAGGAGCCGGTCCAGAGAAGCTGCTTTGTCAATCCCTTTTGGCATAACCTCCAGGAAGTATGGTTCGGAGCGCAGCACGCTCAGCTCTCCGTGGAAATAGTCTCTTACCTTTTCCTCCACGCCTGCCAGGTACACGCCGTTTTCCATCAGCATACATTTTACCACCGGGAAGTTCACCTCCCTGCGGAAATCGGAAAGCCTGCGCACCTGCATTTTCGTACAGATGACTTCTTTCAGCACATACTGATTGTCCGGCGTCTCCGTCAGGATCTCGTCGCCCTGGTAGGTCAGCAGCGCCGTGTGATAAGTGTCCGCCAGATCCGCCAGCTGCTGGGGCACGCCTTCGGGCAGCATACGCTCAAAGACAACCTCTCCGCTTTCGCAGGCGGTGATCAGCGCCCCGTTGAAGGAAAGCATATATCCGTGGTATCTGGAAAGTTCCAGCTCCTCCGCCAGCGGCGCTACGCCGTAGGTGGGCCGGCCGGAAGCCAGCACGATGGTCCCGCCTGCTTCCTGAAACGCTTTGAGCACCTCTTTGGTATGAGGCGTAATCTCTTTTTTCTGGTTTGTCAGTGTCCCGTCCAAATCCAGCACTAAGATATTATACTGCATGTTTTTTTCTCCTGCTTTGTTTAATCTCTCCGGGTTCCATTCCCCGCAGCTTCGCTGTGAACTGTTACGACTTGGTCAAACTGTTTATGCCCGCTCCATATTCGCGCATATTTTCCTCAGGATCCTCAGGAACTCCCCGCGCTCCTGCTCCGAAAGTCCCTGACAGATCGTCTCGTCCATTTGTCCCAGAAGCGCCTGGACCTCCCGGGCCTTTTTCTCACCGTCCGAAGTCAGACAGACCTGGTACGACCGGCGGCAGTCGGGATTTTTTTCACGGCGGAGCAGTCCTTCCTCCTCCAGCCGGTCCAGGGAGCGGGACATGGTGGTCACATCCAGATGACACAGATCCGCCAGTTCCCGCTGGGAAAGGTTCGGTTTCTGGAGCAGCCGGTTCAGGATCCCCACCTGCCCCTGCCCAGGCGTCAGACCCAGTTCCTGAAGCTTTGGCCGGATCAGCTGTTTGCGCACCCGCTCCGCCTGGATCATTCCTTCTCTGATCTCTCTTTTTTCCACCTGTATTCCTCCTTCCGGATTGGAAGCCTTGTTCACTCCAGCTCAAACTGTCCGGTGTACAGCTGATAGTACCGTCCCCGCTGCTCCAGCAGTTCCTCGTGGTTTCCCCGCTCGATGATCGTTCCTTTTTCCAGTACCATAATGGCCTTGGAATTGCGCACCGTGGACAGCCGGTGAGCGATAACAAATACCGTCCTACCGTCCATCAGCGCATCCATACCCTTCTCAATCAGCTTTTCTGTTCTTGTGTCGATGGAACTGGTAGCCTCGTCAAGGATCAGTACCGGCGGCCTTGAGATTGCCGCCCGGGCGATCGCCAGCAGCTGTCTCTGTCCCTGGGACAGGTTCGCGCCGTCTCCCTCCAGCATGGTATCATAGCCTTTGGGCAGCCTCCGGATAAAGGAATCCGCATTGGCTACCTTTGCCGCCGCCCGCACGTCCTCCTCGGAGGCATTGAGTCTTCCATATCGAATATTATCAGATATCGTGCCGGTAAACAAGTGGGTATCCTGAATTACCATGGAAAGAGACCGTCTCAGGTCGTCTTTTTTCATATCCCGGATGTCGATGCCGTCGTAGAGGATCGTGCCGCCGCTAATCTCATAAAAACGGTTGATCAGGTTGATGATGGTGGTCTTTCCCGCGCCGGTGGAGCCTACAAAGGCAATCTTCTGCCCCGGCTTCGCGTACAGGCTGATCCCGTTGAGGATCGTCTTTTCCGGCACATACCCGAACACAACGTCCTGGAACCGCACGTCGCCTTTCAGCGGCACCAGGGTGTAAGTCACTTCTGTGGCGGTACGCAGCTGGCTTTTCGTCGGGATGTGTCCTCTGCTCCGAAGCATTTGCATTTCTTTTTTCTGCGCCGTCTGCGGCAGATGGGGAACCTTCCATGCGAACTGCCCGCAGTACTCGCCGCACTCCTCCAGGGTTCCGTCCGCCCGCTGGCGCACGTTGCACAGGCTTACTGTTCCCTCGTCCTCCTCCGGCTCCTCGTTCATCATCTCAAAAATCCGCTCCGCGCTGGCCAGGGCCACAAGGAGGAAATTGATCTGCTGGGTGAACTGGTTCATGGGCATGGCGCTCTGGCGCACATAAACCAGATAGGAGGCAAGTGTTCCAAGGTCTGTCAGGCCCGACAGGGCGAACAGGCCGCCCACGCAGGCGGAAACCGCATAGTTCACATAGGACAGGGCCACAACCGTGGGCACCGTCATGCCGGAATAAGTCAATGCTTTTGTGGAAGCCACCCGCAACGCCTCGTTGCGTCTGCAGAATTCTTCAAAATCCTGCTGCTCGTGGTTGAATACCTTCTCCACCTTCTGTCCGGCCACCATCTCCTCAACGAACCCGTTGATGCTGCCAAGATGCGCCTGCTGTTCGGAGAAATACTTTTTGCTCAGTTTTCCGTTGTGGCGGATGTACAGGGCCATCAGAAACAGAAAGAGAAACACGATCAGCGACAGGCGGGCGTCCAGCACCAGCAGCATGACGATGGTCCCGCTGACGGTGATGAAACTCTGGATCAGCATGGCAAAGCTGTTGTTCAGCGCTTCGGAGATGGTGTCCACGTCGTTGGTGAAACGGCTCATCAGCTCGCCGTGGGTATGGGCGTCAAAATATTTCAGCGGAAGCGTCTGTACATGGGAAAACAGATCGGCACGGATCTCCTTCACCACCGTCTGGGAAGTGCGTACCATCAGCTGATTGTAGCCGAAGCAGGCCAGCGCTCCCACGCCGTACATGACCGCCATAAAGAAAATCATCCGGATCAGGCCCGGCACATCTTTTTGCAACACATAGGTATTGATCACCGGCTTCAGCAGATAGGTCCCGTAAATGTTGGCCAGAGCGCTCACCGCCACCAGAACGGCGATGGCCGCCATGATCTTCTTATGCCTGCCCAGGTAGCTGAACATCTGAAGCAGGGTTTTTCCCGTATCTTTCGGTCGTTTATAGCTGTTTGTCCTTGCCATTACAGATTCGCTCCTTCCTGCTGAGAATAGTAGATATCCTGATAAATCCGGTTCCTCTCCAGAAGCTCTGTGTGCGTTCCGATATCGTTTGGCTTTCCGTCGTCCAGGATCAGGATCTGGTCTGCGTGAGCCACGGAGGAAACCCTCTGAGCAATGATGATTTTTGTCATGCCGGGAAGCTCTTTTTCTAGACCTTCCCGGATCTTCGCCTCTGTGGCTGTGTCCACCGCACTGGTGGAGTCGTCCAGGATCAGTACCTTCGGCCGCTTCAGGATGGCTCTTGCAATACAAAGACGCTGTTTCTGTCCGCCGGATACGTTGACGCCGCCCTGCCCCATCTCCGTCTGATAGCCGTTCTCCAAACGGTCGATAAATTCGTCCACACAGGCGATCCTGCAGGCGGTGTCTATCTCCTCCTGTGTGGCGTCCTCCTTGCCCCAGCGAAGGTTATCCTCCACCGTTCCGGAGAACAGGGTGTTTTTCTGAAGCACCATGGCGATGGCATCCCGCAGGCCCTTTAAGGGATATTCCTGCACCGGCTGCCCGTCCACCAGCACTTCTCCTTCCGTCACATCGTAGAGCCTGGGGATCAGCTGTACCAGCGTACTTTTGGCGGAACCGGTCTGACCGATGATTCCAAAGGTCTGACCGGGGAGAATATGGAAGCTGATATGTTCCAGAACATTTTCCTTGGCGCTGGTCTGGTACTTAAAAGAAACGTTTCTGAATTCAATCTCGCCTCGCTGTACCTGGATATCTCTGGCCCGTTCCTCCGTAATGTCAATCTTCTCGTCCAGCACTTCACGGATTCTCCTCCAGGACGCCAGCGCCCGGGTCAGCATGAGAAAGACGTTGGACAGCATCATCAGCGAATTGAGCACCTGCAGCACATAGCTCAGAAAGCCGGTCAGTTCTCCTACCTCCATGGACCCTGCCATGGCCATGTTTCCTCCGAACCAAAGGATGGCGAGGATCGTTCCGTACATGACGAACTGCATGGCCGGCATGTTCAGCACCGCCGTGCGAAACGCCCGCTCGGAATTGTTTTTCAGGTTCTGGTTCACGTCCTCAAATTTTTCAATCTCATAGCCGCCCCGCACATATGCTTTTACCACGCGGATGGCTGTGAGATTTTCCTGTATGATCCGGTTGACCCTGTCCACCGCGCCCTGCATGACTGCGTACATGGGACGCACCCTGGAAATGATCAGAAACAGTAGAACGCCCAGCAGCGGCGCCGCCACAAAAAAGACGATGGCCAGCGTGCGGTTCAGGTAAAAAGATACCGCCAGCGAAGTCACCATCATCACCGGCGCGCGGAATCCCGGACGCATACCGGTGGATACAGAATTCTGGATGGTATTGACATCGCCGGTGAGCCGCGTGACCAGAGACGCGCTGCTGAAGCGGTCGGTGTTGGCAAAAGAAAATTCCTGCAGCTTCTGAAACTCCGCTTTCCGCAGCTCCGCCCCCAGTCCCTGCCCACAGGCGGCCGCGTAACGGGCGCAGCCATGGCCAAGCAGAAGGCTGATCAGCGCGTAAATGACCATCTGCAGTCCTTTTATCAGAATGTAGCGCCGGTCGCCGCCTGCTACACCTACGTCGATGATGTCCGCCATGACCATGGGGATCAGAAGCTCAAATACTGTTTCCGCTTCTATGCAGAGGATCGCCAGAATTGTTTCCTTGCGGTAGGGTTTCAGATAGGTAAGAAATTCCTTCATAATCTTATGGTTCCTCCTTGGTGTCGCTTGAAATGTTGTCTGTGCAACAGTTGTGTATGCAATAATTTTAGGAGGAAACTGCGATACTGTCAATAGTTTTTGAAACGAAATCGGAGCGGGGCAGGATGCCTGGGCACAAGGACTCCCAGGTATTCTGCTCCGCTCCGGTTTCTGCTGGATATGAGATTATTTTTCGCAACGATTCAGCCAGGTCTGTGCATTTGCTGCGCAGACCGTATGAAAATGCAGCGCCTGCGGGCAGCCGTCCCATCGCGAAGCGATGTTCAATGGACGGATGCCGTAACGATTCAGCAGGCTGAATCGTTACTATTTTTCTCCCTCCTTCAGCCGCCGCACAACATATGCTTCCACCTGTTTCTCGTCAACCCCCAGCGCGACGGAAATTTCATCGTACAGAAGCTTCTTGGCCTCTTTGAAAACCTGTTCGTCCGCGGCATGCAGCTTGCGGCCTCGTCCTGTCAGACATTTCTTTTGGTGGCAGATGGTCCGGATCAGCATGGCCAGTTCCCGGCGTCCGCCCTGGTTCAGCATCTGCTGGAAGACTTCCTTCCGTTCTTTTTCGTTTGCGATCCATGCGTCCGGTGTGCCGGAAATCTCCTCCATCAGGCGTCTGGCATCTTCCTGGGAAAGGATCTGCCGCATGCGTTTCCCGGCCGCTTCGTTATCCACAGGAACATAAATCGTCGCTCCCTGGTCATGTACCGGCCGCAGAATATAGTACGTCCGTTTCTGTCCGGAGAACTTTTTCTCGGCAATCTCCTCGATCCTGCAGGTTCCGTTCTTTCCATATACTACCATCGTTCCAGCTTCAAACATGTCTTTACCTCCTCTGACATCACACCCGCAAAGCAGGCGGCAAAAAAAACGTGCCATTCGCTCAATCGGACCTTTGCCTTTTCAGCGAATGACACGTTGATCATATTTTTATTTTACCACTTTTTTCCGGAAAATATCATAGGCAGAATCACCGAATTTGTGCCGGTCTTCTGTCATAAAATCTGCTCAGCCAGTCGATTACTGGAAGTACGCGTCGATTCCATCTGCGATTCCCTTTACCATTGACTTCTGGAAGCTTTCGTCTGCCATCTTGGCGTCGTCGCCAGGGTTGGACATATATCCCATTTCCACGATGGTCACCGGCATTGTGGACCAGTTGATCCCGCTCATATCGTCGGTGATGTAGACTCCCCGGTTTTTCAGTCCCGTAGCCTTGCAGTAGCTGTCAATCATACACTGGGACAGCTTCTGGCTCTCCGGCGCCAGGGCCGAGACAAAAGCGTTGGAATTTGACGGAGCCATACACAGAGCGCCGTTGACGGAACTGCTCTCGGAACCGTTGGCATGGATCCTCACCAGAATATCGCCGCCCACGGAGGTGGCGTACTCGGCACGCTCCTTGTTGCTGATGTTCACGTTATGGGTTTCCCTGGTCATGTAGACGGTGTATCCTCTGTTTTCCAACTCTGTCCGGAGTTTCAGAGATACCTCCAGGTTCAGCTCGTATTCATCCAGTCCGGACACGCAGCCGGAGGTTCCTGAGGTCACCCGCGCCTTCATCACAGAGCTTCCGGGGCCAATCGGCTCCTTGGTGCTGTCGCCTTTTCCCTGGTGCCCCGGGTCGATGACGATCACCTGCTGAAGCTCCTTTCTGTCCGTAAGAACGCCGTCCTTGTTAAAGTAATGAGTTTCGCCATCGATCACAAATTCACCGCCGTAGCAGCGGCCGCCCCAGCTGCGGAAATAATAGGTTTTGCCATTTTCCGTATACCACTGGTCGTACATCATTCCGCCCCAGCTGCGCAGATAATACCAGTCGATCCCATCTTTGAACCACTGATCGTGGAGCATCTTTCCATCGGCTCCGAACCGGTACCAGTCGATGCCGATCTTGCCCCACTGGCTGTACATCCGGCCGCCCCAGCTTCTTAAGTAGTACCAGTCGTTTCCTTCCTTATACCACTCATCGCTGAGCATTTTTCCGTTGGCGTCAAAACGGTACCAGTCGATTCCCACTTTGCCCCACTGGCTGTACATCCGGCCGCCCCAGCCTCTTAAGTAATACCAGTCGTTGCCTTCCTTGTACCACTCGTCGCTGAGCATCTTTCCATCGGCGTCAAAGCGGTACCAGTCGATTCCCACTTTGCCCCACTGGGTGTACATTCTTCCGCCCCAGCTTCTTAAGTAATACCATTCGCTTCCTTCCTGTACCCAGTCGTCGTGGCGCATGGTTCCGTCACTGTCAAAATAGTACCAGTCGATTCCATGCTTGCTCCAACCCTCGTACAGCGCGCCGCCCCAGGTGCGGAAGAAATACCATTCGCCGTCAATCTTTTTCCATCCGTCGTCCTGGTTGGTGCTGCAGAACATTTTGTCGTCCTGCTCCGGATCCAGATAGTAAAGGTCGATACCGTTTTTCTGAAGTCCGCTCATTCTGTGACCGTCTTTTGCGTCCAGCAGATACCAGTCGCCGTCTACGATCAGCCACTTGGTGTTGTCGTCCTGATTGGAGGCGTAGTTTCCATCTTTGGAAACCTTGCCGTCAAGGATGTAGTAATCCTGCTCCCCAACGGTAATCCAGCCTTCTTCTGTCACCTGTTTTCCGTCTTCGCCGAAATAATAGGTGTCTTCCTTCACATCGGCAAAGCCGTTCTTGACAAACGCTCCGTCCTTGCCGGCATAATAGGTGCCGTCCTCAAGCTTCAGAAGCGTGTCCTTGGAAATCACTCCGTCTTTTCCGGCGTAATACTGGCTGTCCCCTGCGGCAATGACTCTGTCTGTCACAAGATCCGGCTCGTAGTATTTTCCGTCGGCCGCAAACGCGTTCACAACCTGTACACCGTAGCTGCTGTTATCTCCCGGCTTTTCGCCTTCCTCGGAGAAATAATAGTTATGTACTTTGCTTTCCTTGTCGGTGTATTTCTGGGCGCCGGTTTTAAGATATCCATCCTCATCGGACAGATAGGTCTGTTCGGCATTTTTCCACAGGCCTGTTTTTACTTCGCCAGCCTCCGCATCGTAGTAAACCCAATGCTTGCTGCCTTCCTGGTCGGTCACTTCATTCCAGCCGTCTTTGTACGCATCGTCCGCGTCATTCTCGGACCCGTCTTCCGCCCCGGGAGTTACCGTCGTCTCAGGATTCTGCGAGCCGTCAGGCTTCTCATTGGACGGGGTATCTGTGGTATCGTCCGGCGCCGCGGAAGGCTCCGCTGCCGCCGAGGGACTTGGAGTCACCGCGCTGGGACTTGGAGTCGCTGCTGTCGGACTCGGGGTAGCCGCCGCGCCGGTGTTCTCAGACTCTGTTTTCGCCTGAGACTCCGTATTCACAGATGATGAGCCGGAAACAGTGGCAGATGCGTAAGCCGTCAACGGCACGGCGCTGATCGAAACAGCAAGAGCCATAGCCGTTAAAAACTTTCTCTTCATATCGTTTCCTCCCATGATTCACTTTTTACATCTATTACCTTACTACATTTTTAGAGTATTTTCAATAGACGATGCTCCGAAATACCTTACAATTTTCTTATCTCCATATGGATAATCTTATACAATAAAGTCAAATATCCCTGCGGCCCTGGCTGCCTTTCCATAACCGTTGCGCTATGCCAAACGGGTTACCGTGTAGCGGCTCCGCTATGCCAAACGGTTACCTTGTGACGGCTCCGCTATGCCAAACGGTTACGTCTTTCCCACAAGAGAAAAGAACAGCCGCGGCAGATACGAAAACGCATCTGCCGCGGCTGTTGGCTTGCTTTCTATTTTTTTACTGGCCCACTGTGGAGCTTCCATAAATATCCGTCTGCAGCTTCTGGATCGTAGCGGCGAAATCTGGAACCAGCATCTCTCCCTTGCTGCTGAACATTCCGTCGTAGGGAACACGGCTCTGTACAATCTCGTAAGAGAGGATGGTCGGCAGCTGTCCGATCAGCGACAGCAGCGTACTCTGATCGATGTTGTGAGTCACTGCCGGCAGAATTGCGTCCGCCAGGGAGCTGAGCTCCGTCACGCTGAGGCTGCTGCATTTCTTCATAATCTTCTCCAGCACCTCTCTCTGGCGCTCGGTTCTCTGATAATCGGCATTTCCCACATAACGGATCCGGGCATAGGCAACCGCCTGGTAGCCGTCCATCAGCTGGGAACCGCTCTGGGTCAGCTGGTGAGCGGAGGCGTCCACGCCGGCCAGCCGGCACATCTCGTTGATGTAGTTGTTCGCCACACGCATTTCCTCGGAACTGATATCGATCTCCACGCCGCCTACCAGGTCCACAATGTCAATCATAGCGTCAAAATCCACGCTGGCATAATTGTCGATGGGCAGCTTGTAGTTGTCCTCGATGGTCTTCACAACCAGCGGGCCGCCGCCGTAAGCGCAGGCAGCGTTCAGTTTCTTTACGCCCACGCCAGGAATGCTGGCATACAGGTCTCTCATGAACGAGGTCATATGGATCTGCTTCGTGTCTTTGTTGATGGACATCAGGATCATGGAATCGGAGTTTCCATACCAGGTTTTGTCCCGGCGGTCCACGCCGATCAGCAGCAGATTGTAAACATTCTCATCGTTTGGCAGTGTAATGTCTCCGGTTTGCTCGATGATCTCCGTCTGGAGCTGCTCCGCCTCCTCGTCGGTGATGCCCGTGCTTTCCGTCTCCACGGTGCTGTTCAGCTCGATCTCGCTGTCGCTTACATAGTTGCTCTTTCCATAATAATGATTGATGACAGCGTAAACGCCAAGAAGAATCAGAACAATCACGATCATGACGATCGTCAGCACATTGACCCATTTATTCTTTTTCTTCTTTCTCTTTCCGTTCCCCTTACTTCCGGAGTTTTTTTTCCTGGGACTTACATGAAGCTCTTCCTCGTCTTCCCAATCCTCATATTTTTTCTTCATAACAACCTTCTTTCGTACGGATTCCACATTTTTTATCTTCTATACTATAGACAAAATCCGCACCTATGTCAAGGTTCATGAGACATTTTATCCTGCACGCGGGCATCCGGTCCATTTACCTACACGTTGGCAATCCGTGTGGTCAGGGATTTTCCCTGGCCTTCCGTAGGCACCTTCCGTTTGCCGTTTCTCAGAAGAACTGTGATGCAATGCAGCCGCAAACACTTGCTGTTTGCGGCGTGAGAACGTGGTTCAGGGGTATTGGGTCCCTCGGTTTCAAAAAAACTGCCGCTTGTTTTCCCGCGAAAACATGGTAAACTATTATTAGCCGGAACGCGTTTGAACCTTCCTTCCTGAAAGTTTCCAGCGCGCTTCGGAAAAGCCAAGAGAAGAGGATAGGAATTATGGGAGAAATCATCATTCCGCAGGGATATGTCTCTGCGCTGAACCTGCACGACACTCAGGTGGCGATCAAGACCGTCAAGGACTTTTTCCAGCAGGAGCTGACCAAGCGTCTGAACCTGCTCCGCGTCACCGCTCCGCTGTTCGTCAATCCGTCCACCGGTCTGAACGATAATCTGAACGGTGTGGAACGTCCCGTGTCCTTCGAGCTGAAGGATATGGACCACACACCGGCGGAAATCGTCCATTCCCTGGCAAAATGGAAACGGTACGCGCTGCAGAAATACGGTTTCGGCCCGGGCGAAGGAATTTATACGGATATGAACGCCATCCGCCGGGACGAGGAGACCGACAACATCCACTCCATCTATGTGGACCAGTGGGACTGGGAAAAGATCATCACCAAAGAGGAACGGAACGTGGAAACCCTGCGCAAGGTAGTACGCTCCATTTACAAGACCCTGAAACACACGGAAAAATACATGTCCATCCAGTATGACTACATACAGGAAATCCTTCCGGATGATATTTACTTTATCACCTCCCAGGAGCTGGAAGACCTTTACCCGGAGCTTTCCCCGAAGGAAAGGGAATACCAGATCGTCCGCGAAAAAGGCGCCATCTTCCTGATGCAGATCGGCGATCTGCTCAACTCCGGCGTTCCCCACGACGGACGTTCCCCGGACTACGACGACTGGACCCTCAACGGAGACATTATCGTTTATTATCCGGTGCTGGACATCGCTTTGGAGCTTTCCTCCATGGGAATCCGCGTGGACGCGGAAAGTCTGGCGTCCCAGCTGAAAAAGAGCGGCTGCGAGGACCGCGCCCGCCTGCCGTTCCAGAAATCCATTCTGGACGGAACCCTGCCGCTGACCATCGGCGGCGGTATCGGCCAGTCCCGCCTGTGCATGTTCTTCCTTCGCAAGGCGCACATTGGGGAAGTGCAGTGCTCCATCTGGCCGAAAGAATCCCTGGAGGTCACCGACGCCATGGGCATCCAGCTTCTTTAACGCCTGATCAGGCTTACGGAAAGCCTGGTGAGCACTTATTTGGGCCGGTTCTGACATCTGCAGATCCAGACACATTTCTGCCTGCACAAAATACCCGCCGCGGTTTCCTTTTTCAGGAAACCGCAGCGGATATTTTTTTGTTTAAACTGCTATCCCAAAGCCTGCAGCGCGAAACTGCATGAAATGCAATTTCGCGCCGCGAAGCGTATAACCGTTCCGCAATGCCGAACGGTCACGGCTATCCAGCCTGCTGAATCGTTACGATTTTAAACGTATTCCAGAAGTCCCAGAAGCTCCTCTCTCGTAAACGACGCGCTTTTCAGCTCGTCGCCGGAGAGTACCTGCTGGGCCAGCTCTTTTTTTGCCTCCTGAAGCTTGAGGATTTTTTCCTCAATGGTGTTTTTGGCGATCAGCCGGTATACGGTCACCACCTGCTTCTGGCCGATCCTGTGGGCCCGGTCTGTGGCCTGATTTTCCACCGCCGCGTTCCACCACGGGTCAAAATGGATGACCAGATCCGCCGCCGTCAGATTCAGTCCCGTACCGCCGGCTTTCAGGGAGATGCAGAACACCGAAACCTCCCCTGCCTGGAACCGCTTCACAAGCTCCGCCCGCTCCTCCTTGCTGGTGGCGCCGGTGAGCATGATGCTGGAGATTTTCTCCTTCTGCAAACGCTCTGCCAGCAGATCCAGCATGGACGTAAACTGGGAAAACAGCAGCACCCGGTGGCCGCCCTCCAGCGCGTTTTTCAACAGTTCCATACAAAGTTCCACCTTGGCCGCCGACCCATGATAATCTTCATAGAGCAAGCCCGGATCGCAGCAGATCTGGCGCAGGCGGGTCAGCTCCGACAGCACCTGGAAACGGCTGTCGCGGAATTCATCCTCCGACTGGCGGGAAAGCTGCATCATCAGCCGTTGTGCCCGCGCCCGGTACAGTTCACTTTGCTCTCCTTCCAGCTCGGCAAACAGATTTTTCTCAATCTTGTCCGGCAGATCTTTCAGCACATCCTTCTTCAGACGCCGGAGCACAAAGGGCCGGATCATGGTCTGCAGCTTTTTCAGCGCTTCCTGGTCCTGACTGCGGACAATGGGACTTTCGATCTGCTGGCGGAACTGTTGGTAGCCGTACAGGAATCCCGGCATCAGATAATCAAAAATACTCCATAGCTCGCTCAGCCGGTTTTCCACCGGCGTTCCGGTCAGGGCGATATGGAAGTCCGCATGGATCTGTTTGACAGCTTTCGCTCCCTGTGTTGCATGATTTTTGATAAACTGCGCCTCGTCGATCACCTGGCAGAAGAAGCGGATATCCTCATACTCCTCCACATCACGTTTCAGCAGGTCATAGGAAGTCACTGCAATCTGGGTTCCGCTCAGGCTGTGGATCAGTTCCTTTCGCTCCGCCCCGTTCCCGGTGATGGTGCGCACCGAAAGAGACGGCGCAAACCGCTCGATCTCACTTTTCCAGTTATACACCAGAGACGCCGGCGCCACGATCAACGTCAGCTTTTCCTCGCCGGGCCCGGCCTCGGAAAGCTCCGACAGCAGGAAAACGATCACCTGCAAGGTTTTTCCCAGTCCCATATCGTCCGCCAGGATTCCGCCGAACCCGTTTCGGTACAAGGTTTTCAGCCATCCGAAGCCCAGCTTCTGATACGGCCGCAGTTTTGCCTGCAGTCCTTTGGGAATCTCAAAATCGTTTTCCTCAATGGTTTTCATATTCCGGATCAGCGCCCGGAATTCCCGGTTTTTCTCAAACAGGATCTCCTCCTGGTCCCTAAGACACTGGTCCACATACAGGGCCCGGTATTTGGGCAGGAGGATCTTCCCGCTTTTCAGCTCCGCCTCTGTCAGCTTCAGCTGTTCTCTCATGCCCGCGAGAACACGGATCCCGTCCTCCTCCATATTGACAAAATCGCCGTTTTTCAGGCGGTAATATTTCTTTTTCCTGTCATAGCGGGACAAAATGGCAGCCAGCTCCTCCGGAGAAAACTCGCTGGCGCTCAGATCCATCTCCAGCAGATTTCCCTCCAGCGACACGCCGGCGGAAACCCTCGGCGCAGGATGTACACGGATCTCCTTCAGCTCGTCGGAGATGAACACCTCTCCCAACGCCTGCATCTGTTCCAGGCCGGCGGTCAAAAGCTCGTAAATCTTATCCTCTCCCTGGACCACCATCTCCTCCCGCTCCCCGTCATAAGCGGTGAAATAGGAAATAAGACGCGAATATACCTCCATCTCCTTTTTTACGTCCCGGCCGCGGGCCATCTGCCAGATATTGTTGATATCCCTGAAAACGTTAAACCGTTTCTCTCCGTACAGCGCATACAGTCCACAGGTGACCGTCGTCTTGTCCGGAAGATCCAGGTAAAAAGCAAATTTCACCTCCGGCGGCAGATATTCCGCCAGCATCAGAGAATTGATTTCCACCTGGAACAGGTTCTGCAAAACCGGAAGGATATTCTGACAGAACACCGGAGCGTCTTCCTCCCCGATGACGCATTCATTTTCCGAGCGTTCTTTCAGATACCGGAGGAACACCATGATCCCCTCCAGCTTTTCCGTCTCCTTCCGGTATACGGTTCCCTCCTCAAAGAAATATGTATAGAAACGCCCCTCAAAAAATTCAAAGGAAGAGACAGTAAGCCGCAGCGCCTTTCCCTCCTCGTTCACCTGGATCTTCAGGGGCGGAACTCCCTCCACCAGTGTTCCTTTATAATCTATTTTGAGCACATAGCGTACCGTAAAATCCACCGGTTCCAACGTTTCCAGAAAAGAGTCGGCCATCCAGCTTTCTATGGTCATATACCTGTCCGACTCATAGGAATACCATCGTCCGTAAGGCGTCTGATACAGTCTTCTTTGCTGACGGGCATGTTCGATAAGATAGCGCACCAGCGGACGGCTTTCCGGCGTAAAGGCCTCCATACAGTGGAGAAACGAAAGCGCCTCCCCGTAGCTGACCTTCTCCAGATTCATTACCGCCGACGCGAACTGGGAAATGCTTTTCATCACATACATTCTTCCGATCCCCAGACGGAATTCCGCCTGAAGGTTCATGTGAACAAACTGCAGCTTCGCTTCCAGGCGCACCTGCCCGTTCTGCGCCCCCGGAAGGTACACGGCCTTGTCCCGCATGGCATAGTTCGCCATAAGCTCCGAGAGGCCTGGACTGGTCTTCGATCCTTTCTGCACTTTCTTTATACGGTTTCCGGTGATAGCGCTTATGGTTTTTTTCGCCGGCGCCTCATATGCACCCTTTCGCACGCCCATCTGCTCCAGCAGGGACTCCAGCTCCTCCACCACTTTCTCCTGGCTCTGCGCCAGCTGCTGCTCCCGCTCTCTCCTGCGCGCCTTTCTCCAGTCCAGATAGGCCAGCATCACCGCCACACAGTGCTTGCACATGCCCCAGTATTTCTGATAGGCCGGACAGTCACAGGTATCCGACAGGATCTCGCTTCCCTGCTCGTCCACGGTGATCTCAACCTGATACTCTTCCCCGCTGCTACCTTCTACCTGCGCTGAGATCTTTGTCACCGGATCGGTCCCGTCCTTCTCCTCCTGCACCTTCAGGTTATGCACCTTACCGTTCAGCCAGACCTGCTGGCCGCGGCTGTAAGTGGTTGAATTTGTTTCCTGCCTGATATCTGCTCGTGTTATCATCTTATCTTGCTCCTGTTCCTGGCATGACCGGCTTCCTTTGTACCGGATACTGTTACAAACCGTTATCTTCTATTTTGTCACGCATATTAATTTATTCTACCGCAAATACTGTCTCTGTGTAAAGACGGTACATGAAAAATCAAGAAAACACTATAACAATTCAGTAACTATGCAGCCAGGTCTGTGCATTTACTGTACAGACCGAATGAAAACGTAAAGCATACAGGCATCCGGCCCATCGCCAAGCGATTTTCCATGGCCGGATGCCGTAACCATTCAGCTGGCTGAACTGTTACCAAACGCTGGTAACTATCGGTAACAGTTCAGCCCGCCACGATTCCGCGAGGCATTTTCGCACAGAATGTGAGCCCCCGAGGCCTGCAGCGCGTGACTTCGCTTCGTTTGT
The DNA here is from genome assembly GCA_017887445.1 of Fusicatenibacter sp. Lineage (GTDB taxonomy): Bacteria > Bacillota > Clostridia > Lachnospirales > Lachnospiraceae > Fusicatenibacter. Next base: position 40,939 of record JAGHIA010000119.1, read on the forward strand.
GACCTGCTCACAGAACTTTTCTTTTTTCTGTGGTACATTAAACACATCAAAAGTCAACGGGAGAGCAACGCAGCAAAAGCCGCAGCCTCCCACCCAATACAAAAAAACATCATGGAGGTATATATCATGGCAATCGAAAAAGTAACTGCTCAGAATTTTGACGAAAAAGTAAGAAACAACGCAGGAGTAACCGTTGTAGATTTCTTCGCAACCTGGTGCGGACCGTGCAAAATGCTGGCTCCGATCCTGGAGGAGACCGCTTCCGAGTCCGCGGACGTAACGTTCTGCAAGGTTGACATCGACGAAGAAATGAATCTGGCTACCCAGTATCAGATCATGAGCGTTCCGACGCTGCTGTTCTTCAAAGGCGGCGAGGTCGTAAAGAAATCCATCGGCCTCATCTCCCAGGACGAACTGGAGGAGTTTATTCAGGAATGCAAGTGATTGGCTGAGCCCTTGGTGCGATGAGGGCGGACGAAAGCAGGCTGTGGCCGGCGCCATGTGCGTTTGGCGGGCATCTGTGGGGAGACGAGAAAATCTTAACGGCCCGGAGGCGTTCCGGACGGGGCAGATTCCGTGCTGCCAGCACGGAATCTGAGGCGCACTGAACCGGGAAATCATAAAGATTTCCTGGTGAATTGCGCCGGTCCCCG
>JAGHIA010000120.1 GCA_017887445.1 Fusicatenibacter sp.
ATCCCATGTGAAAGCAGTAAGACCCCTTGAAGACGACGAGGTAGATAGGGCAGAGGTGGAAGCACAGCAATGTGTGGAGCTGACTGTTACTAATCGGTCGAGGGTTTGACCAGGAGGCAGGGTGGAAAGCGAAGGAGAGTACAAAGAAATGTAGGAACCGGAGCGAAAAAGAAAGCCTGCCAGGTCTTGTGTTCCAGAATAGACAGTTTGATGGATAGAAATTGTATATGTGGTTTTGAAGGTATATCGTGAAAGGCTTTGGAGAAATCCAGAGTCTTTTTTTGCGTATGTTTCGGAAAGCATTCCTTCCGAAAACACTCCAAAACCGGGCGGGATACCAACGGGTTTTGGAGTGTTTTCCAAAAAAACAAGGTTATCTTTCGAATATGGTTGCTTTGGGCATACCTTTGAATACTTTTGAAATCGTGTTTTTGCGCTGTGATCTTTTATCGTGTGGAAGAGGGAAAAATCTGTGCCCGGTACTTTTCAAGCACGGTGGCCAGAAGAAGTCCCAGGACGCCGCAGGAGATCACCTCTCCGATTCCGACGGTAAGCATCAGAAAGGGAACAGGCAGAAGAATACTGTAGGCGTAGCGAAGAACAAGCGGAACAATGATCGTATTGGAGAGGATCGGAGGAAGTGGCGCAAGAAAGCGGCTGCGGCGGCGCAGAAAGTAAGTTCCCACTGCGCCGAGCAGCGTAGCGATACTTCCGAAGAGGATGTCGGGAAGCACGGCGCCTCCCAGAAAATTTCCCAGCAGGCAGCCGATAAATAACCCCGGGACTGCCGCAGGCGTAAAAGCAGGGAGAATCGTCAGCGCTTCGGAAATCCGCACCTGGATCTCACCGAAGCCAAACGGCGCGAACAGGAATGTCAGCACTACATAGACTGCCGCGATCATGGCGGCCTGTACTATATAAAATACGCGCATATGTTTCATGGTTTTTCCTTTCGTGATTGGTTATAAAATGACGCTTATAAAATGTCGCATACAAAGTGACGCATAAAAAAACTGCCAATGAAAATCATTGGCAGTCAAAGTCGAAGCGACGGGATTCGAACCCACGACCTCTGCGTCCCGAACGCAGCGCTCTACCAAACTGAGCCACGCTTCGATTTTGTTTTGGACCATTCGGCCCGTCAACAGTAGCTATTATATGCTATGTGGAGGAAAATGTCAATACTAAAATTAAAAAAATTTTATTCCTGCAGTCTGCACGCGTAACTATTCAGCCAGGTCTGCGCATTTACTGCGCAGACCGTATGAAAACGTAATGTCTGCGGGCATCCGGCCCATCGCGAAGCGGTTTTTAATGGCCGGATGCAGTAACTATTCGGCTGGCTGAATAGTTACTGCACGCCCCGCTTTGCGTGGAACTGCCATTTAAAGGCCGGCTGTAAACACGCTCCAGCGTGGCCTGATAAAAAGGTGGAGTATTTTCCTGTTTAATGGTATCATGAAAATAGCAAAAGATCGAAGCGGTAACCGCAAGACAAAAGAGAACAGAAGGAGGTATTTTATGGCGAAGTACAGGTGCAGTGTCTGTGGGTATATTTTTGATGAGGAGAAGGAGGGCATGAAGTTTTCCCAGCTGAAGGAATGCCCCGTCTGCCATCAGCCGGCCAGCGCATTTGCGCTTTATGAGGAAGTAAAGCAGGAACAAAAGGCTGCGGCGGCGAGAAAACTGGATTATCCCAGAGAGTATGCGCGGACAGACGAGAGCTGCCGTTACATGAAGGAGATCCACGAGATGGCGGTGACGGGAAAATCCATCTCTGCTGCCATGGGAACGCGGATGCCTATGCCGTCCTGGGATGACATCCTGATTCTGGGCGCGCAGCTGGACCCGATGCCTTTGGACGAACATGCCAGCGTGAACACGAAAACCGTCATAGGAAAACGGGCAAAACGGCCGATGGTGCTGGAACATCCGGTGTATATTTCTCATATGTCCTTCGGCGCCCTGTCCAGGGAGGCGAAGGTTTCCCTGGCGAAAGGCGCGGCTATGGCAGGCGCCGCCATGTGTTCCGGAGAAGGCGGGATCCTTCCGGAAGAGATGCAGGCGGCAAAAACGTATATTTTTGAGTATGTGGCCAACGCCTACAGTGTAACGCCGGAAAATCTCCGCAATGCGGATGCCATTGAGATCAAGATCGGTCAGGGGACCAAGCCGGGAATGGGCGGTCATCTGCCCGGCGAGAAGGTGACGGCGGAGATCGGAAGAATACGCAACCGGCCGGCAGGGCAGGATATTATCGCGCCCTCCAGATTTCCGGGGATTGAGACAAAGGAGGATCTGAAAACGCTGATCAGTCAGCTGCGGATGGCGTCCGACGGAAGGCCCATTGGCGTGAAGATCGCCGCGGGAAGGATTGAGAGGGATCTGGAATTCTGTGTGTATGGCGAGCCGGATTTTATCACCATCGACGGCAGAGGCGGCGCCACAGGTTCTTCGCCGCTGATGCTGCGGGAGGCATCCAGTGTGCCTACGATCTATGCCCTTCACCGGGCGCGGAAGTATCTGGACAGCATCCACTCGGACATCAGTCTTGTGATCACCGGCGGTCTTCGGGTGTCCGCGGACTTTGCCAAGGCGATCGCCATGGGCGCGGACGCGGTGGCGGTGGCTTCCGCGGCGCTGATCGCCATGGCGTGCCAGCAGTACCGGATCTGCGGAACGGGTATGTGCCCGGTGGGCGTGGCGACGCAGGATCCGGATCTGAGAGAGCGGCTGAAGGAGGACGTGGCTGCCCAGAGAGTCGCCAATTTCCTGAAGGTTTCCCTGGAGGAGCTGAAAATGTTCGCGAGAGTCACGGGACATGAGAATCTCCACGATCTGAGCGTGGACGACCTTTGCACGGTCAGCAGGGAAATCAGCGAGTATACCGATATTCCTCACGCGTAAAAAACAGGAGGAAAGATAAGCGGTAACCGAAGAATAATAAGCAGAAGCGCAAAGACAAGCGGATGCACAGGATAAGCAGAGGCGCAAAGGCAAGAGGATACATAGAATAAGCAGAGACGCAAAGATAGGCGGAAGCAGAAAGGATTATGGGAAATATGAGGATCAGACGGCGGATTTTGGCATCGGCGGCAGTGCTGTTTCTTTTTCTGGCGGCATATGTTCTGGCGGCGGCCTGCCCTTATCTGGAACACCGGCAGGTCAGCCAGGAGTTCCGGGAGCAGATCGGGCGCACGGAATTTTACGGCGACGGTCCCGGCGGCGAGCGGGTGGCCTATGTGGACGACAATACCCAGGCGCTGCTTTTACGGCTGCAGATGATCGAGTCTGCCAGGGAGGAGGTGATCCTTTCCACGTTTGATTTTAACGACGACGAGAGCGGGAAGGATATGCTCGGCGCCCTGCGCCACGCGGCCGGACGGGGTGTGCAGGTGAAGATACTGGTAGATGGCCTGAGCGGATTTCTCGATCTGCGGGGCAGCGAATGGTTCCAGGCTCTTGCGCTGGAGGAAAATGTCCGGATCCGTGTCTACAATCCGGTGGATCTGCTGAAACCCTGGAGGCTGCAGGCAAGACTCCACGACAAGTATCTGATGGTGGATGACCGGCTGTATCTTCTGGGCGGGCGGAATACGACGGATTTGTTTCTCGGAGACTACTCCCAGAAGCCGAACATTGACCGGGAGCTGCTGGTATACCGGAAGGAACAGTCCGAGAACGATTCCTTTTGCCAGCTGAACGCGTATTTCGATCAGGTCTGGGAGCTGGCGTGCAGCAGGGAGTATGTCTGCGGAGAGGAAACGGAGAAGATCAAAGAGGCGGCGGACCGGCTGGAGGAGCGTTACGAACAGCTGACTGACCGCTGGCCGCAGATCCGGACGGAGCCGGACTGGGAAACGCTGACCATGGAGACGGAAAAGATCACGCTGCTTTCCAATCCGGTGGAGCCAAAGAACAAGGCGCCTCATATGTGGTACGCATTGAACCAGCTGATGGGCAGCGGGGAGCGGATCACAATCTATACGCCGTATATTATCTGCGGCGAGGAGATGTACAGGGATCTGGAACAGCTCTGCGATGATACGGAGCAGATGGAGATCATCACCAACGACGCGGCAGGCGGCGCCAATCCCTGGGGATGCACGGATTATATGAACCAGAAGGAACGGATCTGGGCCACCGGGGTGACCGTATATGAGTACCTGGGAGACCATTCTTTGCACACAAAGGCAGTGCTGGTGGACGACCGCATCAGCGTGGTGGGGTCTTATAATATGGATATGCGCAGTACCTACCAGGATACGGAGTTGATGCTGGCGGTGGACTCCAGGGAACTGAACGAAAGGATTCGTGAGGAAGCCGCGCGGGATAAGACGTTCAGCCGGTACAGAACCTCCGGGGACAGATATGTGAGCGGAGAAAATTACCGGCCAAAGGAGCTGTCCTGGCAGAAGAAACTATATTACGGCCTGTTCCGGGTCATCACGGTCCCCATCCGGAAATTTCTCTAGAGTATGTCTGAACATTGCAGGAATGAATTTTCAAACATGCTCCGGATTCCCGAAAAGAGGGACATGCAGATTGCAGAAAGCAATGTTCAAATACGCTTTGGCGAATAAAAGGTAAAAACGAAAAGGCTGTCGCGCAGAGTCATGGGCGGATTGCTTCCGTGCCGGGCGCGCAGCTTTTTTTCGTGGAAAATATACAAGAACACCGGTAAATTTATAGGGTTTACCGGGATTTTTTCTGAATTTTACCCGGATGAATTTTATCGGGCGATATGAGATAATGTACTATGATACCATCTGCAAAAAAGGAACAAGGTGAAAGTATGGGCAGAATTAAGAAAATGGCGGAAAAGATGGACACCTTTCTGCAGAGGTGGCTGGAAAAACTGAATCTTACGAGAAAAATGCTGGTGTTGTACCTGGGATGTGTGATGGCGCCGCTGGTGATCACGGATACCTTTGTGTTCTGGAGCATTGTGCGCTCGGAACAGGACAATGTGCGGCATGAGATGGAGAACGTCGTCAGCGCCGTGGAATATAATCTGAAGACAGAGGTGGAGCGGGCGGCGACGCTGGGCAAGAGCATTTATCTGAACAGCTATATCAATGAATTTCTGACGAGGAATTATGATTCGGAACTGGAATTCTACAACGCTTATCTGGCGTTTATGGAGGATACCCTTTTTGAGAGCAGTCTTGGGAGCCAGCAGATGAAGATCGTGATGTACGCGGACAACCCTACGATTGTCAGCGGCAGTGAATTTCATCAGCTCGGGCGGGTGAAAAATACGGAATGGTATCAGGAATTCAGTCAGTATGACCAGGATGTTATGCTTCACTGCTATTATGACACCTCCGGGCTTCTGGAGGCGTCTCCGTCGCGGAAGGTTTCGCTGATCCGCAGGCTGAATCTTTATCAGAGAGACGGCTGTGAGAAGGTGCTGAAGATCGATCTGGATTACAGCGGAATGATCCGCACACTGGAAAGTATGAAATACGACTTTCCCGTGTATGTCTGTGAGGATGGAAAGGCACTGCTGTCCAACCGGAGCGACCAGGGAATGCTCAAACCTCTCGAGCCGTTCGCGAAACGGCAGGAGGCCGCTTATTCCCATGAATTCCAGCTTTATGGGCAGGAGATAGAAATTTACGTCCTGCAGACCAGGAATAACATGCTGTATTACATAGAAAAAAATCTGCCGATGGTAATCTTTCTGGTGTGCATCAACGTGTTGCTGCCATGGCTGCTGGTGCGCAATATCAACCGGTCGCTGACCCACCGGATCACGAAGCTTGGCCAGGTGTTCTCCAGAGGCTGCGAAGCGGAGGAGCTGTCGCTGGTGGAGCAGGTGACCGGAAACGACGAGATTGCGGTCCTGATGCGGAATTATAACTGGATGGCAGCGAGGCAGAACGAACTGGTGCAGACGGTTTACAAGGAGAAGCTGAAGGAACGGGAGACGGATATCGCCAGGCAGAACGCGGAGCTTCTGGCGCTGCACAGCCAGATCAATCCCCACTTCCTGTTCAACGCCCTGGAGAGTATCCGGATGCACAGCTTTCTGAAGAAAGAATACGAGACGGCGCATATGGTGGAGATGCTGGCGGTCATGGAGCGCCAGAACGTAGACTGGGGAAACGACGATGTGACTGTCAAGGAAGAGGTGGGATTTGTACAGGCGTACCTGGAGCTGCAGAAGTACAGGTTCGGGGAGCGCATGTCTTATCAGATAGAGGTGGAGGACGCATGCAGAATGTATGTGATCCCAAAGCTCAGTCTTGTGACCTTTGTGGAGAACGCGTGTGTCCACGGCATCGAGAGCAAAGTAGCGCCGGGCTGGGTGTTTGTGCGAGTTTACGAAAAACAGGGGCGGCTGTGCCTTGAAGTAGAGGATACAGGCGCCGGCATGGACGAAAAGACGCTGGAACGTATGCGCGAGGATGTGGAAAATCTGAGCATCGAGAAGATCCGTCAGATGGAACACATCGGAGTCTGTAACGCCTGTCTGAGGCTGAAAATGATAAGCGGCAACGAGGTAAAGTTTCTGTTTGAGAGCGAACAGGGGGTCGGAAGCTGCGTGACAGTGAAGCTTCCTGTGGAAAGCCTCAGGAAAATCGAGCGTTCCGGACGGAAGCGGACGTGAGAGGCAGCAGTACGGCGTACGGCGCAGCCGGACCGTTACCGTGAGAGAACAGCGGCGAAAAGGAGGAGGGAGTATGGTTAGGATCTTACTTGTGGATGACGAACCATTTATTGTTCAGGGAATGAAGGCGATGATCGAGCAGGAAAGTCCGGCGTATGTGATCGCCGGCGAGGCCGCTGACGGTCAGGAAGCGCTGGAGTTCCTGAAACACAGGGAAGTGGACCTGATCATCGCGGACATACAGATGCCGGTGATGTCCGGTCTTGAGCTGCTGGAAACGATCCGCAAAGAAAAAATATCGGACGCCTATGTGATGATCCTCAGCGGCTACAGCGATTTTCAGTATGCCCAGCAGGCGCTCAGGTACGACTGTATCGATTATGTGCTGAAACCGGTGAAGCAGGAGGACTTAAGACGGGTGCTTGGGCAGGTGGAAAAGCTGAACCGCCAGAAGGAGGAACAGGAGGAGCGGGAGCAGATTCTGGAGCAGGCAATGCTGTCCGGAAGTATTTCCGCGGCGCTGACCGGAGACATGAGCAGTCAGGATCTGGAGTTTCTGGAACGGCATCTGCCCTTTTCCGGCCCGCTGCGGTATGTGGAGCTGGAGGAGGCAGAAACGGTCGAAATACCGGAACCGGAGCGAAAGCAGCGGGTACAGCGTCTATTTCTGGCCTGTCAGAGAATCGTGGGAAAGCAGTGGGAGAACTGCTGCGTTATGGATAAGGCGCCGGACACGGGAAAACGCTGTGTGGGAATGCTTCTGGCCGCAGAGATGGCCAGCGGGAAGCAGCAGACGGAGCAAGAGTATCTTCAGGCGTTTCTGGAACGGCTGAAGACAGAGGAAGGGATTCTGGCGACGGCGTATGCGGGCAGCCGGGCAGAGGGACTTGACGGACTGGCGCAGTCACGGCGCACGGCAGCGATGGTGAAATCTCTGCGGGTATTTGGGGAACGCAGGGAGATTTTGTGGTACGAGGAGGAGCAGGAAAAGAGTCACGGGGAAAATGTGATCATCTGCAAGGATATCCTGGACGGCCTGGTCCGCGCGGCGGAGGAAAACGACAGGGAGGAGATCGGACGGAAGGTGGAGGAACTGTACCGCCAGGTGAGCAGCGCCGGGATGAACCGGCAGATGATGAACATGAACCTGAATTATCTCCTGTTTGAGCTGGCGCATCTGGCCATGCAGCAGAACGATATGGTTTCTCAGGAGGAGGTGTTCTCGCGGATCCGGGGAAACGGCTTTGAGCTGCAGAAAATGCGGGGAGATCAGGAGTATGTGAAACGGTTTGTCCGGGAGTACGCGGAGTATCTGGTTTCTCTGCGGAAAAAAGGCTCCAGAGGTGTTCTCGCAGAGGTGGAGAAGGAGATTGGCGAGCATTACGCGGAGAACCTTACCCTGAAGGAGATGAGCCGCAAGTTTTTCGTGAACAGTGCCTACCTGGGACAGATGTTCAAGAAGAAACACGGGATTTCTTTTAAAGAGTACCTGAACAATTACCGGGTGGAGCAGGCGGCGGAGCTTCTGCTGCGCACGGACAAAAAGATTTATGAGATTGCCGAGGCGGTAGGATATCACGACCTGGATTATTTTATCAATCGTTTTATTGCCGTGAAAGGGTGCACGCCCTCCAGGTTCCGGAAGAAGACAAGGGAAGAGGAAGAATAGAAAACATAGAACATAAGACATAGAAAACATAGACGGCGGCTGTTGCTGTTTACAGCAGCCGCGAACACTTGTTGTTCGCGATGTGAACCAGAAAACAGCCCCACGTTGACTACAGCGCTCCGGCGTCGGCAGCAGGGAAGAAAGATTTCAGCTTCCCAGAGCGTGTTTGAAAATTGTTCTCTGCAAACTGTGACGCACACTTTGCAGAAAGCGATTTTCGAACACGCCTTAGCTGCCGGCGCCGGTATTTTTTTACCCGGACAAATATGAAATTCTTCCGGGAAAAAGATATATAATTTGTCGGGATAGGACACATGGTTTCTCGGGTTGTGATTATGCACAAAAAATGTAAAATATAAGCATGAAACAAAACGAACTTGAACAAAAAAGAAGGAGGAAAAAAGATGAAGCTGAAAAAATTGACGGCAATTTTGCTGGCCTCAGTGATGGCGGCAGGAATGCTGGCCGGATGCGGCGGCGACAGCGATGAGGGAGGAAGCAGCAACAGCGGAAGCGGCAGCTCCAACACCAGCACCTCACAGGGCGGCGACGGAGAGATCAGAGAGTATACCGCGTTCTTCGCAGTACCCGGAACGGAGATCAATGACGACAACGCCGTACAGCAGGCCATCGCAGAGATTACCGGAGCGAAGGTAAAAGAAACATGGCTGACCGGACAGACCGCGTCGGAGGCAGTAGGAACCATGATTGCCGGCGGCGAGTACCCGGATATCATCGACGGAAGCGACGGAAGACAGCAGCTGATCGACGCAGGCGCGCTGATCCCGCTGGAGGAGTATCTGGAATCCGGAGATTACCCGAACCTGACAAATTTCTGGTCCGAGCAGGAGTGGGAGAAGGTACGTCAGGACGACGGACATATCTACATTATCCCCCAGTTCGGCAACCCGTATGAGAAAGATATGGCGACCCAGCCGGCAGAGGCCTTCTGGATCCAGACAAGAGTTCTGGAGTGGGCAGGCTATCCGGAGGTAAAGACCCTGGATCAGTACTTCCAGCTGCTGGAGGACTACAATAAGGCAAACCCGACCATGGAAGACGGAACGCCGAACATTCCGTACACCATTCTCTGTGACGACTGGCGTTACTTCTGTCTGGAGAACCCGCCGCAGTTCCTTGACGGATATCCCAACGACGGTTCCGTTATCGTAGACCCGGAGACAGAGACCATCGTGGACTATAACACCACAGAGACTGCAGTCCGCTATTTCCAGAAGCTGAACGAGATGTATAAGAAAGGGATTGTAGATCCGGAGTGCTTCACACAGAGCTATGACGAGTATATCGCGAAGCTGTCCACCGGACGTGTGCTGGGCATGGTTGACCAGCAGTGGCAGTTTAACCAGGTATATGACACCATCAAACAGCAGGGCCTGGACGCACAGGGCTGCAACTTTGTACCGCTGGCTATCGGAATCGATGAGGATACCCCGAATCAGTGGCGTACAACCGGAAGAATGATCGACCCGTCCAACGGTGTCGGCATCACCGTAAGCTGTGACGATGTGGAAGGCGTTCTTCAGTTCCTGAACGATCTGCTCAGTCCGGAAGTAAGAGTGCTTCGCGGCTGGGGCATCGAAGGCGAGGACTATGAAGTTGGCGAAGACGGACTGTACTACAGAACCGAGGAGCAGAACAATCAGGCTGCTGATACCGCTTACAAGGCATCTCAGTTCTGCAGCTACTCATATCTGCCGAACTACACCGGTATGCTGGCGGACAAGCTCAACGCGGCAAACCCGGGCGAGCAGCCGAGCATGTTCGAGCTGACTCTGCCGGCCGACGTACAGAGATGTCTGGAAGCTTACGGATGCCAGACCTATGCGGAGATGCTGGGCGAGGGAACCCCGCAGCCTGGTCCGTGGTACGCAATGTATACATATTCCAACAGCATGACCACCGCGACACCGGGCGGTACCGCATGGACCAAGATGGGCGAGTGCAAGCATGAGTGGCTGCCGAAGGTTGTTATGGCCGATGATTTCGAGGCTGGATGGGATGAATATATGGAAGCTTACAATGCATGCAATCCGCAGGATTTCCTGGATGAGATGCAGGAAGAATTAGACCGCAGAATTGAAGAAGCTGCGAAATTCGCAGAATAACGCGGAGGGATAATAAACAGGCGGCTGTGGAATCGTATCCATGGCCGCCTGTTGTAATGAGGAGTTTCCGGTAACTGTTCAGCCAGGTCTGTGCCTTTCCTGCACAGACCGTATGAAAATGTAGCGGCTGCGGGTTTCCGGGAAGGTTATGGGAAACCCTGCAAAAAGCTTGGAAAAAGGAGAGAAAATTATGGCGTCGAAGACGAAAAGGGTGAAGGGAAAATTCGACTGGAAAGAGTTTAAGCGGCAGAAGGTTCTGATGTTCTGGGCCGCGGTGTTTGTTATCTACGGTGTGATCTTCTATTATGTGCCTCTGGGCGGCTGGCTGATCGCGTTCCAGAATTACAAGCCGGCCCTTGGAATGTTCAAATCGGAGTTCATCGGACTGGGCAAATTCAAGCAGCTGTTTTCCGATGCTTCCTTCCTGCAGGTAATCCGCAATACGCTGGCCATGGGCGTAATCAACCTGGTGCTTACTTTTGTGGCAGCGATCGTGTTCGCGATCCTGCTCAATGAGATCCGGCTGAAATTCGCGAAGAAAGCGGTTCAGACAATCTCTTATCTGCCGCACTTCCTGTCATGGATCGTTGTAACCGGAATTCTGAGAGATATCCTTTCCGGAACAGGAATTGTCAACGAGCTGCTTATGGCAGTCGGCGCGACAGACCAGACCATCAACTTTTTTGCGAATCCTGATTATTTCTGGTGGATCGTCGGTTTCTCAAACGTGTGGAAAGAGACCGGATGGAACGCCATCATTTACCTGGCGGCCATCACCTCCATCGATCCTTCGCTGTACGAGGCGGCGGCCATCGACGGCGCGGGCAGATGGGCGAAGATCCGCCACATCATCCTGCCGGGCATCCGTCCGACGGTAATGATCCTGCTGCTGATGAACGTGGGCAACGTATTGAACGCCGGCTTTGAGGTTCAGTACCTGCTGGGCAACGGTCTGGTGCAGAGCGTATCCCAGACCATCGACATTTACGTTCTGAAATGGGGTATCAGCCAGGGCGACTACGCCATCGGTACCGCGGCAGGTATCTTCAAGAGTTTTGTCAGCATTGTGCTGATCGTGCTTGCCAACCAGTTTGCAAAGAGAACCGGCGACGAACGGCTGTTTTAGGAGGATTGAGAAATGAAACGGGCAAAAGAACAGGATTATTCGGCATCAATGCCAAAGTATAAAACAACAGTCGCGGGCAGCTTGTTTACCATATGCAATACGATTTTCATGATCGCCTTTGTGGCGGTTACGCTGTACCCGGTTCTGAATACCCTTGCGGTTTCGTTTAACGACGGAACCGACGCGCTGAGAGGCGGCATTTACCTGTGGCCCAGGAAATGGACTATGAAGAATTATTCCACTGTGCTGCAGAAGGACAATCTGCTCACAGGAGCGTACATCAGCGTGGCCAGAACCGTGCTGGGAACGGTTTTCGGCCTTGTGACAAACGCCCTTTTGGCGTTTATCGTAAGCCGGAAAAAATTTTTGTTTAAGAGTCAGCTGTCGTTGTTCTGGGTAATCACCATGTATGTGAACGGCGGTATGATCCCTGTATTCCTTGTTTACAAGGGACTGGGACTGACCAACAGCTTCTGGGTATATGTGATTCCTGGTATGATCAGCGCTTTCAATATGCTGGTGATGCGTACCTATATGATGGGAATTTCCGACAGCCTGGAGGAGTCGGCACAGCTGGACGGCGCAGGCTATATGACAATTTTTGTGAAAATCATTTCCCCGCTGTGTAAGCCGGTATACGCCACGGTGGCGCTGTTTATCGCGGTAGGCCAGTGGAACTCCTGGTTTGACGCCATGCTGTACAACCGTATGAGCGACCAGTATACGACACTTCAGTACGAGCTGATGAAGCTTCTGTCTTCCGTTACAAGCCAGGGCGCTACGGCGGAGACGATGCAGAACGCGGTGCAGGCAGCCGGAGCGGTTACGCCCACTTCCATCCGGGCGGCGGCGACCATCGTTACCATGCTGCCAATCGTTTGTCTCTATCCGTTTCTGCAGCGGTATTTTGTGGCCGGTCTGACCATCGGCGGTGTCAAGGAATAAAGGAGGAAGCATATGAAGCAGATGAAGCATGGGGGAAAACGCGCGGGAGCTGTCCTTTTGGCGGCAGTGACAGCCATGTCTATGGGAGGATATTCCGGGCCGGTCTTCGGAGCGCAGGAAAACAATGTGATTTTATCGGAAGATTTTGAAGATTCCAGCTATGAATTTTCTTCCAGAGGCGCTACAATGGAGATATCCGACCAGCAGAACCACACGGAGGGGCTGGAGTCCGGAAACGGCCATTCGGCGTATGTGACTGGACGGACGGACAGCTGGAACGGTATCTCGAAGGTGTTGACCGGACTCGTGGAGGAAGGAAACACCTATACCTTCACCGCATGGGTGAGGACCGAGGAGCCCACAAAGATGGTGCTGTCGCTGGAAAACAAGTCCGGCGAACAGACGGACTACCCGTGGATCGCGTCGGCGGACACGGCGGCAGGGGAGTGGACGGAGCTTTCCGGAGACTATACTGTACCGGAGAATCTGGACGCGATTGCGCTGAATGTGGAAACCAACGGCGACGAGCATAAGACGAAAGACTTTTACGCGGACGATTTGTCCATTGTATTGAAAGATGTTTCCGGCGAAGACACGGATCCGGAGGAACCGGGCGAAGACACAGACCCGGACGCGCCGGGCGAAGATACGGATCCGGACGAACCAGGCGGAGATACGGACCCGGACGTGCCGGGTGAAGACACAGATCCGGACGTGCCGGCGGAACCGGTGGAGATTCCCCAGGAACTGCTGTATTTCAATAAATCCTTTGAAGATGGCACGGAATTTGTAGAGGTACGGGGAACCGCGTCGGTGAATGTAACGTCGGAGACGGCCAGCGAAGGCGCTTCTTCTTTGAAGGTTTCCCAAAGAGGCAATCAGGCCTGGCACGGAGCCGCGCTGGATCTTACTTCAAGGATCCGTTCCGGCGGAACCTACCTGTACAGTGTAAAGGTTTATACTCCGGAGGAGACAGAGTTTAAGCTTTCCGTGGAAAAGGTGATCTCGGGAACCCAGAGCTGGGATGAGATGGCGGTAGTTACCGTTCCGGCAGGTCAGTGGACAGAAATTTCCGGCAGCTATACGCCGGGCAGCGAGGAGATTTCCAGCCTGAAGTGGAATTTTGAGACGACAGATTCCGGTATCGGAAAGGATTTTTATCTGGATGAAATGAAGTTCGGCGCGGCGGACGCGGACAGCTATGTGGAAGCGCCCGAGGAGAAAGAGCCGGAGGTAGACAAAACCCTGACGCCGCTGCAGACGGTTTATCAGAACGATTTCCTGGTGGGAAATCTTTATAATCCATCCAGTCTGCAGGGGGTGGAGCGGGAAATGCTGCTGTACCATTTCAATTCCATCACACCGGAAAATATCCTGAAGCCGGACGCTATGCAGCCGGCAGAAGGCAATTTTGGCTTTGCTCCGGCAGACGCCATGGTGGAGTTTGCCGATGAGAATGATCTGGCAGCTGTGGGACATGTATTTGCATGGCATCAGCAGACGCCTGACTGGATGACTTCCGACTGCACTAGAGACGAAGCGATCCAGCGTCTGCGCACCCATATCAATACGGTTGCGGGACGGTATGCGGGAAAACTGATCTCCTGGGATGTGGTCAACGAAGCCATTGAAGACGGGGCAAAGCTTCCGGAAAACGGCGACTGGAAATCCTGCCTGCGAAAAGGCGGATGGTACGACGCCATCGGCGACGACTATATTGAACTGGCGTTTACGTTTGCCCACGAGGCGGACCCCAACGCGAAGCTGTACTACAACGATTACAACCTGAATGACCAGAATAAAGCGGAAATTGCCGCCGCTATGTTTAAGGATCTGAAGAGCAAGGGAATCCCCATCGACGGCATCGGCATGCAGGCCCACTATAATGTCAATCTGACAACGGAGATGGTGGAGCGCTCTATCCAGATGTTTGAGGAGGCGGGCGCGGAGATTTCCGTGACAGAGCTGGATGTCACCGTAAACGGCGCGGATCCGGCCGGTCTTACCGAAGAACAGGAGATCGCGCAGGCGCAGGTTTACGCGGAGCTGTTCCGGATTTATAAAGAACACGCGTCTTCTATCGCCCGCGTTACATTCTGGGGCATCGACGACGCTCACAGCTGGAGAAAGGAAAGCTTTCCGTGCCTATTCAACCGGGATTATTCTCCCAAGGAGGCATATTACGCGGTAGTGGATCCCGACAGTTATCTGGAAGAACATCCAAGAGCGGAGATTCCCGAGCCGAACCAGCTGACTGCCGCTTACGGCACAGCGGTTATCGACGGTGTCGTTGACGAGGCATGGGATGCGGCCGAAAGTGGTTCTGTGAACATCATGACAATGGCATGGCAGGGGGCTACGGCAAAGGTTCGGACCTTGTGGGACGAGAACGCGGTATATGTACTGATGGATGTGACAGATTCTGTCCTGAACGCGGACAGTGTCAACGCTCATGAGCAGGATTCCGTGGAAGTATTTATCGATGAAAACAATGCCAAGACTCCGTACTACGA
Organism: Fusicatenibacter sp.; assembly: GCA_017887445.1. Taxonomy (GTDB): domain Bacteria; phylum Bacillota; class Clostridia; order Lachnospirales; family Lachnospiraceae; genus Fusicatenibacter. Next base: position 14,996 of record JAGHIA010000120.1, read on the forward strand.
GGACGACGACGGACAGTTCCGTGTGTCTTATAAAAATGAGGTTTCCTATGGAAGCAACGGGGAAAAAGAAGGCTTTGAATCGGCGGTTACGCTGACAGACGGCGGCTATCTGGTAGAGATGAAGATACCGGTTGGCAGGACGCTGCGCGCGGGAGAGCTTCTTGGCTTTGACGCTCAGGTAAACGACAGCAATGAGAAGGGGCAGCGTGTGAGCATTGCCAAGTTCAACGACAGCACGGACAATTCCTGGCAGTCTACCATGTACTGGGGCGTTCTGATGACAGGAACAAAGACAGGCGAGGAGACGCCAGATCCAACGCCGAGCGAGACCCCGGATCCAACGCCCAGCGAGACGCCGGATCCAACGCCGAGCGAGACGCCGGATCCAACGCCAAGCGAGACGCCAGATCCAACGCCGAGCGAGACGCCAGATCCAACGCCAAGCGAGACGCCTGACCCGGCACCAAGCGAGACACCAGATCCAACGCCAAGCGAAACGCCAGATCCGGCGCCAAGTGAAACCCCTGGCGAGACGCTGGACGGCCCCAAGGACCCGGCGCCAAGTGTGAAACCGACAAATACGCCGAAGCCGACGGAAGTTCTGCAGACTACCCCGCACAGCCAGAATACGTCGAAGACGGAAAACGGCACAAGTCCGAAAACAGGGGACGAAAATCAGACAGCAGTTTATGCGGCCCTCTTTGCGGCGGCGCTGGCCGGAATAACGGTGCTGACAGTGAAAAAACGCAGAAGCAGCAGATAAAGGAAAATAATTTGTGTAACATTCAGCGTTGCTGAACGGTTACTGATTCGTAACAATTCAGCTGGCGCAATCGTTACAATCATTCAGGGACTACGGTTTCAGCCAGGCCTGTGCATCTGCTGTACAGACCTGGCTGAAGCGTTGCGCTGAACCGTAACAGATAAGGAGCGAATATGACAGGAGCATTTGACAGCGGCGTATACCGCAACGTATTTTTGGAGAACGGGTATACCCAGGAAGAAATTGACCAAAAGACAGAAGCGTGTTTCCAGACTATGTTTTATGGTCCGGAGGAGGAAAGAATCTACCATCCGGTGGGAGACGACATGGGATATATGGAGGACACCGGAAATCATGACGCGCGCACCGAGGGAATGTCCTACGGTATGATGATGTGCGTGCAGATGAATAAAAAAGAAGAGTTTGACCGTCTGTGGAAGTGGACGAAAACCTACATGTACATGGACGAGGGAGAAAACGCAGGATATTTTGCCTGGTCCTGCCAGCCGGACGGTACCAAAAACGCCTACGGCCCGGCGCCGGACGGAGAAGAATTTTTTGCCATGGCGCTGTTCTTCGCGTCGAAGCGCTGGGGAGACGGGGAAGGAATTTTCAACTATTCCCGGGAAGCCAGGGCGATTTTAAGAGAATGTATCCATCAGGGTGAGGACGGAAAAGGCGGCGAGCCTATGTGGGAGGCTAAGAATCATCTGATCAAGTTTATTCCCAACTGTGACTGGTCCGATCCGTCCTACCATCTGCCCCATTTCTATGAGCTGTTCGCTCTGTGGGCGGATGAGGAGGACCGTCCGTTCTGGAAAGCGGCGGCAGACGCCAGCCGGGAATATCTGAAAAAGGCCTGCCATCCCAAAACGGGACTTTGCGCTGAGTACGCGAACTATGACGGAACGCCCCATACGGAGCACCGGGAGCAGTTCGGCGGACGCCATGACTGGTACTACAGTGACGCTTACCGGACCATTGCAAACATTGGACTGGACTACGCATGGTTTGCGGCGGATGAGTGGGAATGCGAGATCGCCGATAAGCTGCAGGCATTTTTCTGCGAGACGGAAAACGGAAGAAACGACGGTGTTTATGAAATCGACGGAACGCCGGTGGAGGGCATGCGCGCGCTGCATCCGGTAGCAATCACGGCGACAAACGCTCAGGCTTCTCTGGCGGCGAAAGGGCCGTACGCGTCTCTGTGTGTAAAGAAATTTTTTGAAACTCCCCTGCGGCAGGGAGACCGGAGATATTATGACAACTGCCTGTACTTTTTTGCTCTGCTGGCCCTTGGCGGAAATTATAGAATCTGGAAATAGACGAGTATACGCCTCGCGATGGGCAGAAACTGTATTCATGCAGTTTTACGCCGCAGGCCTCGGGAGTTTCGCGCATTCTGTGTAACTGTTCAGCTGGCTGGACGGTTACCATTCTGTGCGAAAACATCTCGCGGGTCAGTGACAGACTGAATTTTAAGAGAAGACATAAGTTTGGAAGAAACTTCCAAATCTACCATTATTGGCGCAGCCAGTGCGCCATGAAAGGGGTAAATATGCTGACAGTCAATAATCCGATTTTGAGCGGATTTTATCCCGACCCATCCATCTGCACGGTGGGAGAGGATTTTTATCTTGTAACCTCAACGTTTGCGTATTTTCCAGGCATTCCGGTGTTTCACAGCAAGGACCTGAAACACTGGGAGCAGATCGGTCATGTGCTGAACCGGGCGTCTCAGCTGCCGCTTGCCGGCTGCGGCCATTCTCAGGGCATCTACGCGCCGGCCATCCGCTTTCATGACGGAACCTTCTATGTGATCACCACCAACGTTTCCGGCGGCGGAAACTTTTACGTTACGGCGAAGGACCCGGCGGGCCCGTGGTCGGAGCCGGTGTGGCTGGGAGACAGCGCGCCGGGCATCGATCCAAGCCTGTTCTTTGACGAGGACGGACAGTGCTACTATGTGGGCACAAGGCCCAATCCCCAGGGCGTGCGCTACAACGGCGACTGGGAAATCTGGGTGCAGAAGCTGGATCTGGAGCAGGGGCGCCTGGTGGGAGAAAGTGTGAAAATCTGGAAGGGAGCCATGAACGGGGTGATCTGGCCGGAGGGGCCGCATCTGTATCGGAAGGACGGCTATTATTATCTGATGATCGCCGAGGGCGGAACCGGTCCGGATCACAGTGTGACAATCGCAAGAAGCCGGGAGGTGTCCGGACCTTACGAGGGAAATCCGGACAACCCGATCCTGACCCACAGGCATCTGGGCAAGGATTATCCGGTGACTTATGTGGGCCATGGGGATCTGGTGCAGGACGCAGGCGGAAACTGGTATATGGTAATGCTGGCGTCCAGGCCCCAGCAGGGATATACGATGATGGGCCGAGAGACATTCCTGGCGAAGGTTGTGTGGGAAAACGGCTGGCCGGTGGTGAATCCGGGAATCGGAAAGCTGGAGGAGACGGTGACACTTCCGCTGGAGGAGGCTGCCGGGGAACCGGCAACCACTTTATGGCATTTCTGGAGAGACAGCCTGCCCATGGAGTTTGTAATGCTGAGAAACCCGGGAGCAGGAGTATATTCCCTGAGACAGCGTTTCGGCTGGCTCAGGCTGTATCTGAAGCCGGAGACGCTGAGAGACGAGGCGAGTCCCGCGTATGTGGGCGTTCGCCAGCGGCATTTCTGCTGGCAGGCCGGGGTGCTTTTGGACTTCGCTCCGGAAAATGAGGAGGAGGCTGCGGGAATCGCATTGGTGCAGAGCGACAGATACAACCTGCGCTTTGAGAAGGTGCGCAACGAAAGAGGTACGGCGTGCATCCGCATCCGCCGCTGCGAGAACGGTGTGGACCAGAAGATTGCCGCCGCCGAGGTGCCGGACGGAATCTGCGTGCTGTGGATCGTGTGCCGGGGACTGGAAGCGGACTTGTATTATGAGCAGAACGGCGTGAAGCACTGCATGGCCGCCGGTGTGGACCTGCGGCCGCTCAGCACGGAGGTGGCGGGCGGATTTACCGGCTGCACCGTGGGAATGTACGCGTCGTCGGAAGGTGCGGCCAGCGACGGGTATGCGGACTTTGGATGGTTTCTCTATGAGGAGATTTAGAGGAAGGGTAACTATTCAGCCTGCTGAATCGTTACGGCATCCGGCCATTAAAAATCGCTTCGCGATGGGAGGAATGCCCGCAGGTGGCGCCCTCTGGGGAGGGAAAGGTGAGTTTGGATCGGAAGGTCTGGCGGGAAAAGTCCCGGACGGAAAATGCAGAGAGCATTTTTCGTCCGGGACTTTTTGTGGTTCTCATGTTGTTCGATACAACAGCAAAAACTGGTCGGTACCCGGCTGCAGCCGGCGTTCTCCGGTGGGATGCCAGCCGAAGGACTCGTAAAATTGCCGGGCGGCGGCATTGGCCTCCAGCACCCAGAGGGAAGCCTGGCTACAGCCGGCGTTGGAGGCGCAGGAAAGAAAATACTCCATCAGTGCGCGCCCGACGCCCTGGTGCTGAAAAAACGGGTCAACGTATAATTCCTGAAGCAACCATTCTCCCGGCGCGCAGCGGCGGCCGATGGACAGCATTCCCCGCACGATTCCGTCGTCATAGACGAAGACATCGTTTCGCATCGGCGCGCAGTCGCGGTAGGAAAGCGCCAGTTCCAGGACGTTCATTTCCTGGAAGGAGACGTAATCGTTGCGAAAGATGGGCCGATAGGCCGTCCGCTTGGCGAAGATCAGGATCTCGGCGACCCGGGAGGCGTCGCCGGCAGTCATGGGACGGATGTGGACAGGGGATGGCGTGGGATGATTTTTGATCGTCTGTTCTGGCATAGGAGCCTCCGGTTTTTAGTATTGAAGCATCCTTTGGGGAAGGGGATGCGTCTCTTTGGAAGTGTATCATATTTTTTGGGCATGGTCACGCAAATTTTGAAAAACCGCGAAAAAACAGTGACTTTCAGAAGTTTTTTGATATACTATAATTAAACGATAATTGAAGGAGGACACGTTATGCCAACAGTAAATGTGAAGATACAACCAGCAATTATCAACTGGGCACTTAGTCAAACCAGTGAAGAACTGTTGGGTGAAAAACTTGTAGAAAATATCAGGCATTGGATTGATGGTACAAAAAGTCCAACCTTTCATCAGATAGAAGATTTCAGTAAGAAGTCTCATATTCCATTAGGGTACTTCTTTTTGCGCACACCACCAGCAGAGCAGGTTGGTTTGTTAGAATATAGGACACTCGACAGCGTAGAATTGGCCAATCCCAGCCGAGACTTGATGGACACGGTTCATGACATGGAAATGGTTCAGGAATGGTAAGGAATTATTGATGAAGAAGAAAATGCGTAGTCTTACATCAAAAGTCATATTGCTGCTGATTATCCTGATTGTACCGTTGAATATTTTATCCCTGGCGGTATCCATGATTATGATACGGGATGCGCGGGAATCGATTATTTCGTTCATTGGTTCAAGCCTTCACACATATGCAGAAAATGTTGATCAGGTTATTTACAATACCAATTCGCTGACCTACGAGATTAATGAGAAAAATACAGATTTTTTGACGATGCTGGAGGCGGATAATACCCTGGAGTATCAGATTGCCAAAACCAGTCTAGGACAGAAAATACAGGATAGACAGATTTTTAACCCAATGGCGGATTATTTTTATTTTTACCGGAGTGATTTGGAAGATTTGTATGTGATTCCTCATAATACACTGATTTTTGATGAGTTTCTTGAAGCGAATGATTATTTTTCAAAAAATTTTCTCGCCCACTCTCGCTGGCATCTGGTAGAAATCGGTGATAAAAGTTATCTGACGAGAATTTTGTCCGTTGGATCATTGTATTATGGAGCATTCATAGAACTGGACGCGATCGTAGATGGAATCTATGATTTCCTGGACTATCCGGTAAAAGAAATTATTTATTCGGAAAACGAAATCCATGCCCGCGGCAGTACGCAGGGGGATCGGCTGCTGACTGCGTCCGCGAAGTGCGGGCGGGCAGAGTTGTATTTGAATCTGACGTTTGAAGCGTCTATGCTGACAAAAAGTATTTCGAACTGGCGCTGGTTTTTATTGGGAAGTATTGGTATTTATCTTATCCTTGTCCCGCTTTTATACCGTTATATCCGCAAGTGGATCCTTCATCCGCTGGCAGAACTGAACCGGGCGCATGAACATCTGGAGCAGGGGGAAGAAAATTACAGAATCACGGAAAAAGCCTATACAGAGGAATTTGAACAGGCATATACATCCTTTAACGATATGGCGGGAAGTCTTCAGAATCTGCGGTTGGAAAAAATAAACCACGAGCTGGCCAGAAAACAGATGCTGCTGGACAACCTTCAGCTGCAGATCCGTCCGCACTTTCTCTTGAATGCCTTTAATCTTATGTATGGTATGATACAGACAAAGAAAATAAAACCGGCACAGGAAATGATTTTGTATTTATCTCAGTATTTCCGCTATCTTTTCCGTTATAACAGAGAATTAGAACTGTTTCCCAAGGAGTGGGAATTGATACAGCAGTATCTGAACGTTTCAAGATTTCAATATCCGGACGCATTCGTGTTTCAATATGAACTGGATCCTGAGATCAGTCTGGTACGAGTCCCTCCGCTTTTGCTGCATAATTTTTTTGAAAACATCCTGAGCCATGCATTGATTCACGGACGTGTGATACACATAATGTTCAGCGGCTTTTACGACAACGGGGTCGTAACGTTCCAGATCGCCGACGACGGACGAGGGATGGAGGAAGAAGCGGTAGAACTGATCAATTCCGGAAATTACGAGGAATATCACAGAGGGTATCATGTGGGACTTCGCAATTCTATTACGCGACTGAAATATTTTTACCATCAGCAGGGAAAGATACATGTGGAATCGCGGCTTGACGAGGGAACGATATTCACGATTACGTTCCCGTACGATTTGGAGGAGACAGAAGATGAATCTTTTAATGGTCAATGATCTGGAGCTGACGGTAAATACAATGAAAGAAGAAATCCCCTGGGAGCAGTATGGAATAGACCAGGTCTTTGTCGCTTACAATGTTGTGGAAGGGCAAAAGGTTATCTCTGAACAAACGATCGATCTGCTGCTGTGCGACATTGAAATGCCGGGAGAATATGGAATTGCTCTCATTCGCTGGATCAGGGAGAATGAGTATGATATTGACTGTATTCTTCTGACCTGCCACGCGGAATTTACTTATGCCCGTGAGGCGATCACGCTGAACTGTCAGGATTATCTCCTTCTGCCTGCAAGTTATGAGACGATTGGAGAGACCGTGAAAAAAGTTGCAGAGCGCCGGATCCGGCGGCTGCAGGACGCGCGCCTGCAGGAATATGGAAAATCGTGGCTGAAAGAAAGGGAAGACCGGGTAAATCAGAATTTGGAGACAGGGAAAAGTCCCAAAAAGGTCGTAGAGGAATGTGTCGCTTATATTATGCAGAACTTAAACAATGAGGAACTCAGCGTCAACGATATCGCGTCGCATTTTTATCTGAATCCAATCTACCTGAACAGAATCTTTAAAAAGGAAAACAAGATAACCATCAGTCAGTTTATCATCCGTGAGAAAATGTCGCTAGCCGCCCAGCTTTTGAAAAATCCTTCCAGCTCGGCGCTTGCGGTTGCCAATCAGGTGGGATACCAGAATTATTCGTATTTTTCAACGATATTTAAAAAGTATTACGGATGTACGCCGTCGCAGTACCGTGATCAGGAGGAAAAAGAGTAAGTGCGCCGCTGGAAACAGCGGCGTATTTTTTCTGGATAATATAAAAGATAAAACAAAAAGTTTGATTTTGAAAACCGATGGTTTAAAATGTGTATCGTTTTGCGGCGGCCTATTTGCTACAATTCCAATATAAAGTAAACGGTTCGAAAAAGAACAAAAGGAGGTTGCCATGAGAAGAAAAGTAATAGCGGGTCTGCTGTCTGCAGCAATGATTATGACAGCGTTGAGCGGATGCCAAGGAGCAGGAGGAAACGATACCAGCACTTCTGTGGGAAGTTCTGCGGAAGGAACGGAATCTGTCCTGAAGGATGGAAAAGACAATGTGATCACGATCGTGTTTCCGGGGAACAGTTCCACACCGGGAAGTATTGAGGAAGTGGAAGCCGCTCTGACCGAATTGGCGCGGGAGACCGTCGACTGTACTATTGATCTGAACATTCTGGAGTGGGGCGTTTACGCGGAGCAGACAAACCTGATGCTGTCCAGCGGTGAGGACGTGGATATCGTGTTCAATATGGGAACGGTACAGTCAGCGGCAAACAGTGGACAGATTCTTGATATTACGGAGATGGTCGATACTTATGCGCCAGGAATTATGGAAGAAATGAGCGATTACATTGATGCATGTTATGTGGGTGATGCCTTGTACGGTCTGCCCAGTTATCGGGAATTCGCGACCTGCGCAGGCCTCGTCTGCCGCACAGATATTCTTGAAGAGCTGAATGTGGATCCGAATTCCATTACTACCTGGAAGGATGTGGATGAACTGCTGATCAAGGTGCAGCAGGCCCATCCAGAGCTGGATGTTCTTGTGCCGGCCAATGTTGGAGGCGGAATGTTGGAGATGGCGTTCAATGGTGTGTTTGACGTACTTCAGACAGAGATGGTAGGTGTGTATGCAGATGGGAGTCACGGACTGACCGCTTATAATCTGTATGATACTGATGAGTTTATGGAGATCGCTCAAATGGCCTATGACTGGAATCAGAAAGGCTATTTTATCGCGGATTCCACGACAATCACGGATACACGCCAGACATTTCTGCAGGCGGGAAGCTGCTTTGGATATATCGGATTGATCCATCCGGGAACGAGGACACAGGAGAGCATCAATGCAGGCTGTGATGTTACGACAATTCAGATCACAGACCGGACCCGAGGAACAACCAATGTTTCTTTTTCTCAGTATACAATACCGTTAGGTTCTGACGCACCGGAAAAAGCGATGGCTGTCTTGAATATGATTTATACAAATCCTGATGCGCAGAATCTGTTTCATTACGGAATCGAAGGAAAGGATTATGAGGTAATCCGTGACGGTGTAGCAGGATATCCTGAGGGTGTAGATGGCACCAATGCCGGGTGGACCAATGAAGTATGGCTTACTGGAAACGCCCCGGCAGGACTTTCCTGGGAGACAGACCCGGATGATATCTGGGAGCAATATGCAGATTTTAATGACAACGCGACAGTTTCACCGGCGTATGGATTTACGTTCGATTCCTCCAACGTCCGCACAGAAATCACAGCGGTTCAGAATGTTCTGGACAAATATACTGCCATGATTTATTCGGGACTGGCGGATCCAGAAGAAGCGGTGGCGCAGTTTAACGACGAGCTGAATGCCGCCGGAATGGAGAAAATTGTGGACGAGGCGCAGATACAGCTGGACGCATGGAGCGCGCAGCAGTAGATTGTGGCGGCTGAAAAAGCAGGATAGCGGTAACCGCTCAGCCTGTGCCGAACCGCTTGCAAATGGAATTTAAAATTGCGGCAGGCGATGTGCGTCCGGCAGTTGCCGGATCTGCGGCGCCTGCCTGCTATCTTTGAAAGGAATCGTTATGAAACGAAAACTGAAAAAATATATTCCTGTTTACGTTATGCTGCTTCCCGGATTTGTTTATCTTCTGATCAACAACTATGTACCTATGGGCGGACTGATTATGGCGTTTAAACACGTCAACTGGCAAAAAGGAATCTGGGGAAGCGATTGGGCAGGACTGGATAATTTTGAATATCTTTTTAAAACACCGGACGCGTTTAACATTACGAGAAATACCATTGGATATAATATTTTATTCATTTTGGTAAATCTTGTCATTGCATTGTTGTTTGCGATTTTACTCAGTGAGATCAAAAGCAAACTGGCAGTGAAGTGTTATCAGACGGCGATCATGCTTCCATTTATGATCTCCATGGTAATTGTCAGCTATCTGGCCTATGCGTTTCTTGCCGGCGATACCGGACTGTTCAATGGTATCCGCAGAGCATTTGGTCTGGAGAATATTTCCTGGTATACGGAGCCGAAATACTGGCCGTTTATTCTTGTCTTTATTAACTGCTGGAAAGGCGTGGGGTATGGAACTATCGTCTATCTTTCATCCATTCTCGGTATCGATCAGGAATTATACGAAGCGGCGGAGGTAGATGGGATCACGGAGTTGAAAAAGATCCGTTATATTACGCTCCCGTTGATCAAACCGACGATCATCACGATGATGCTGTTGAATATCGGAAGGATCTTTTATTCTGATTTCGGACTGTTTTATCAGGTGCCGATGAACTCCGGCGCGCTGATGGATGTCACCAGTACAATCGACACATATGTGTACCGGGGACTGATCACACTGGGGGATGTGGGAATGTCTTCCGCGGCAGGATTTTACCAGTCCATTGTTGGTTTCCTGTTGATCTTGTTTGCAAACTGGATCACAAATAAGTACAGCTCAGAAAATGCGTTGTTTTAGGAGGAGACGTCATGAACACATCGAAAAAAAGATTGCAGGTTATTGCGAACGGCATAATGATCCTGGCGACGGTTCTGATCCTGATTCCGTTTCTCCTGCTGTTTATCGCATCCTTTACGGACAACACGGAAATCGCGTTGAAAGGGTATTCGTTTTTTCCGGAAACCTGGAGTCTGGAAGCGTATGAGTATATATGGAATGAAAAGTCCCAGATTTTCCGGGCATATTTTATCACGATCTTTGTCACAGCCGTTGGTACGACCGTAAGCCTTCTGATCACTATGATGTATGCTTACGCGCTGTCGAAGGATTCTTTTCCGGGGAAACGTTTCTTCTCGCTGTTTGTACTGTTTACCATGCTGTTTAACGGCGGACTTGTTCCAACATACACCATGTATACCAGGTATCTGAATATCAAGAATACCATCTGGGCGCTGATCATTCCGTCTCTTTTGATGAGCGCGATGAATGTCATTCTGGTGCGCAGCTATATCCAAAACAATGTCCCGAAATCTCTGACAGAGGCGGCATACATAGATGGAGCAAGTGAATATCAGATCCTGTTTAAACTGATCTTTCCTCTGTCCAAGCCGATCGCGGTGGTGATCGGAATGTTTATCGGCGTAGGCTATTGGAATGACTGGACAAATGGGTTATATTATGTGACAGACAACTCTTTGTACAGTATTCAGCAGCTTCTCAACAACATGCTGAAAAACATCGAATACCTCTCCACCAGTTCCGCGGCCGCAATGTCTGCGGCAGCTGTGGATATTCCAAAGTCCACAGTGCGCATGGCCATTGCCGTGGTGGGCATCCTTCCGATCCTGGTGATCTATCCGTATGTTCAGAAGTTCTTTGTAAAAGGCATTGCGCTGGGAGCGGTAAAAGGCTAAGGAAAGTCGGAAAATCCCGAGGCCTGCAGAGCGAAAGTGCATGAAATGCAGTTTCTGCGCATCGCGAAACGTGTCATCGTTCAGCAAGGTTGAACGGTTACGTCCAATAATTGTTTAAGGAGGTTTTTATATGGAAGTATATATGGACAAAACGAAAACGCCGCAGACCCGGGCGAAGGATCTGCTCTCAAAAATGTCTGTGAGAGAAAAATTGGCGCAGATTGTAGGGTACAATCCGGCGATCTGGTCGCGAGACTGTCTGGAACGCGATTATCCCGACGGCGCTGGACAGGCCGCGTTTTTTGCGGGAGCGGAGCAGGACAGCATCGAGGGAGCGTCTGATCTGCAAAGAGAACTGCAGGATGCAGTCATGGAGCGGTCGCCGCATCGGATCCCGGCGATATTCCATATGGAAGCACTGTGCGGCGCCATGCTTCCGGAAGCGGCAAGTTTTCCGCCGGGGATTGGAAGGGCGGCGTCCTTTGATCCGCTGCTGGAGGAAAAGGTGGGAGAAATCTGCGGCGCGCAGGCACGGGCCGCAGGCGCTTCACAGGTGTTTGCTCCCGTATTGGACATTTCCAGAGATGCCCGTTTCGGACGGCAGGGAGAGACGTATGGAGAAGACCCTTCTCTGGCGGCAGCCATGGGCGTGGCCTATACGAAAGGAGTCCAGAAAAGTAATGTGGCGGCCACCGCAAAGCATTTTCTTGGATACCATGGTACCCAGGGCGGAATCCATGCGGCAAACTGCGATATTCCGGAGCGGCTTTTGCGGGAGGTTTATGGAAAACCTTTTCAGGCAGCCATTACCGAGGCGGGACTTCAGGGAGTGATGCCCTGTTATAGCTCCATCAACGGGGAACCTGTGGCAGCGTCTTCGCGGATACTGAAAAAGCTGCTGAGAGAGGAAATGGGATTTCAGGGGCTGACTGTGTCCGATTACTGTGCGGTCTCAGAGATTTATGAACGCCATTGTGTGGGCGAAAGTCTTGCAGACGCCGGACAGATGGCGCTGCTGGCAGGGATGCAGCAGGAGCTTCCGTCGAAAAAGGCTTATACCGGGGAAATGCTTGAAGGAGAAGAAAGCGAGCTACTGCTGAAAACATTGGACGACACTGTGGAAGCAATTCTGACGAAAAAGTTCGAACTGGGACTTTTTGAAAATCCGTACGGATGGGAGAAAGAAGAACTGAGAAAAGTTTACAGCGATAAAAAGAATCGGGAGCTGATGCTACAGTCCGCCCTGGAAAGCCTTGTGCTTGTACGGAACAACGGCGTGCTGCCTTTTGCACGGCGCAGACAGAAAATTGCGGTAATCGGTTATCATGCCGCCGCAGTCCGCGCGTTGTTCGGCGGGTATACTTTTATGTCTATGACAGAGGGCCGACTGGGAGCGGAAAATACAATGGCTGGTTTTGAGAAAAATCCTTTGAGTGGTGAAAAACGGAAGCTGGAGGTTTATCCGGATACCGTCGTGCAAAAAGAGCATCCCGACGCGGAGAAGCTGGCGAAGCAGGTGCTTCCGGGTGTACTGAATCTCCTTGAGGCGTTACGGGAACAGGAGCCGGAGACGGAATTTTTGTATTCCTTTGGCTACCCGTATGCGGGAAATGACTGCAGCGGCCATGAAGCGGCGCTGGATATGGCGAAGGACGCGGATATTATCCTCATGACCACAGGCGGAAAATACGGAACCGGAAGCACCGCGTCCATTGGCGAGGGGATTGACGGAACAAACATTAATCTTCCAGAGTGCCAGGAGCGTTTAATCCGGAAAATGCACCGGTTGGGAAAACCGATTGTGATTGTGAATTTTGGAGGAAGACCAGTGTCCAGCGACGCGGCCGACGAGTGCGCGGATGCTGTGCTTCAGGTATGGAATCCGGCGGAGATGGGAGCGCAGGCCATAGCGATGACATTGTTCGGTCTCTATAATCCAGGTGGAAAACTGCCTGTGACCGTACCGTACTGTGCAGGGCAGATCCCTGTTTTTTATAATCACGTCAACGGATCCAGCTACGACCAGAATACACTCAGTGCGTTCACCGGCTACATCGATTGCCCCCATGAACCAAGGTACTATTTCGGCCATGGCCTTTCTTATACAGCGTTTTCTTATGGAAATCTGCAGGTGGAGAAGAAAACGCTGCGCCCGGAGGAAACACTGACAGTTGCCGTGGAAGTTTGCAATACCGGCGCTGTGGCCGGGGATGAGATTGTTCAGATGTATCTTCGCGATATCCGTGCGAGTATGGTACGGCCTGTGATGGAACTGCAGGGATTTGGCAGAGTTTCTTTGAATCCAGGAGAAAAGAAGACGGTTGTTTTCCGGATGCCGCTTAGTCAGCTTGCTTTTTTGGATCGCGATATGAGATGGAAGGTGGAAAAGGGTGCTGTGGAAGTGCGCATTGGGGCCTCAGCCGGGGATATCCGCCTGAAAGATACGTTTGAAATTCTGGAGGATGCGTGGGTAGATGGGAAGACAAGAGGATTTTATGCGGACGTGGAGGTGCGGTGAGCATCTGTTGAGGCATTAGAAATCAGATGGTTATTTGAAAACGCCCAGCAGGAGATTTTGGCGTATCCTGCTGGACGTTTTCTGTTGAGGAAGATATGGAAGAATATTAAGCGAAACAAAAAAGGAAATGTATTTGTGTTTCTATGTGTAAGTTATTCTACAAGAATCCAATCGCCGATCCAGGTTCGGTTAGTATAATTATATAAGCGTTTGTAAAGTTTTCCATTTTCAACTTTGTATTTCCAACCAATATTTTCTGATCTGGCATCCGATGAAGAATCGGAGATAACGGAAGGATTGCTGTTAAATGTTGCAGATATAGTTGGAACACATAGTACCAGCATAATAGATAAACAGAAGTTAGTCAGAGTAAGTATTTTTTTGCTTTTCATTTTCAAATTCCTCATAGCTTTCATATATTTTATATTCACCATTATAATATTTTAAGTCATCAGTAGTTTCCACGAGAACAGTTCCGTAATCAGCCTGTGTAAAATAGACATCGTAAAGTCCATCGTCGTTTATGATGACATATGTATTTTGCAGAGAGATGGGTATCGTATTTTTCTCTATATCAGGCGGCGTATAACTTGCTTCAAAAATAAAAAGTAGAGAAGCGCCATATAAAAACATACATAATAAAATCGGAGAAACTTTCAGCAGTATGTTTTTTCGATTTTTCGCGGAAATCTTTTCGGTTGACAAATAGCGAAACCTTTGTGTCAATATTGATTGGTTTGCAATGGCAAAGGAAATTCCGGATGCAGGGAAAAGTTTCGGTGCCGAATGTTTTGCCATTTTCAGCAGACAGTCCATGTAATTTGCCTTATCGCGTTTTGAGTGGGTAATGGATGTATCAACGCGAAGCTCCAGCAAAAGATTGACTTTCTTTTCCAAAAATCTCCCCAGTGGATTCCACCAGTAAAACATTCTTATAAAGCGGATCAGACGTTTCAAAGTCAGATCATGGTGCCTGATGTGAAATAATTCATGCTTTAATATGATTTCTTTTTCTTTATCAGAAAGTTCAAAGTCCTTTGGGATAAGGATCCAATAGCGGCCGCGATGCTGATAAACAAACGGCGACTGAAAAAATTCGCCTGCGAGTAATGTGATTTCCTTTTTGACGGGAGCATCCTGCAAAAGCTGTTCCAAACGTTTTTGCAGTTTCTCTGTTTCCGCATTTTTTTCGCTGTACGTCTGAATGTACTTATGGATCAGATTATCTGTCCGCAGGTTTCTGATAAGTGCGGCGATAAAACCGGTCATCCAGAAGAAAACTGTGATATCCCAGAGGGAGACTGCGAAACTGTCCGGAAAAAATTGAGGACGCAGATACCAGGAAATAAACCTGGAGATCGGTGTTGGCCAGTAAATATTTGTGGTGATCGGCAGTTCAAATGGAAACAGGATCCTGCTTACCATAAGTATTGCAAGAAATCCAAGCGAGCCAAGACCAAAGCGGATAAAAATTTTCTTAACCGCTAAAATACCGGATAGAACAACGAGGATCAGGCTGCTGGCTGCCAAGGCCATAAATACGCTGGCAAAGGAGAAGTTTAACATTTGCTGTCACCTCCGGAATGTTTATGGTTTCTTATTGTCCTTTTTATAATCTTCCAGCATTTTTTCCAGGCTCTCGATTTCCTGCGACCTTTTCTCGGAATCGCTTTCCAGTTCCAGAAAAGCAGCAAAGACAGAAGATTTGGAAACCTTGTTTTCAAATTTCTGATAATCCAGGGTCAGTTGAGCGATCGCGTACTCTTCCGCGGATATGCTGGGCAGATAGCTTCTTGACAGTACGGTTCCGCTGTAAACAATGTCGGCCACATGGATAAGGTCATTTTTCAGAAGCTTCCGCAGAACGGCCTGTGTCGTGTTGATCGTAAGATCCGGGGACGCGGCGGCAATCTTTGAAGCTGTCATGGGGATTTTGGCATCCCAGAGGATGGTCAGGATATCGGTGTCGCGTTGGGTGGGTTTAAATTTTAATGTGAAATTGGGCATTTGTTCTCACCTCCGTATTTGTTTATTGTATTTATTAGTATTATATAATAGTATTAGCAAAATATCAAATATAAAATGAAAAAATATTGACAAATAAATAAATTATAATTATAATGATATTGTAAAATAAATACAATAAAAACTTATTTATAAATGAATGATATAAAAAATAAAATTATTTAAAAAATTGCTATGGCTTATAAGAACTATCACAGGTATAAAAACGGAGATTTAAATGTTCGAGCAAAAATATCATACAGAAAAAGATATTAGCAATTTTAACTACTAATTAAATTTTCAATAATACAAATAAGCTTGAAATATAATAGATATTAGGAGGTATGAGCCAATGGGAAAGAAAATGGAATACTAATTGTTTCTGTTATTAAGTTTCAAAAGCGAAAGGAAGTAAAAGTAATGAAAAAATTTCTGTCGGTTATGTTGTCGATTCTTATGTTTTTGCAATTAGGGACTACAGTTTTTGCATCTGATGGTACTGTTTTAGGGACATTTTTACCAGCAGATCAAGAAGAATTGAAAGTTCTGCTTAGTGATGTGACAAAAGACATTTTTCCAATGACAAGAAGCAACCAGGAAATTTCATTAGGGAATGAAATCTACTCGTATGAGGTTACTAATGATGGTATTAGAAAGATGGATTATCAGATTTACCCGATTTTTATTAATGGAATATTGTCTCTTTTTGCCTATAAGATTCCTTCTGATAATGGGGAGTATGATATTCAATTAACAGAAGCCTTGGTAGATGAGTTGAAGGAAAGTGCGTTAGGTGAAGAAATCGCATTGTTGTATGATGCAGGACATTGCTTTGTGGTTACGCAGGATATGATCACACCTTTAGTTGAATTTAGCGTGGCTGTTGAAGAGAGAGAAATTATAGGAAGTGAGAATGACATAAGAGAGGTTGTGGAACTTAACTCTTTAAATGAGATTGAAACAATAAATTTGTCAGGGAGAGTTTCACAAAGAGCAACAAATGCTTCAAAATCTTTAGGCGTTTCGTATGTGTCACAGAATCCACCATCAAGTATATGCTGGGCGGCATCAATGGCATGTATTGGAAATTATCTCACCTCATATTCCTATTCAGCTAAAACTTTTGCACAGAAAGTGTATGGTACTTCTGATTGGAATAAAGCGGCTAGTACTGCGACAGCTGTGTCTGGATTAAAAAATGTGTATGGAGTTAGTTATATTGCGGGGGTAGGGAGACCTTCTACATCAAAAATTCAAAGTAATATTAATGCAGGTTATCCAGTATATGCCACATGGAGTTATAGTGGAGGACGTCATGCAACAGTTGTTAGGGGATATTCCGAAATTTCGTCAATTTATGTAATGGATCCAGAGTTTGGTTTTACAACAGCGACATATAAGCTCAGCGGCTTCCAATATGTTAGTGGATATTCAGGAGTTACTTTGACTTTAGATGGTTATGCAGCTAAGATGTAAATGAATATTCTTAAATAATTATTCTGGAAGTTTGACTATTCTATGATAGCTTAACCTCAGAGAAATTGTTGATATTGCAATGCTCTGAGGTTAAGTTGAGTTAATGATGTGAGGTTGATATGAAAAAAAAGAAAAGTGCGATGATAGTTTTTGTTAGTCTAATTGTTGTTTCACTTGTAGGATGTCAGGAATCAGAAAGAGAGCAAATGCGTTCGCAGATAGGAGAGCAAAGCGTAAATGACGAGAGTATGACTAGAAAAAATAATAAGGAATTAGAAGATTTAATGGAAATTACGGCAGATGAAATTTCTCAGATGGAAATTTTTATCAACTCGAGTACGGCAAAAGGGAAAGAAATTTTAGTAAAAGATTCAGATGTGATAGGAGAACTGTGGGATTTGCTATTTGTAGATAAACAGTTCCAACAGATAGAATCTACATATGATAAAAATAGGTATGATTTCCAAGTGTCAATATTAGTTACTACGAACCAAAATGAATCGGAAGCGGAAGATATATTTTTTTTCGATCCTAATGTAATTATGTATGACTCCTTGTTTTATGAAGTCGAAGAAAGCATAGAATATTCTTTTATAAAAGAAATGATAGAAAATAGCAATACGACAGATTAATCACATGAGTGAACAGGATTTAGCCAGTGTCTTCACGAACTGGATGAGTGCTTTTCAGAACAGTTCAGCCGGCTGATCGGTTACAGCATTCGGCCATTGGAAATCGCTTCGCTATGAGTCAGATGTCCGCAGGCACTACGTTTTCATACGGTCAGTGCAGCAAATACACAGATTTGGTAACCGTTCAGCCTGTTGTTGTCCTGCCAGATGTTTTCTCGTAGAATGTGAGAAAATCCTGAGGCGTGCATTGCAAAGTGTGTAATAATTCAGCAAGACTGAACAGTTACTAGACTTGGCTGAATTGTTACTATTTAGTTGTAATATATGTAGACAAAGAGTTAGTATTTGAGGTAAAATAAAAAATAGGCAGACTTAAAGAAGAGAGAAGTGAAAGTTTTTTTGCTTCTCTCTTTCAAAATAGAATATAAAGCAGACACAGGAGAACACAAAGTTATGAGTCGACGAAATATTAGTTTTGTGATATGTACCATCCTTTCGAGTATATGCCTGACATCCTGTTCCTACAAGGCGTTTGAGGATTCGCTGAGAAATCCTCAGCAGGAAACGGAAAGTACAGACGAAAGCTACGTCAATACTGCGTCCATTGCCAGCCAGGGGGAAGGTTCAAAGGAAGACGGCCAGACAGATAAAGAAGGAAACGTATTTATGCCGGGGGAAACCATAAAAAGTCCTGTCGGCACGGGAGAGATGGAATACACGCTTCAGAAAACGGAGATAGTTCAGAACATTTATGACCTGGATTTAGCGCCGGAAGATTTTTCGTTTTCCGGGAAATCGCCCATTGACGATTCTGGCAATATTTCAGAGAGTGACGGTGAAAAAAATTATCTGCTTGTCGCGTACATTACTGTAAAAAACTGCGGTATTGATATCAGCGGGGAGAAAGAACCGTATCCATTGCAGATCGAAATGTGTTCGGGCTCTCAAAGCAATGTTCTGACGCCGGACGGACCGTTTTTAAATTTTGCGGTATATTTCAGCGCGCATCCACAGGATGATACAAAACGATATTATTTCTTCCGGTTGGAGCAGGAGGAGGAGATGGAAGTTGTGCTGGGGTGGATCGTATCGGAACGTATGCTGGAAGAACCTTATTACTATGTGATAAATTCACAGGGAGATGCGGAGGGGTATCAGTATTTCCAGCTGAATGAGAAGTAACGATTCAGAAGGCTGAATGGCTGCAGCAGTTCAATCTTGCCGAATGGTTACGAATGGTTACAATGGAGAACGGGAGGGAGTGTCGGGTCATGAAATCTTTTATAAGATTATGGAAGATGGAGTGCAGAAAAGCGTTTGGAAATCGTTATTTTGTGATTGCTTTGTGTGCGGGAACAATTTTCTGTATAATGAGTGCTTTGTATAATATAGAATCATATGCCCAAGGCCAGTATGAACTGAAGGCATTGGGTGGAAATCCTATGACACAGGCCTATGGACTGTTTAATCATTGGATTGGCGGTGAGCGTACCTCTTTGGGGTATCTTCTGTTTTTCACATTGTTTCCGCTATTGGCGATTTTTCCTTACGGTTGGTCCCAGTGTCAGGAGAAAAAAGCGGCATATACCAAAATGGTGATCATCAGAAGTGGAAAGCAAAAGTATTATCTGGCCAAGTATCTGGCAACGTTTTTGTCCGGGATGGTGACCGTGGCGTTTCCGCTGGCTGCGAATCTGATTCTTACGGCGTGCTTTGTCCCGGCAGTAAAGCCTTCCATGATATATTTCATCTATTACGGCGTATCTCATGCTACCATGTGGTCGGAATTGTTTTATGATCATCCGCTGATCTATGTGTTTTTGTATCTGCTGATCGACTGCCTTTTTGCCGGTTTGTTCGCGGTCTGCGGCATGGCCTGCTCCATGCTTCTGAAAAATCGTATTGCGGTCGTGATTCTTCCATATCTATGTGTTCTGTGTCTGCATTATGGCCGGACTCTTTTGCATTACAGGGTATATACAGAAATCTCTCCTATCAATTTTCTGCATGCTACCTGTATAGAAAATCCTGTCAGCGGTGTGGTTGTGCTGCTGGAAGGAGTGCTTCTGACGCTGTTTTCATTGAGCGTCTTAAAGGTCGGTGGGAAAAATGAAACTTTTTAAATTGATCCGGTACGATATCAAAAACGGATTCTGGCAGAGCAAATGGAGATTGTTCAGCATTGGGTTGATTGTGCTGATTTCCTGTATTGATTTTTATATTCGGAAAAGCAACAGTTTTATCTTTGAGGAGATCGTACCGAAGGGAACGTTTGGAGACTATATATGCTACCTGCTGGGAGGAATTCCCGAATATCATCCAGGCACAGACGAGGAATTTGTAGTCCCGGTGAAATGGTTTTTGTTTCATATGCTTCTGCTTTACGGTACGCTGCACTATTCTGTCCGTGACCTGTACTCTCTGGGGATTGTCATGCTGCCCAGGTGCGGGCAGAGACGCTCCTGGTGGCTGGCAAAATGTCTTTGGAATGTTTTCTATATTCTGGCCGCGTATGCGCTTGCTTTTGGGATTGTTTTCGTGTTTTGTGTTATTACAGGAGAACAATGCACGCTGACGGTTACCGGGGAATTTATCAGTTCTATCATGGGAGTAAATACTCCTTACACGGAATTTCCAGTTTCGTTTTCTGTGATGCTTCTGACGATTCCCTGCCTTTTTTCCATTGGAAACAGTTTGCTTTTGCTGGTTCTTACGCTGTTTATAAAGCCGATACTCAGTTATGGAGTAATGCTGATCTTTTTTCTGTGCGGCGCTTATTTTCATACGCCGTTTTTGTGGGAAAGTATGACCATGGGATTTCGCAGCGAATGGGTAACACCGGGAGGATATACCATGGCCACGGCGCTGACTGCTGCGGGAATGGTACTGACGGTTGCGCTGGTGATCGGATTTCTGAAATTTCAGAAATATGACATTTTAAATTTGGAGTCAGAGTGACAGGAGGCAGAAATGCTTATACAGGTGGAGAATGTTTCGAAAGTAATAAAAGGGAACGTAGTGATCGACCATGTTTCAGCGGAATTTCAGTCCGGAAAAGTGTTTGGTCTGCGGGGAATTAATGGGTCTGGGAAAACAATGCTCATGCGGCTCATTTCCGGACTGATCTATCCCACGGAAGGGAGGATTACAGTTGACGGGAAAATCCTCGGAAAGGAGTTGGCATTTCCTGAAAACACAGGGATTCTTATTGAAAATCCGGCGTTCCTGGATAACTATTCAGGATTTGCGAATTTAAAGCTGCTTGCATCCATTCAGGATAAGATTGATGACGAACAGATCTACGCAACTCTGGATCGGGTAGGGTTAGAACCAAAGAACAGGAAAAAATTTAAAAAGTATTCGCTGGGAATGAAACAGAAGCTTGGCATTGCAGGTGCTGTGATGGAAAAACCCAAGCTTCTGATTCTGGACGAGCCAGCAAACGCATTGGATGAAGAAGGTATTGAAAGACTGAAAAGAATCGTACAGGAGGAAAAAGAAAGAGGCGCGCTGATCGTTCTCTCCTGTCACGATTCCGCCCTGCTGAACGAGATGGCGGATGTGATTTATCTGATCGAGAATGGCAGGTTGAGAACGCAGGAGGAAGATGCCGGATGAAGAAAATTTTATTGGGACTTTTGATACTCCTGACCGGGGGATTGCTGGCTGTGCGGATAGAACGTGTGAACAGGCAGATCGTTTATCCGGAAATAAAGGAATACGGCATGGGGGAAGAAGTGGAGATCGGTGATGATATCTTTATGGAAGATTATGAGAACATGGATGGATATTCCGTCACCGTGGAAGAGGCTGAGCTACTGACATATCATGAATTCCTCGAAAAATTTCAGTATGATGAGGAGACACAGGGACAGCTTTATCAGACCAATGAGATGCTTTATCCTGAGATGGTATGCAATGTGAAAATAACAGTAAAAAACAGCAATTCCAAGGATGAGCCGGATAAGGGAATCGACTTTTTAAATTATGCGCTGTATGGGAAAGATTTTCAGCTTCAACTTAGCGAGCTATTGTATTACGTCGCAAATCCGGATATGGAAGACGGTCTGCTGAGTTTCCGGCTGATGCCTGGGACAGAAAAAGAATTCTATCTTCCTTTTTCTTTCAGACCGTCAGCGGATGTAGAACCAATTCAGACGGAGGAGGTTAGAAACAGCAGGCTATATCTTCCGGTGTGTCTGTATCCTGAACAGAGACAGATTGTGCTGGAAGGGATAGATAGCTAAAAGAATAGGCTGGAGGGAAATCACATAAAGCAAAAAATTTTTCTTGGTATCTCGTTTGTTTTCAGAATCGTATGTATAGCGCTTGGCTGCTATTGGAACAGAGGGGATCAAGTATGGGTAAAAGAATTTTAGCGATGTGCTTATCTATTTTGAGTTTATTATCTTTAGGTGCGTGCAGTTTTTCTCGATCAGACCCCTATTTACAGCCTTCAGGGATAAACTGGGGAATGAAACCAGAGGCTTTTATGGAGCAAATGGGTATTCAAGAAGATAATATAGCACAATGTAATGAGGCCACAAGAACGAAAGCGTATGTTTTCACGGATGTTGAGATTTTTGGTGAGCAAGCAGCAAAATTGATATGTAACTTTTATGATACCACCTATACAGAAGATTACCCAGACACCGAGAATGATCATTGGGATTACGGTCTTGTGGAAATGCGTGTGTATTATTCTGACAATGCAGATAAGGGGAAGGTACTGCGTGAGATGAAAAAAAGCTTTGGAGAAACGCTTCCAGAAATATATTACTATACCTATGGAGCTATCTCTGAGGATTATTCAAGTTTGGTTGAAAAGATGATCGAGGAATCGGACACCGTGAAACTATGGGGCGGCTCCAAATTGTCAGAAGCTATTCCTGAACAGATGTCCCTGGAATATCGTGATCTATGGAAATTATATAACCCGGGACTAAATGATGAAAATTGGGTACAGTTTCAGGAAAACGAACGATTAGTAACCGCATATTGGTTAGACTCAGACAATGATGAGGAATACAATGTTCAAATAGACGCTTATAATTTGGCGGTTTATAATGAGATAAAAGGATATCTGGAAGATTAGTTTAAATTTATAATGTCTTGTTTGCTTTCTTTTTAAATTATGCGCTGTATGGGAAAGATTTTCAGCTGCAGCTTTTGCGAAAACCGCTGTTCTATGATCGCGTAAATGCGATTGTGGAACAGCGGTTTTTGATGGAGGCTTCAATCGGTTATCTGGTGTCAAAAAAGTAGAGTTTATGCTCACTGTCAGGCCTGCAGGAATGAATTTTCAAACACGCTCTTAAAGCTTCAGAGTGCTGTTCAGGTAGGATAGATGATAGCTATATCAGCGGCATAGCTATATCAGCGGCGCGAAATGTATGAAACGTAGTTTTGCGCAGCGGCCAGCGTGTAATGGTTTGGCTGTACTGAGCTATTTCAATAAGTTTGATTTGTACATGAAATAGGTCAGAATAAGACATTTTTTTGTTTTATAAGGCGTGTTATAATTTATTTAGCTGACAAAGTATGGATGGCTATTGTTCGCGGCAGCTGGATTGTTACTTATTACCATCAAAAAACGGGAGGAAGATTTTATGGATCACAAAAAATTGGAAGCGCTGCTTCATGACATGAGTTTAAAAGAAAAAATAGGCCAGGTATTCCAGATTTCCGGCCAGCTTCTGGTGGAGGACGCCGCCGCCATGGGCCCGATGCAGGAGATGGGCGTGACAAAGGAGGATCTGGCGCTTGCCGGGACCGTACTTGGCGTCACCGGCGCGGAGAGGATCCAAAACATCCAGAAGGAGTATATGGAGCAGCATCCCCACCACATCCCGCTGATCTTCATGCTGGATGTCATCAACGGCTATCGGACGGTCTATCCGATCCCGCTGGCCCAGGGTGCGTCGTTTCAGCCGGAGCTTTCCAAAGAGTGTGCCCGGATGGCAGCCCGGGAGGCGGCCGCCGCGGGACTCCATGTGACATTTTCGCCCATGACAGACCTGGTGCGGGACGCCCGCTGGGGGCGTGTTATGGAGTCCACCGGTGAGGATGTGTATCTGAACGGATTGTTTGCCAAAGCCATGACCCAAGGCTATCAGGGGGACGGCCTGGCCGGCGCGGAGACCCTTGGCGCCTGTGTGAAGCACTTTGCAGGCTACGGCGCGCCGGACGCAGGACGGGATTACAACACGGTGCAGCTGACGGAGCGCACCTTCCGGGAATATTATCTGCCGGCCTATCAGGCGGCGGTGGACGCGAAGGTGGCGCTGGTGATGACCTCCTTCAACACTGTCAACGACATTCCCGCCACGGTCAACAAGACGCTGATGCGGGACATTCTGCGGAAGGAGATGGGATTTGACGGCGTGCTGATCAGTGATTTTGGCGCCATTGGCGAGACCATCGCCCATGGTCTGTCTTCCGACCGGGCAGACGCGGCCCGGCGGGCGCTGGAGGCCGGTGTGGATATCGATATGATGTCCGGCGCCTATCCGGAAAAGCTGGAGCAGCTGATCCGTGAAGGACAGGTAAAGGAGGAGCTGCTGGATGAGGCGGTGATGCGGATTCTGGAGCTGAAAAACAAGCTTGGCCTGTTTGAAAATCCTTATAAGGGAGCGGATGCGGAGAAGGAGGAACAGGTGATCCTCTGCCCGGAGAACCGCGCGCTGGCGCGAAAGGCGGCGGAACAGTCCTTTGTGCTGCTGAAAAATGACGGTGACTTCCTGCCGCTGAAAAAGGAAGAAAAAATTGCGTTTATCGGCCCGTATGTAAACCGCAAACAGCTTCTTGGCGGCTGGTCCTTCCTGGGCGACGCGGCGGACACAGTGACGGTGGAGGAAGCTGCCAGAGAGATGGCTTCGGATTGGTCCATTACCTTTGCCCAAGGCTGCCAGGTGCTGGACCCGGAAACCAGACTGGTAGGCTTTGGAAACGATCAGGAGACGTGCGGGTCGCCAGATGACCAGCAGGCGCTGTGGGAGGAAGCATGCGATGCGGCCAGAGAGGCCGACAAGGTGGTTCTGTTCCTGGGCGAGCATTTCCTTCAGACCGGAGAGGCCGCCAGCCGCGGCGTTCTGGAGCTGCCGCAGGTACAGCAAAGACTGCTGGAAGAAATTTCATCCATCAACCCGCAGGTGGCCGTTGTGCTGTTTAACGGACGGCCCCTGGATCTTCGGCTGGTCAATGAACACAGCCAGGCGATCCTGGAGGCGTGGATGCCAGGCACAGAGGGCGGTCCGGCGCTGGTCCGGGTTCTGACGGGCGGGAGCGAGCCTGTGGGAAGACTGCCTATGAGTTTCCCGTACTGTGTCGGACAGGTTCCGGTACATTACGACGAGTTTCCCACCGGCAGGCCGTATCATGAGCCGGACCAGAACCGTTTCCTGTCCAAATATCTGGACATCCCCAATCGTCCGCTGTATCCGTTTGGCTATGGACTTGGCTATACCGCCTTTGCGGTTTCCAAGGTACGGCTGGACAAACAGGAGATGACCGCGGATGAGACGATTACTGCCAGTGTGACGGTACAAAACGTGGGTCATCGGACAGGCACCGATGTGATCCAGCTGTATCTCCACGACGTGTCCGCCAGTGTGGTGCGCCCGGTGAAGCAGCTGAAGGGATATCAAAGAGTAACGCTGGAGCCGGGACAGGAGACGCAGGTCTCCTTTGAAATCAGCGAAGAAATGCTCCGGTTCTACACCGCCGACGGAACCTGGGCCAGCGAGCCGGGCGTCTTTGAGGTGATGATCGGCGAGAGCAGCGCAGTGGAGCAGAAAGCGGAATTTCTGCTCAGATAACCCGGCCCAGAGCGTGTTTGAACATTGCTTTCTGCAAGATGTGCGTCACAGTTTGTGGGGAATTTGTTCCAGAATCAGGAGGCGTAGCGGGCTACGCTGACTGATTTTGGGGCAAATTCCCCACAAAGTGGCGTGCAGATTGCGGGAATGAATGTTCAAACACGCTCGAATGCGAGCGACTTTCCATGGCCGGATGCCGTAACTATGAGCTGCGGCGGATCAACAGGATGCCAGCTTTTGCCCCGGCATCTGAATATAAATTTAAGCAGAAAGGATTAGAAGCAATCATGCAGAATCAGCGTTATAAAAATCCTATTATATCCGGATATCATCCGGATCCCTCCATCTGCCGGGTGGGGGATGATTATTATATTGTCAATTCAACCTTCGAATATTTCCCCGGCGTGCCGGTGTACCACAGCAAAAATCTTGTCAACTGGGAGCTTCTGGGCCATTGTCTGACCTCCAGGGAGCAGGTGATGCTGGACAAGTGCCGTGTGTCCGGAGGAATCTTCGCGCCTACCCTGCGCTGGCATGACGGCTGGTTCTTTATGACCACCACCAACACCAGCTATGGCGGAAATTTTATCGTCCACAGCCGTGAGCCGCAGAAAGGCTGGTCCGGGCCCGCGTGGGTGGACCAGGGCGGCATCGATCCGTCGCTGCTGTTTGACGACGATGGAAAAGTATACTATACCACCGCGGGCAACGACGAGACAGGCCGTTCCTGCATTCTCATCAGCGAGGTGGACCCGTTTACAGGAAAACGCCTGACGGAATGCAAAGTCTTAAGCTATGGCTGCGGCGGACGTTATCCGGAGGGCCCCCATCTGTATAAAATCAACGGAAAGTATTATCTGATGCTGGCGGAGGGCGGCACCGAGTACGGCCACATGGAGACCATGCAGCGGGCGGACAGTCCCTACGGCCCCTATGAACCCTGCCCCCACAACCCGATCCTGTCCCACAAGGAAGACCAGCGGGAAGAGATCTACTGCACCGGTCATGCGGATCTGACCGAGGACGCCAACGGAAACTGGTGGCTGGTATGCCTGGCGACCCGGCCCTGCGGAGGAAAAAATAACCGTGTGCTCATGCACAATCTCGGCAGGGAAACCTTCCTGTCTCCGGTAATCTGGGACGAGAACGGCTGGCCGGTGGTGGGCGGCCATGGACTGATCGACCTGGAGATGGAGGGGCCGCTGCCGGGTCCGGCAAAGCCGGTGTGCAGAAGCTTTCATGAGGACTTTTCCGGCACGGAAGCTTCCCTTCACTACAATTACCTGCGCAACCCGAAGCTGGAAAATTACCTCTGGTCGCCAAAGGACAGAACGCTTGTGCTGAAGGGCACGGAAGTTACCCTCAATGAGCAGGATACGCCCACATGGATCGGTGTGCGCCAGAAGGATTTTGACACAGTAACCACCATGAAACTGCGTCCGCTGGGCGAGATCCAGGGAATGCGTCTGGGACTGACCGCCTATTACAACAAGGATTATCACTATGAAATTTATCTGACCAGAGAACTGGAAACGTGGAAGATCTGCCTGGCAAAGCATGTCCACGATATCTTTGTTGTGACGGAACAGACGCAGGTGGAACTGCCGGAAGATGGAAATCTGTGGCTGCGGGTGGAATCAGACCGGGAGAAATATACCTTCCTGTACAGCACGGATGGGGAAACCTACCAGAAACTGGGCACCGGACTGGCGGTGGGACTTTGTACAGAGGGAACCCGCACCATGACGTTCACCGGAACTTATCTGGCCATGTTCGCGGAGCGGGCGGACGTGGAAGTCTGCGGGTTTGATGTGGAGGTATTCTGAGGATCTGTCTTGCTGACGTGATCTGAATATTGTTGATATGTGGTAACAATTCAGCCTGCCACTATCCCGTGAGGTATTTTCGCACAGAATGTGCGAAAATACCGAGGCCTGCAGCGCGGGGCTGTGAAAAAAGCATAACCTAAAAACAAAGAAGGATCATGGGGCAAAAATAATCCCAAGATCCTTCTTTTGTGTTAAAATTAACTTGCCATGATAATTACTAACACATTTCATTCTAACGCAA
>JAGHIA010000121.1 GCA_017887445.1 Fusicatenibacter sp.
AAGCTCATCCTTCTCATACATTACCACACATTGCCCCTGTCCGTCTACATAATCGGCGAGACTCTTTCCGCCGCTGTAACGGCAGAATTCCACCCCCTGGGGGATCACCACTTTCCCGCATCGGTACGGCGTCCTGGGACATGTCTCGCCGCGGATGTCAAAGCAGTTTTCTGCCAGACTGTCCTGGGGTCCGTGCAGAAGAACGCCGCCGTTTTTCACCCAGCGGATCACCTGCCGCTCCATCTGCTCGTGATCCTCGGTGCCGTAACAGTCGTTGGCGGGAACGATCAGGACCCGGTAATCGTCCAGGGCGCCCCTAAGGATCTCGTGACTGCTGATCACATCCGCCTGATACCCCAGATCGCAGCAGATCTTATACCATCCCAGCAGGTCCAGCCGGCGGATCTTATTGTTTCCCACCTCATAGGGCTCGTAATGGGCCATCTCCGACGGGAACAGCAGGGCGATCTCCTTGCGCCTCGCTCCCTGGCGGCGCTCCAGCACCCGCGCGCACCAGTCGTTGCCCACCCGCAGAGAATCCAGAAAATCTCCGTCCATGCGGTTCATCACCCCGCCGTCGTCCAGTCCGTTCATCCCGTAGCAGGTGTAGCCGTCGATGCCGCAGGCCGTCATGGTGGCGATAATCTCCGCCGGGGACAGCTGGGCGTACAGATCGTTGTAGATAAATCTGCCCCAGTAAGTGCCGCCGATAAAGGTCTTGCCCTCATTCATCACCCGCATCATGCTGTGCTGGCAGGAGGTCACATAGGCGTCCGGCACACCGTCCGGCGTAGTTGGGACAGTGATAAAATGACAGGAATCCACATACGGGGCCAGGGCGTAAATGTCGATGCCGCGCATGGCCGTGTCCCACAGCTGACTGAAGTCATTGTCGTGGTCGCACTGGCTTCTGCCGTAAATGTTGAGGAAATACCCCCACTGGGTCATGTCCGGACAAAGGTAGAGCTCCGGATTCTTTTCCTTCAGCCTCATCTGCATGTCCTGGAAATAGAGAGTCAGCTCCTCTATTTTCCAGCGGGCATTGTCCCTCCAGACCACAAACGGCGCAGTCTGTTTTTTTACGTCCTCTTCCGTGAAAAAGGTGTTCCTGCACTCCTCCGCAGTGCCCTGGGGCGAGCCGGCCTCCAGATCAGGGATCAGGTCATTGAGATCCACATCATAGCGCAGTTCATACCAGTATTCCTCCGGCTTCAGCTCTGAAAAATCCTCCGCTTCCGTTCCATAGACACGGTTCAGCTTCGCGATATCGCCGCCGTAAGTTTTCCGGAGAAATTCCGTATAGCGGCGGATCCCTTCTTCGTCAAAGCTGGGGGCCACGATGGGGTCCCACATGCTGCACACAGGAATCACCGTATGCGCTCCGTCCTCACAGCGGGTGCAGCCGTCCTTGTAGGAGTCCATGATCCGCTCCACATGAGCCTGCATGGACGCCTTCGCCGCGTCCGACCAGTATTTGTACCATTTTCCCGGACTTCCGTCGGCCTTCACCGTCTCCTCGCCGAAGATCGGCGGACTGAACCGGATATGCGGATAGAGATTGTCCCCGTTCAGATAAAGCAGAAGAAAATTGTAGGTCAGTCCATGGGCCAGGGCCGACCTGCCCATATACTCCTGCATCTTTACATACTGGCTCAGAGCGCCTGTCTCGTAGCGTTCTCTGAAATCCTCCCATGCCTTTGTGTCGAACATGACGCTGTTGAATCCCAGATCCCGGATCAGCTCCATGGTCTCGTCCACAAACTGCTCGTCGTCATAGGCCGGGCAGTAAAAATTTCCGAATATTACATTGAAATACGGCTTTTTCGTCTTGGTTTCCATCATCTTCACGCAGCCGGTTCCTCCTTTTCCGCGCCCGAAAAGGGATTGTCACAAAAAATCCTCTGCACGCTGTTTCCTTCTGCCTTTTCTGTAACAATCCCTCACACGTTCATTCATAACAGTAATTATTCTTTTTCATACGGTCTGTGCAGCAAATGTAACAGTTCAGCCTGTCACTATCCCGCGAGGTGTTTTCGCACAGAATGTGCGAAAATCCCGAGTCCTGCAGCGCGAAACTGCATGAAATGCAGTTTCTGTGCATCGCGAAGCGTGTAATCGTTCAGCAACGCTGAACTGTTACCAGCAAATGTAACAGTTCAGCCTGAATAATTACCATAAATATTTCTTTATTTTTTATTTGCTTGCCATAAACTCGTCAACCTGCGCCTGTGCCGCGTCCAGTACATCCTGGAAACCTGCGTTCATCAGTTCCTCTTTGATCTTCGGAACTGCCTCCGCCGGATCCTGAACACCTGTCATAACCTCACTGCGGTAGCGCAGCCAGATCTCGTTGCAGTTGGACAGCTTGCTTGCCACTTCTGTGGTATCCATGGTAAATCCAAGGGTTACCGCCGGCACTGCCTGCTCGTTCAGGGCTTTGATCTCATCCCACTGATTGTAAAGATCGGTATCTTCCGGTGTTACCACAAAGAAAGTTCCCTGTGTATAACCTGCCCAGGTCCAGTCCTGATTGATCTTGTGTACTTTACCGTCGTCTGTATACTCAAAGTTCACGCCTTCCTCGCCATAGTAGAGCATATCGCGGAAGGTGGAGTCAGAGTTCAGCAGGTTCAGCATTTCCAGACACTTTTCCGGATACTTGGTGTTGGCGGAAATCATATTGATGGAGCCCTGTACAGTATCGTTGGAAAGGATTGTGTCGCCGACTTTCTGTACCTCTACTTCGCATCCCATGGACGGTCCCCAGCTGGTCTTTCCAGCGGACTCCCATCCCTGAGCCACTCTCCACATATTGTAGGTACGGGCCTCGGACAGTGTGGAAGCATCCGGGTTGATGATTCCCTTGGTATACCACTCATGCAGCGTCTCCAGCTGAGAATAAACGTCCTCCTCTTCCAGTGTGAAGCAGACTCTTGCCTCCGGGTCGTCGTATCTTACGCCCAGGATCTGGGTTCCGGCGCCCAGTCTGTCATACACGTCGAAGATGTAGTAAACGCCGTCGTTCTTTACATAGACCGGATAATCGTTCTTGTCTGCCTTCAGTGTCTCAAAGGTAGAAGTCAGGGAATCCAGTTCTGTCATCTGGGAGATGTCCAGGTTATACTCGTCAACAATGGATTTGTCCCACACAGCGTAGTTGGAAATGGAGCTGTCTTTATAGGTAGGAACTCCGTAAACCTTTCCGTCTACCGTTACCGCGGTCCAGTACTCCTCCGGCATCATTTCGTTCAGATCCTTCATGTACTCGTCCTTCAGTTCCGTGATGTCATAGTAAGCGCCCAGTTTAATATCGGATACATAGTTTACGGTAGTACCGAAGATGATATCGTACGGCTCATTGGTACTGATGATAACGTTCCGGCGTTTGTCCCAGTCGCCATAGCCAACAATTTCAACGTCCAGGTTTACGCCGATCTTATCGCCCAGATAATCGTTTACCTTCGTGATCCATGTGTCATAATTGTCCGGCATACCGCTTCCAAGGCTCACCCATTTCAGAGTTACGATTTCCTCTCCGGCGCTGTTTGTCTTAGCGTTATTGCCGCCGTTGCCGCCGCAGCCAGTTGCAAGTCCCAGCACCATCATACCAGCCAGGCTTGCCGCAAGAATTTTCTTTGCTTTCATTTCTTCCTCCTTTTCCCGCGTTTTCGCGGATCACATGATTTATTCCCTCGAGCAGCGAACCAAGTAGCCACGCCCCAGGCTGCCTTCTCTTGCCGCAAGCGGCAATTCACCTTGTGCCTGCATGGGTATCTGGCGGTGCTGTGTGCCGTTGGCACACGTTAAGCACCGGCCGAAGCGTAGCGTAGACCTGCCGCGAGGTTCAAATACCCCGTTGCTTGCAGCGGAGTTTTTGAGCTAAAGCGGATCGCTTTTTAAAGTTACTCCTTTACGGAGCCGATTGTCAGACCGGAAATAAAGTATTTCTGGAAGAACGGATACGCGCAGGCGATCGGAAGGATAATAACGATCGCGATAGCCATTCGAACGCTCTCCGTCGGCATCGACGACCTGTACTGCTGCATGGAAAGACCGCCGTACGGGTTGTTTGCCAGATACTCAATACTCTTCTGAATGTTGTTCAGCAACGCCTGCATGGTCTGCAGCTTGGAGTCTGTAATATACAGGGATGCCTGGAACCAGTCGTTCCAGTATCCAAACGCCGCGAACATTCCGATGGTCGCCATAATCGGCTTGGAAATCGGAAGGATGATCTGGCCAAAAATACGGAACTGTCCGGCTCCGTCAATCTTCGCCGACTCAATGATCGCGTCCGGAATCGTCGTCCGGAAGAACGTTTTACAGATCGTGATATTAAACGACGAGCAGGCCAGCGGAAGGATCAGCGCCCAGATGGTATTCCGCAGATTGAGGACGTTTGCCACAACCACATAGCTTGCAAGCATACCGCCGTTGAAGATCATCGGTACAAAAATGATCCAGGTATAAAATTTTTTCAGTTTAAAGGACGGTCTGGAAGCCACATATCCCATAGACAGCGTCAGCGTCACCGCGATAATGGTACCGATGACGGTAACGATCACGGACATTGCCACCGCATGAAGGATCGTCCCTCTTTCATTCCACAGGAACATATACGCCGCGTTGGACAACTCCTGGGGGATGATCTGATATCCGTTTGCCTGAATGCTGGCCTCGCTGGTGATCGAGATGGAGAAGACGAAAACCAGCGGGAACACGCACATCAGCGCAAGAATCAGGAAAACAATATTGAACACCAGGTTGGTGGACTTTTTAATCTGGTTGATTCCGAGTGATTTATGTTTCTTTACCGCATCCATGTTCCGCGCCTCCTATATGATCGTATTTTCATTATCAATCTTGCTTACCACCCAGTTGGCGATCAGGATCGTACCGCAGCTGCAGATGGACTGGAAGAACGAAGCCGCCGCCGTCTGTCCGATGGGAGCGTTGGACTGGATCGCGTTGAAAATATATGTATCAAAGGTGGAAACCGTCTCGTACAGCGATGCGGGGATCCCTCCGGTTACCTGATAGAACAGACCGAAATCGGAGTTGAAGATCTTACCACAGTCAAGGATCAGCATCATAACGAATACCGGTTTGATGCTGGGGATCGTGATATGACGCGCCTGCTGCCATTTTGTCGCGCCGTCCATAACCGCCGCCTCGTACATGGACTGGTCGATACCGGTGATACTTGCCAGGTAGATAACCATACCGTATCCCATACCCTTCCAGGTGTTCAGGAAGATCAGGATGAACGGCCAGAATTTCGGCTCCTGGTACCACATAACCGGATCGAAGCCCAGTGTGGTGAGGATACCGTTAGCGTAGCCGCGCTCCGGTGTCAGGATGGAATATACAAAGTAGCTGACAACTACCCATGACATAAAGTAAGGCAGGAACATCATGGTCTGATATACCTTGGAGCCTCTCTTGTTTCTCATGTTGCTGAGCATCAGCGCCGATCCTACCGCCACGGACGCACTGATGATGATAAACGCGATATTATACAGGATCGTGTTCCGCAGAAGCATTGTAAACGCGTTTGATGTAAGGAAAAATTCAAAGTTGCCGAATCCCGCCCAATCGCTGGTCAGCAGGCTGTACAGAAAGCCATGTCCGCCGCCGGCCAGTTTGTAATTTTTAAAGGCGATGATGATTCCGAACATCGGCAGATAGCAGAAGCACAGGAACCACAGCAGCGTTGGCAGTGACAAAAGCGTCAGTTCCGTATCATCCTTCGTCCATCTTTTCAGCAAACTCTTTTTTCCCTTTGGTTTTGGATTTTTTCCCATGTCTGTTGTTTACCTCCATTCCTTTTCATTTTCAGGATCCTCGGACTTCTTTTTTGAAACTCAGACCGTCCAGATCCCGTACGGAAGTGCTTTTCCCCCTCTCATTTCCCGTTTCAGGGCGCACTTTCTCAGACTGTCGGGCTCCAAAACGCCGCCCGGCAGTCTCTTCTTTTCTTTTTCTTACCCCTTTCATGGCGCACTGGCTGCGCCAATAATGGTAGATCTGGAAGTTTACTTCCAAACTTTTTTCTCCTTCCTTTTCCCACCTCATTTCCCGTCC
This sequence comes from Fusicatenibacter sp., assembly GCA_017887445.1. Taxonomy (GTDB): domain Bacteria; phylum Bacillota; class Clostridia; order Lachnospirales; family Lachnospiraceae; genus Fusicatenibacter. The sequence continues at coordinate 6,085 of JAGHIA010000121.1, forward strand.
GGCTCCATACAGAGCCGCCGATGTATTTCGATCCGTTGCGCCTATCTTGTCAAGTCTCTCACGGAATCCCGGACGATCATCTTACCAGGTACCCGGTAAACCTCTCCGCCCCTCTTTTTGGGATTTTCCATATATCTTACCATGCGTCTTGCCGCAACTTTTCCGATCTCCTCAATATTTACCGCCACTGTAGTCAGCTGCGGTTCGCACAATTCCGCGTAAATATCATTGTCAAATCCAGTGACCGCCAGATCCTCCGGCACACGGATCCCCTGTCTTTTCAGCACCTTCACAAGACGAAACGCCGTCTCGTCACAGTTGCAGACAAAGGCCTGCGGCAGCCGTTCCGGCAGCACCGGCTCCAGCGCTACGCCATCCTCGCTCCGGTCTGGGATACACCACTCGCTGTTCGCCTGCAGATGATTCTCCAGAAGCACCCGCAGATACCCCACATACCGGTCCGTAATACTCGTCGTCGCCCCGACGGTTCCAACAAAGCCAATCTCCCGATATCCCATCTGAATCAGATAATTTGTCATATCATACGAGCTGTAAACATTCTCTGTCACCACAGAATCAGACTTATGGGTTTCATCATAAATATCCACATACACCTTGGGCAGAGACACCGCGTCGATGGCCTCCCGGACCTCCCGGTCAAGGATTCCAAGAAGGATCAGACCGTCAAACATCCCCTTCGTCTCAAGAGTTTCGATATCTCCCTTCAGGCTGTCATGATTCGGCGTGATCATCATACTGGAACAGGAACTCTTTCTCAGCTCATTGATGATCCTCTCATACATACCCATATAAAACTTACCAACATCGCCGGAATTAAAACGATCGCTCATAATAATCCCGACCTTCTTCGCTTTTCGCTGCCCATAATCCGGCAGCATATATCCATAATGCTCAGCAAGGTCAAAAATCTTCTTCTTCAGCTCCTCGCCGACACCGTCTTTCCCGTTTAATGCTTTGGAAACCGTTACTTTACTGATATTCAGTTCATCTGCAATATCCTGCATAGAAATAGAGTTTTTTACTGCCATACGCTCATCACTCCTTCCGTTTGTTTCCTAACATCTTGTATATGTAGCTTAACTCTTTTCATATGTAATGTCAATATCCTTTCGGTAATTCGTATCTTTTTTACAGTTTTTACCCTTTAATTTTATGCATTTTATATAATTCCATCCATTTCATCTCCAATCTCTGGCACAATCCCCTTTCCTTTATACACTTTTTTCGACTCAATTTGACAAACCACACCCCATTTCTCAATTTGTTACTTAACATTTTATCCATTTTGTAAAGTTACAGACAAGGTAAACTACGCAAAGCAAGTCACGCCCCCTCACTGGATAGCGACATGCCGAACCACTACAAAATCCCACAAAAAAAGCGCCCCCAATCACGACACATTCTCTCCTCCAAAGAATCCCATCACGATCCAAGCCGCCAGACACTAATCCAACCCCAAACAACCCCCGCCATCCCATCCCCCCACCCCTTCACACCTTTCGCTTTCCGCTTCACACTTTACCTTTTGCCCCTGACACTACACCCCAACCCAACCCGCACTCTCACCCCGCCCCACCACCAGCGCCGCCCCGGTCTGAGACCGTACCGCTCGCCGGCCTGCCCTGGCCGCGGGGATTGGCCTGCCGGGGGGCGGCGTAACTATGGAAATGCAGCGCTTGCGACTACAGACGAACAGAACCGGCCGAAATGTCCGCCGGGCACCGGCGAACAATTCGGCCGGTTCTGTCCGGCTGTCGGAGTGAGCGCGCATTCCATAGTTACACCGCCCCCGGCAGGCCAATCCCCGCGGCCAGGGCAGGCGGCGAGCGGTACGGTCTCAGACCGGGGCGGCGCGTCCCCCTCTACACACACTGGCGCACCTTAGAGCGTATTCTTTGCAGCGCATTATCCACCGCCTTAGGCGCCTTCTCCATCCTCTGCGCGATCTGCTGATACCCATACCCCTTCAGATACAGCTCCAGCACCTGATACTCAAAAGGACTGAGCGCCTGCCGGATCTTCTCATGCATCCGGTCCACATTCTCCTGGTGGATCATGATCGCCTCCGGCGTCTCCTCATCAATAAGCCGCAGCTCCTTCTCCGACACCGGCTCACTCAAAGACACAAAACTGTTCAGCGGCTGATGCTTCTGCCGCTGGGACATATTGATGGCCGAATACATCTGCCGGTCAATACAAAGGGCGGCAAATGTGGAAAACGCCGTGTCCCGGTCCTCCTGATATCCCTGGATTGCCTTAAAAAGACCCAGCATCCCCTCCTGAATCAGATCCTCCTGGTCGCCGCCCGCCAGATAAAGCGGGCGGGCCTTCTGCCGCACCAGATATTTGTATTTTTCGACCAGATAATCGGCAATCCCGCTCTCCCCGTCTCTCAGCCTTCGAAGCAGTTCCTCATCCGTCTGCCCCTTATACACATCATATTTTCCAGACATGTCATCCTCTCTGTCTCACAATCTCATAAGCCAGGATTCCTGCCGCCACCGACGCGTTCAGCGATTCGATCTCGCCTTTCATCGGTATGGTGGCAATGTAATCACATTTCTCCCGCACCAGCCGGGAAACGCCGTCGCCCTCATTGCCGATCACAAGGCCTATGGGGCCTGTCAGATTCAGCTCGTACATGGGTTTTCCGTTCATATCGGCGCAGACGAACCACAGTCCTTTTTCCTTCAGCTGCTCGATGGTCTTGGCCATATTGGTCACTCTGGCCACCGGCGTATAATTCACCGCGCCTGCGGAGGTCTTCGCCACCGTAGCCGTCAGTCCCACTGCCCGGTGCTTCATAATGATCACCCCGTGGGCCCCGGCGATGTTGGCAGTCCGAAGAATCGCTCCCAGATTGTGCGGGTCCTCGATCCCGTCCAGCAGGATCAGAAACGGCGCCTCTCCCTTTTGCTCCGCCCGCTCCAGGATTTCCTCCACCGTGGCATAGCTGTAGGATGCCACCTGGGCGATCACGCCCTGGTGGTGCCCGGTGCGGGACATTCCGTCCAGCCGGTCCTTACCCACATAATTGATGATCGTGTCATGTTTCTTCGCCTCCCGCAGGATCGTGCGCACCGGCCCGTCCTGGTTTCCAGGCATGACATACAGCTTGTCCACACTTTTTCCGGAGCGGAAGGCCTCCAGCACCGCGTTGCGCCCTTCGATCATTCCGCCTTCCATCTCTTTTTCTTCAAATTTCCCCATCCGTATTTTTTCCATCCTATCTTTTATACTGAACTGTTACGGCATCCGCCATTCTTTACACATGCTCCAGCGCCATCTCCACCAGATCCACCAGTCTCTGGTAATCACCCTTCAGATACAGGTACCCCATCACAGCCTCCAGGCCGGTGGCTCTGCGGTAATCTGTGATGGAGGCGTTTTTTGCCTTCGTGGCCGCCTTGGCATTGCGCCCCCGCTTATACACCTGGGACTCCTCCTCGGTGAAACGCTCCTCCAGCACCGACACCATCTTTGACTGATGCTCCGCCGACACCAGAGCGGCCGCGGCCCGGTGCAGCTTGTTCACCTGACGGTTGGCCCGGCGCACCAGCACGGTGCGCACCACGATCTCAAACGCCACGTCGCCGATATAGGCCAGCGTCAAAGGCGAATACTCTTTGATATCGTGGGGCGGCAGCTGAAATTTCATCGCCAGATAATCCTGCTCTGTTTTTTTTACGCCCGTTTCCATTTTACGCCCTCTCTGGTGTCCTCCAGAATGATACCTCTGGCCAGAAGCTCATCGCGGATCGCGTCCGCCCGCGCGAAATCTCTGGCTTTTCTCGCCGCCTGGCGCTGGGCGATCATCTCCTCGATCTCCTCGTCCAGGGTTTCCTTCTTTCTGTCCACGATCAGTCCCTGAATGTCACAAAGCGCGCGGATCTCTTCAAGCACACGCTCTGCGAAGACTTTGGAAGCAGCGTCCGTCACTTCTGTGTTGGCAAACTTCACCAGTTCAAAGATCGCCGCCAGGGCGTCCGCCGTATTCAGATCGTCGTCCATGGCCTCCTCGTACTTTTTGCGGAACTGCTTCATTTCTTCCAGCTTCTGAGCCTCCGCGTCCGTCAGTGTCCCCTCCTTGGCCGCAGCCGCCATCTCCTTCAGCCGCTCCGCCGCCGTTACGATTCTCTCGTAGGCATTCTTGGACGCTTCCATAATCTCCGCGCTGAAATTCAGCGGACTTCTGTAGTGGGCGCTGAGCATGAAGAAACGCAGCACCTGCAGATCGTACTTTTCACCGATTTCCCTGACAGTAAAGAAATTTCCCAGAGACTTTGACATTTTCCGGTTGTCGATGTTCAGAAACGCGTTGTGCAGCCAGTAACGGGCGAAAGGCTTTCCGTTGCAGCACTCGCTCTGAGCGATCTCATTCTCATGATGGGGGAAGATCAGATCCTCGCCGCCGGCATGAATGTCGATCTCCTCGCCCAGATATTTCTTGGCCATCTCCGAGCACTCAATGTGCCAGCCCGGACGGCCCTCGCTCCAGGGCGCTGTCCAGAACGGCTCGCCTTCCTTCTTCGGTTTCCAGAGGACAAAATCCAGCGGATCTTCCTTCTGATCCTCGCCGGAAACCAGCAGCGCCCGGCCGCCGGAGCGAAGATCGTCCAGATTTTTGTGGGACAGTTTTCCGTACTCCTCAAATTTTCTGGTGCGGAAGTACACGGTACCGTTCACATCGTACGCGTACCCCTTTTCCACCAGCGCCGCGATCATCTCGATCATGCCCGGAATCTCCTGGGTGGCCAGCGGATGCGTCGTGGCCGGGCGCACATTCATGGCTTCCATATCCTTTTTGCACTCTTCAATGTAACGGCTGGAGATCTCCTGCGCACTCACGCCCTCCTCAATGGCCTTGGCGATGATCTTGTCGTCCACATCGGTGAAGTTGGACACATAATTTACCTCATATCCCTTGTACTCCATGTAGCGGCGGGCCGTGTCAAAGACGATCATCGGACGGGCGTTTCCGATGTGGATAAAATTGTACACCGTCGGTCCGCACACATACATTTTTACCTTTCCTTCCTCCAGGGGAACAAATTCTTCCTTTTTTTTCGTCAGCGTATTATAAAACTTCATCCTTTTTCTCCTTCTTCAAAAATCTCAGTTCTCTTTCCAGCTCCAGGACGCGGTTGACAAGCTCGGTGTTTTCCCGCTTCAGCGTCTCTATGTCGTCAAACACCGGATCCGGCAGATGAACCTGGTCCATGGTGTTCCAGGTCACGCGCACGTCGTTTCTCTTGACCACCCGCCCGGGAACGCCCACCACCGTACAGTTGGGCGGAACCTCCCGCAGCACCACGGAACCGGCCCCGATCTTGGAATTTTCCCCGATGGTAAACGACCCGAGGATCTTTGCCCCGGCGCTGACCATGACATTATCGCACAGCGTCGGATGGCGCTTGCCGGTTTCCTTGCCCGTACCGCCAAGGGTCACGCCCTGATACAGGGTCACATTGTCCCCAATGACCGCGGTCTCGCCGATGATCACGCCGGAACCATGGTCGATAAACAAACCCTTCCCGATGGTCGCCCCCGGATGGATCTCAATACCGGTTTTCCGCGCCGCCCGCTGGGAGATCCAGCGGGCCAGGAAATAATGCTTTTTCAAGTACAGCTTGTGCGCCCGCCTGTATTTGAGCATAACACGAAACGACGGATACAGCAAGACCTCCCATGGAGAATGAATCGCCGGGTCCCTCTCCTGGATCACCTGAAACTCCTCTTTAAAATACTTCAGAAATCCCATCCAAACTCCCCTTTCTCTTTGCCGGGCCGTTTCCGGCCGAAGATATTCAAATACTTTTCAACATGCCATGCAGCTATTTAGATTTTTTCAAGCATGCCTCGCGCAACAAAAAAAGCACTTCATCAAAAAGACGAAATGCTTTCGTGGTTCCACTTTTTTTCAAGATTCCTTTGGAATCTCCTCGTGACACTTAACGCGTGTGATACGTCCCCGGCTACTCACTTTGTGTTTCCGCACGATAGTCTCTGCTGCTTCACCGGGGCAGCTTCCGGACGCACTTCAAAAATCTCCTGGTTCGGCTGCTCTCACCCGCTGACAGCCGCTCTCTGGATACCGGTGCTGATTTTTTACTCTTTCCGTTCTCTGCCTTTTCCCTGTTCTTTATAGTCTATGCAACTTCCCGCCATTTGTCAAGTTTTTTGTTGGGCGGGTGGTAGAGGGCGGACGGCGCGGACCCACAGCGCGGACGGCACCCGGCGCCGGGCGGGCCGCAGATGGCGCGGGGAGCTGGGGAGACGGCGCGGCAGGGTGGGGAAATATGGGATGCGTGCTCACTCCGACATTCGGACAGAAACGGCTTCTGTGTTCGCGGCGCTCAAAGCGTGTTGGTTGGGGTTTGGCGGCGGGGGGTTTTATCACGCTTTGGCTTCGCGGACACAGAAGCCGTTTCTGTCCGCCTGTAGTCGCAAGCACTGCATTCCCATATTTCCCCGCCCTGCCGCGCCGTCTCCCCAGCTCCCCGCGCCATCTGCGGCCTGCCTGGGCGCCGGGTGCCGTCCGCGCTGTGGGTCTGCGCCTGGGAATGGGGGCTGTAGCTGAACGGGGCGGTGGGCCTGCAGTTGAACGGGGCGGTGAGCCTGCGATTGAACGGGGCGGCGGGCCTGCGGTTGAACGGGGCGGTGAGCCTGCGATTGAACGGGGCGGTAGGTCTGCGGCGGAACATGGCAGTAGGTCTGCGGCGGAACATGGCAGTAGGTCTGCGGCGGAACATGGCGGCGAAGCCGGGGTTGGGTGAAGCGGAGGACTGGGGCGAAAAGATCGGCGGGGAGAGGGTTTTAAATTAGCCACGCGGGTACATACCAGTTTTTTTCGTCAATGGGGAGCAGATCGTTTGCCATACAGATGACGCTTCCGGTTCCGATTTCTGTTTTCAGGGGGGCCAGATCGTGGGGGGACTGTGTTTTGGCAACAGGGGCTAGTACCCCAAAGTTTTTTATCGCTGTTCTTCCTGGAGAGGCGGCTTTTTTTATTTCAATCGGACTGAGGATGCCGTTTTGGTAGAGCAGCAGATCGATTTCTTTTTGATCTTTATCTCTGTAGTAAAAAATTGGCGGTTCTTTTCCGGCATTTAAATAGCTTTTGTAGATTTCCGAAAACACATAGCTTTCAAAAAAAGCCCCTGACATTGCCCCGCGCTCCAGTGTCTCTGGGGTTCCCCATTTTAGCAGATAAGCGGCAAGGCCTGTATCTAAAAAGTGAAGGAGCGGCATTTTTACTATGCGCTTCAGAGCATTGTTGTGGTAGGGTTGTACCAGGGCTATGATGTGGGATGACACCAGGATTGACAGCCATTTTTTTGCCGTCGGCGCCGAGATGCCTGCCGCATTTGCCAGTTCCTCATAAATCACCGGTTTTGAGGTGTGTGCCGCGGCGACGGTCATAAAATGGTAAAACTGCATCTCGTCCGCAACCTGCGTCAGATCACGAATGTCTCTCTGTAAATAAGTATCCACATAAGAACGGTAATAGACTTCCCAGTCGATGGCTTCTTCCGCATAGAGTTCCGGCATGGATCCTTTGAAAATCCTTTTATATATTTCATTTAATCCGCGGGGTTTCGCATGGTTCAAACGTTCCATCAGGCGCCCTGGGTCTGTGGTGAATGGTTCGCTTGAGGTCTGGTAAATCTCCGCATCTGACAGTCCCAGCAGGCTGACGATTCCCACACGGCCCGCAAGGCTTTCACTGACATTTTTCATCAATCGGAATACCTGTGAACCTGTAAGCCAGAAGCTTCCTTTTTGTTTTGTACGGTCAACCTCCATTTTGATATATGGGAGCAATTCCGTAGCGTATTGAATTTCATCGATCAGTACCGGCGGCGCGTATCTCTGCAGAAACAGAGCCGGATCGCGCTTGGCCAGATATCTGACATCCGGATCGTCCAGTGTCACATATTTACGCTGGATCCCCTGCTCTTTCTGATCTTCCGACAGCTTCTGCAGCAGGGTTGTCTTCCCAACCTGGCGTGGTCCCGTTACCAGTAATACCGGAAACATTCTGGATATATTTTCAATCGTGTTCTCAGAGGCTCTTTTAATATAAGGCATGATGTTCTCTCCTTTTTATTGTATACAGTTTCACGATTTATGGCTATTCTAAATTATGATTTTATTATAGTCGGAATTTTCCAGATGTCAATGGCATCCTGCCGCAAGCGCAAAGTATTCGTTACTGTTCACAGTCGTTCACAGTAACTTCGCGGCTCCAATGAAAATTCGCTTCGCGAATGGGAGCCGCTCACACCTGAATCACTTTCTCACGCCGCAAACAGCAAGTGTTTGCGGCTGCTGTGAA
>JAGHIA010000122.1 GCA_017887445.1 Fusicatenibacter sp.
CCGGAGGAGCCGGCAGCTCCAACAACGAAGACCTGTCCTTACTGCATGAGTGAGATCCCGGAACAAGCCGTTCGATGTCCTCATTGTACGTCGCTCCTGGAAAAGGAGCCTGAACTACCCGGGGATGAGGTAGCCGAAGCAGAAGGTTGAGGAATGATATGGTCACATGTGAAGACGTTTTGAATCTGAAGCTGGACGGTATGCGGCTCATTGCAGGGGAAAAAGGACTTGGACGTATGGTGTCCTGGACTTACATGGTCCAGACCAGACCGTATGCGGATCATATGAACCGTGGAAATTTTGCGCTGATCGTGGTGGACAATGTCCGGTTTGATTTTGAGGAAGTCGCCCGCAGTATGGAGGAGCTGAACGAACTTGGAATCTCCGGACTTGCGGTTTCTGTGGTGGACGACAAGGAAGAAGTGCCCAAAACACTGGCAGACCGGGCGGACGAACTGGAGCTTCCGCTGTTTTATATCCGATGGGAAGGCGCGTCGTTTGTGGATATCGCCCAGAGTATCGGAAGCCTGATCGTACAGACGGGGGTACAGAACAAAAAGACAGGAGATTATCTCTATAATCTCCTGTTTGGATATGAGATCAACGATAACTATGTGGAAAAAATTTCCGGCCAGTTCGGTCTGGACTTTTCAAAACCGTACCGCGTAGGCGTGATCGTGATCGACCGGAAGTATGGCATCAATCTGGAGCAGGACGAGCATACCTACGAATATTATGCGGATTGTCTGAACCGGGAGGTCAATAATATGAAGGGCAGTTCGATGTTCATGCGTTTTCTGAATAAATTTGTACTTTTGTTCGAAGCCAGGGAAAATAAGGAAATCGAACATGAACTGGAGCATCTGCTGCGCGAACTGGATGACAAACCGCAGTTTAAAGGGCGGATCAGAAGCACCTGTATTCTGGGAGCCGCGTACAGGGATCCGCGGGAGTTTGGGAGAAGCTATCAGGAAGCGAAAAACCTGATCTCCAAAAAGGATATTCTGCCAAATCCGAAGAATAAAAAAGTGCTGAGCGCCAGTTCCATGGGAATTTACAAATATATGTTCAACAGCGGGAATCACGGGGACATTCTGGATTACTGCAACGAGACGTTAAGGACGTTGGAGGAATACGACCATGCCAACGGGACGTTTCTGCAGGATACGCTGCTGGCTTATTACATGAACGGCTTCAGCGTGGGAAAGACGGCCAAGGCTCTTTTTATCCACCGGAATTCCCTGCAGTACCGCATCCATAAGATCGAGGAGCTGCTGGGAATGGAACTGGACGATTCTATGGAATATCTGAATCTGATCAACTGCATTCTGGTCAAACGGCTGATGTTTTCGTGACTGCTGTGCAAAATAACAATTATAACTGTGCGTTATGCACATTGAAAAACGTTTCTACTTTGATTAAAATGCTCATATCAGCAAAGGCGCTGGGGAAATATTTCCCCGGCGCCTTTTGCTGACTAACGGTATCGCTGCGGAGCGGGACCGTATTGAAAAGCCGTGCAGACACGGAGGAGGAGGAAAATTATGAAAAAGAGAAAACTTTTATCGATCATGGCAGCCGGTATAATGGCCGTTTCCGTACTGGGAGGATGTGGATCCGATTCTTCCGGTTCCGCGGGATCATCCACTTCTTCAGGAACAGAAAATGCACAGTCCGCACAGTCAGACACGTCTGGGGAAGCAGGGAACGTTCTGAGAGTTGGAATGGAATGCGCGTATGCTCCGTTTAACTGGACACAGGACAGTGAAACAACGGCGGATGGAACCACAGCGGTTCCGATCTATGGTTCCGATTATTACGCATATGGGTATGACGTGGCAGTGGCGCAGATGCTGGCGGAAGAGATGGGAATGGAACTGGAGGTCCATAAAGTAGAGTGGTCTTCCATCGGGATTTCCATGGATGCGGGAGATTATGACTGTATCATTGCAGGAATGGGACGCACAGCGGAACGGGAAATGTCCTATGCGTTTACGGATCCTTACTATTACAGAGATAACTGTATCGTGGTCAAAAAAGGCGGCGATTACGAAAATGTTACAAAGCTTTCCGACCTGGCAGGAACAGGCTGCAAGCTGACCACACAGCTTGGCACCGGATGGGTTCCGCTTCTGGATCAGGTGGAGGGTGCCCAGACTGGCGCCAATTATGAGACCACTTCCGAGTGCTTTATGGCAATCTCCAATGGGACAGCGGATGTATGTATCGTGGATCTGCCTACCGCTCAGTCTGCAGCCCTGACCAACGACGATCTGACCATTATCACGCTGGATGAGAGTGATACATTCACCGGAGACGACGAAATGGTAAACGTATGCATCGCCACCAGAAAAGACGATACGGAGTTTCGCGATAAACTTCAGGAAGCAATGGACGCGATCGGCTGGAATGATAAAGAGAAAATGGATGAACTGATGAGCCAGGTGATCACGCAGCAGCCGGCGGCAAATTAAGATGGAAGGAATTGTTCTTCCCGCGGGCCAACCGAAGCGAAGCGTAGACCTGCCGCGAGTAGTAACAAAAATCTGTCATTGAAAAGAGGTAGCACCATGTTAAGTATGTTTATAAAATCGGATCCGCAAAATCCTGTCGAATGGATGCTTTTCCTGGCGGACAAATATTCCGGCATGTTCTGGGAAGGAACCAAGCTTACACTGTTTATCGCGGTGCTGGGAACGATCCTTGGGTTTGTACTGGGATATGTGATAGGGGTGATACAGGACGCGAAGATCAGTCCGGGTGACCACCTGATTAAGAAAGTTCTGCTTCGTCTGGTGAAGATCCTTGCGGCTGTATATGTGGAAATCTTCCGGGATACGCCTATGATCGTCCAGGCCATGATCATTTACTTTGGTATCCGGGAGGCCAATATCGACATTACCCCTGTCAGCGCCGGCGTCCTGGTCACGGTTCTGAATACAGGAGCGTACATGGCGGAGACGGTAAGAGCCGGTATTGGCTCCATCGATCTGGGACAGAGAGAGGGCGCGTGGGCCATGGGTATGTCGCCAATGAAGACCATGATCTACATTGTTTTGCCGCAGGCATTTAAAAATATTATCCCGGAGATGGCCAATACTTTTTTGACCAATCTGAAAATGACTTCCGTGCTGAATGTGATCGCGGTGCAGGAATTGTTCATGGCCGCGAAAACTGTGGGCGGCAATTACTACAAATATTTTGAATCGTATCTGGTCATTGCGGTGATTTATTTCGTCCTTTGCTTCTTCTTCAATAAAGTGTTTATCTTTCTGGAGAAAAAGATGCAGGGTAAAAGTGATTACGCGCTGGCCGTTGAATATATGGATAACGATTAAGGAGATGCAATATGAGCGAGACGATTATTTCTGTTCAGGATCTGAGCAAGTCTTTTGGCGATCATGAAGTGCTCAGAAAAATTGATATTGACGTTCATGTGGGAGAAATCATCTGCATCGTCGGCTCTTCGGGTTCCGGAAAATCTACCCTGCTGCGTTGCATCAACAAGCTGGAATGTCAGACCTCCGGCAAGGTGATGTTCTATGGAAAAGAGATCCGCGATGTTCAGAAAGAGATCAACGAGTACCGCTCCAAGGTGGGCATGGTGTTTCAGTCCTTTAACCTGTTTAATAATATGACAGTTTTGGAAAACTGCATGCTCTGTACCAGGAAAGTGCTTCATCTGTCCAAAGAGGAGGCGTTTGACCGGGCGATCACCCATCTGAAAGAGGTTGGAATGGCGCCATATGTCAACGCGAAGCCTGCCCAGTTGTCCGGCGGACAGAAACAGAGGGTGGCAATCGCCAGATCTTTGTGCATGAATCCGGAAGTTCTGTTGTTTGACGAGCCTACTTCCGCATTGGATCCGGAGATGGTGGGCGAGGTGTTGAATGTTATGAAACAGCTGGCGACCACAGGTCTTACCATGGTCATTGTAACCCATGAGATGGCGTTCGCGCGGGACGTTTCCACTCGGACGATTTTTATGGACCGCGGTTATGTGGCGGAGGACGCGCCGCCGTCCCAGTTGTTCACAAATCCGAAAAATCCACGGACGCGCGAATTTCTCAGCAGATATCTGGCCGGATAAAGAGACGGAAAGAACCAAAGTTTGGAAGTGAATTTTCAAATTTGCCATTATTGACGGAGGAAACACGCTCTAGGAAGGGGAGAGTTTGGAAGTAAACTTCCAAATCTACCATTATTGGCGCAGCGAGTGCGCCATGAAAGGGGTAAACATGGAAAATTTTGTAGTTACATTTGCAAGGGGATTCGGTTCCGGAGGAAAAGAGATTGCCTCGTGCCTGGCAAAAGAACTGGGGATCCACTGCTATGAAAACCGTATCCTGACGCTGGCCAGCCAGATGAGTGGACTGAATGAGAATCTGTTTAAAGAAGTCAATGAAAAAATCCGTGACAACGGTGGATTCTCCAGTTTCCTGAGAGGACTTCCGCGGGCCAGAAGCTACATTGCGCGCAACGAGAAGTTTGTGTCGGACGACAAGTTGTTTGAGTATCAAAGTCAGATCATCAATGATCTTGCGGATACAGAGTCATGTGTCATCGTCGGAAAATGTGCCGACTATGTACTGAGGGACCGTCAAAATGTGGTAAGTGTCTACATTGAAGCGCCCCGCGCGTTCTGTGTGCAGCGTACGATCGAGCATATGGGAGTGACGGAGGAGGTTGCTCACGCAACAATCAGCAAGACGGACAAATACCGCGCACAGTATTATGAACATTATACCCATGGAAATTACTGGACGAATCCGGTCAATTACGACATGACGCTGAACAGTGAGAAAGTGGGTGTATATAACTGTGTGAAGGTGATCGAACAGTACCTGATCATCAAAGGTCTGATCACACCTGACAGGATCCGGCCGGTGGATCATAAAAAGCTGGAGAATAACAAATAAAGAATCTGGAGGAGCGATAGCTATGAAATTGGCAGAAACAGGATATACCGCGCAGGAGATCAAAGACAAAGTAAAGAAATATATGATCGAAACTTACGAACGGTTTGACCTTCTGGCGGAGACAGCGAAAGATCAGTATATTTATGATGAGACAGGAGAAAAATATCTGGATTTTTACGCCGGTATTGCTGTGAACTCGGCGGGCAACTGCAATGAGAAGGTGGTAGAAGCTGTGGTGGACCAGGCAAAAACCCTGATGCACACGTTTAACTATCCATACACGATCCCCCAGGCACTTCTGGCGGAAAAAGTCTGCACGACCATTGGAATGGATAAGATTTATTTCCAGAATTCCGGAACAGAGGCAAACGAAGCCATGATCAAGATGGCGAGAAAGTACGGAATTGAAAAGTATGGTCCCAACCGTTACCATATTGTCACCGCAAAGATGGGATTCCACGGAAGAACCTTTGGCTCCATGTCTGCCACCGGACAGCCAGGAAACGGCTGCCAGATTGGATTCGGACCGATGACTTACGGCTTCTCTTATGCGCCATACAACAACCTTCAGGCTTTCAAAGATGCCTGCACGGAGAACACCATCGCAATCATGGTGGAGCCGGTACAGGGAGAAGGCGGCGTTCACCCGGCCACGCAGGAATTTCTGCAGGGATTGAGAACGTTCTGTGACGAGAATGATATGCTGCTTCTGCTGGATGAGGTGCAGACCGGGTGGTGCAGAACCGGTCAGGTTATGAGCTATATGAATTACGGCATTAAACCGGATATCGTATCCATGGCCAAAGCTCTCGGAGGCGGTATGCCGATCGGGGCGATCTGCGCGACGGAAGAAGTATCCAAAGCGTTTTCTGCTGGTTCTCATGGAACCACCTTTGGCGGTCATCCGGTCAGCTGTGCGGCTGCGCTGGCCCAGATCGATGAACTGCTGGAAAGAGATCTTGCAGGCAACGCGGCAAAAATGGGCGCTTACTTTATGGAAAAGCTGAAAACACTTCCCCATGTAAAGGAAGTCAGGGGACAGGGACTGCTCGTGGGCGTGGAGTTTGACGACGGTGTGAACGCTGTGGACGTAAAACATGAATGTCTGCACCGCCATCTGCTCCTTACCGCCATTGGCGATCATGTGATCCGTATGGTCCCGCCGCTGATCATTGACGAAAAAGACTGCGATGAGGCTTGTGAGATCATCAAGGCTTCTGTGGAAGCGCTGAGTTAAGGTGGCCAAAGGATGGAAACATATACATTTACAATCCCTCAGAACATTATTTTTGGAAAAGGAAGTCTCAGACAGCTTCCAAAGACAGCGGAAAAGCTGCAGAAAAAGAAAGCGCTGATCATTTCCGGGCCGCATCTGAATAAGATAGGACTGGTGGATCAATGCCAGAAAGTCCTGCAGGAAGCCGGAATCGAAAGCGGCGCGTTTACAGAAACAGAGGGGAATCCCAGCACAGAAACAGTGGAAAAGGCTGTAGCAGCCTTCCGGACCAGCGGCGCGGATTTCCTTGTGGCATTCGGCGGAGGCTCTCCGCTGGATGTGGCGAAAGCGGTGGCCGTGGTGGCATCCTATGGAGGAACGGTCACGGAATATGAAGGAGGAGGAAAAGTGCCGGGTCCGGTCGTACCGATGATCGCCATTCCGACGACAGCAGGAACGGGGTCAGAGGCAACCTCTTTTTCCGTAATCACAGATCACAGCAGGAACTATAAACTGACGGTATCCAGCAATTACCTTCTGCCGTCCTATGCGATCCTGGATCCGGAGCTGATCGCCAGTGTGCCGGCCGGGACAGCGGCAGCCTGTGGTGTGGATGCCATGGTTCATGCTCTGGAAGCGTATCTTTCCCTGGCGGCATCGCCGTTCTCCGACATGTTTGCGAAGAAAGCGCTGGAATTGATCGGCGGCAGCCTGCGTGCCTATGTGGCAAACCGAAAAAATGAGGCGGCGGCAGAAGCAATGATGACAGGCTCATTGTTTGCCGGAATCGCCTTCTCCCATGCGAGACTTGGGAATGTGCATGCCATGAGCCATCCGGTCAGCGCATATTTTAACATAGCCCATGGGGTGGCAAATGCGATTTTGCTTCCGGTCATTGTGGAATACAATGAGCTGGCGGACCAGGGAAAATACTATGAGATCTACCGCTGTATTGCCAAGGCTCCGGTGGAGAAAAAAGCTTTTGTGCCTCATATGCTTGCGGAAGAACTGAAAGTACTGAATCAAGAGCTGGGAATTCCATCCGGTCTTTCACAGGCAGGGGTAAAGGAAGCGTATTTTGAGGCGATGGCGGAAGACGCAATGAAAAGCGGAAATATCGCGGTCAATCCCAGAGCCACAACGAAAACAGATGTGATCGCGCTGTACAAGAAAGCATTCTGAAGAAAACGTAGCAACATCCCCCTTGCTGAACGATTGGCGTCGGCAGTGCTTTGTGTCCGGCAGGACACAGCGCTGCCGGCGTTTTGCGCAGTTTACCGGGAATTCTTCAGCGGAACGGTTACCCGTGTTCCCGCGATGCAGGCAGCAAGTGTTTGACCAGGACCTCATGAGATGATAGAATAGACAAAAAAGCAGAAGGGAGAGGCTGAGGATGAACGATTCCAGAGAGATTCTGCAAAATGTGACCGGGCAGGTGCGGCAGGTGGTCGTGGGCAAGGATGCCTGTGTGGAAAAGATCATGATGGCGA
>JAGHIA010000123.1 GCA_017887445.1 Fusicatenibacter sp.
ACCCGTCCGGCGGGGCGTGAGAGCGCTAAGATTTTCTCACCTCTTTGCAGCCGCCCTCCGAATCCCCATGCCACCGGCCCCGGCCCTCTTTCTGTCTGTGGCGAAATGGCCATTGTAACACTTTTAGTATTGAATCTCCGGTCGAAACCTTAACGCCTTTCATGTCTTGGTGCCAAGCTCAGAACACAGAATGAGGCAGGCGGTACGGGATTCCGGGCATCTGCAAAAGGGGTGAAACTCTCTGCGGCTCTCAGATCCCACCGGACGGGCACCAACCACACGATATTTCGCAATAAACACAATATGGTACTGGCATTTCCATTTCGTATGTGATAAACTTTTACTGTCCATCTGGACCGCCTCCTATTCTTTGAGATTGGCTTGCGACACCTTTCTCATTGTATCATAGGAGGCTTTTTCTGTCATCCTAAACGCTACTGCTTACTCTATTCTCCCCAGCATAGCTGAGGGATTAGGGTTTTCATTTATGGCGAAATGACCCGTATAACGCCTTTTAGTATTAAATCTCCAGCCACGCTCTCACGCCTTCCATGTCCCGCAGCCAGCCCCAGAACGCGGAGCGGGGCAGGCGGCAGGGGGATTCCGGGGGCATCTGCAAGGGGGTGAGAAAATCTTAGCGCTCCCACGCCCCGCCGGACGGGCCAGGCGAAGGACTTCACGTCCTGAGCCTGAGGAGCGCCTGAGCCGGGAATGCATCAGGCATTCCTGGCGAATCGCTCCGGTGCCCGTCCGGCGGGGCGTGGGAGCGCTTAGATTTTCCACCCCTTTGCAGCCGCCCCCGGAATCCCCCTGCCGCCTGCCCCGCTCCGCGTTCGTCCCCCCTCCCTATCTGCTCCTGTAGGTCCCGGGGCTAACCCCTGTGTAGCGCCGGAACACCTTCGCGAAATAGTTCCCGTTGGAAAACCCGTTCTCCCGCGCGATGCGCTCGATACTCTTGTCCGTGCTCAGCAGTTCATTGGCCGCGGCCTGGATTTTCTGGCGGGTCAGGTATTCGGACGGCGAAAGGCCCTGCTCCTTCCGGAAGCTGCGGGCCAGATGCTCCGGTGTGACCTTCAGCCACCCGGCCACTTCCTCGATGCCCTGGATGGTGCGGTACCTGTTTTTCATATATTCTGCCGCTTTCCCGGTGAGATTATTTTTCCCTGGTATCCTGCGCTGTTCCGCTTCTCTGAGCAGGGCGCAGAGAAAGCGGTAGAGAAATTCTCCCCCTTCATAATGTTCCAGCTGCTCATTTCCTGTCAGCCGCTGCTGCAGATTCAGAGCCATACGCACCGGAGGGCTTTCCGCTTCCAGTTCTATCAGTCCCGGACATAGGCTATGCAGCTTTTTTACAAACGCTTCCGCCGCCGCTCCGTCAAAATGAAGATACAAAAATTCCCACGGCTCCTTGGCCTGGGGCGGCAGCCAGTAGCGGCTTTCTTCCGGAAAGCGGACAAGAAATCCTCTGCCCTCGCTCACTTCATACGGTTGTTCGTTCCGCCAAAAGCAGCCGCTGCCCTTCAGTGTATACTGAAACAGATATCCCCCGTATTCTTTCCTGTCTCCGTTGTAATAATCGTACGGTTCCCGGTACCTCTGTTCCACGCCTCCGTCCAGCAGGATCAGCGGCTCATTTTCCATCTCGTCCAGGTTCAATACGCCGAACACTCCCTGTCTGTACTGCATCAGAATTTTACCCTTTCAGATCAATTTTTCCTTCTTTCTTCCGAAAGCTATCTCCAGTATAATCAGCTTTAGAGAAAAGGTCAACCGAAAGCCTTTCTATCAAAAATATACCTGATACACCATCTATGAAATGGAACTGTGCAGCGGACTACACCGGGATTTTTGGACATGTATACTCAGAAAAACAGACAAGTCAGATATGCCAGGTATTTCATATACGGCGTACCAGTATCACCAGGGAGGATTTTCTTATGAACAAAAACACCTTTGCCAAACACCCGCCGATGGGATGGAACAGCTACGATTACTACGACACCACCGTCAACGAGGCGCAGGTGCGCCAGAACGCCGAATATATGGCGGCGCATCTGAAAGAATACGGATGGGAGTATGTGGTGGTAGATATCGAATGGTACGCCCACGGCGCCGGTTCCCAGAGGGACCGCTTCCAGTATATTCCGTTTTCCCAGCTGGAAATGGACGGGTATTCCCGCCTGCTCCCGGACCCGGAACGGTTTCCGTCTTCCGCTGACGGAAAAGGCTTCGCTCCGCTGGCAGACTACATCCACAGCCTTGGCCTGAAATTCGGCATCCATATCATGCGCGGCGTTCCGCGGATCGCCGCTCACCTGCACACACCGGTCTGCGGCTGCGGCGTAACCGCCGATCAGATTGCCGACCCAAGCTCCATCTGCGGCTGGAATCCGGATATGTACGGCGTGCGCAATACGCCGGAGGGCCAGGCTTACTACGATTCTCTGCTGGAGCTTTACGCTTCCTGGGGGGTGGATTTCATCAAATGCGACGATATCTGCAACACAAATCTCTATCCCAACAATCCGTTCTCAGGGCGCCATGAGATCGAGATGCTGGCCAAAGCCATCCAGAACTGCGGCAGAGCCATTACCCTCTCCCTTTCCCCGGGACCGGCGCTGATCGACAAGGCGTGGTATTATGAGAAATACGCCAATATGTGGCGGATCACCGACGATTTCTGGGACGACTGGAAACTTCTGAAGGATATGTTCCACCGGTGCCAGCTGTGGCAGGATCACGTTTCCGAGGGGTGCTGGCCGGACTGCGACATGCTGCCTCTTGGAAAACTTGGCAAAGGCTTCGGCCAGGAGCGGACCACGAATTTCACCCCGGAGGAGCAGAAAACAATGATGACTCTGTGGTGCATTTTCGGCTCTCCCATGATGATCGGGGCCGAGCTTACGCTGCTGGACGGCCAGACGCTGGCCCTGCTGACCAACCGGGAGGTTCTCCACCTGCTGGACGCCCGCTGCAAGGCACGCCAGGTCCGCCTGGACGGCAACAGCGCCGTATGGGTTTCCAAAGACACGGAAACCGGCGCAGTCTATGCGGCCCTGTTCCGGCTTGGCGACGAAGCGGGAACTGTATGCGCGGATCTTGATGAAATTCTGGAGACCGCAGACGCGGCGCAGAAGTTTGATGTTCCGGACGCTCTGCCGGTGCTCCACGATCTTTGGACCGGCGAGGACTGCCGCGCCGAGGGCAGAACACTGACCGCTCAGCTGCCGGCGCACGGATGTGTTCTGTGGGAGCTTCGCTGACGTTATCGCTGAAAAACAGAAAAACCCCCGCGGAACCGCCATATCAGAGTTCTGACATAGCGGTTCCGCGGGGGAACCTGTCCGAAAGCGAAAATCGCAAGAATCACGTCGTCTCCGCCTGCACGGCAGGAACTGTGCGGATCTTCGTAAAGAAATACACATATTTGAAAATGATCAGGCCGGCGATCACAATCCTTCCCGGCAGGTTCTGCATCATCAGGAAGGCCAGAATCAGCATGGCCGACGCCGGAAGAAGGATGCAAAGCTTGGTTTTCAGCGTCATCGCCCGCTCCTTCACAAAGCTGTCCAGATGATCCTTATAAATCTTTGTACCGCAGAACCAGCGGTGAAATTTCTCTGAGCCTTTCGCGAAACACACGGACGCCACCAGAAGAAACGGTGTTGTAGGCAGGATTGGCAGGATCACGCCGATTGCTCCGATTCCAAGACACAAAAACGCCGCCGCAAGCCATAAGATCTTCCATGGATTTCTTTTCATTCTAACTCCTTTTCCTTTCCTGCCCGCAGGCTCTTGTCTGATATTTCCCGGGACAGATTGCTTCTTGTTTTGTTTGTTAGTTATCACTAACCAAAAAGATATCATACCTGCCCCGGTTCTGTCAATCCCTGATTTTTCTCCGCTTACGCCGGCAGCATGGTCTCCAGATCCTGCAGCATCAAATCCATTGCCTGGATGCCTCCCTCCGCGGTATACCAAACCGCCGGATGCTCCAGATAGACCAGGTTTCCGTTCTTGTACGCGTCGGTTCCCTGCACCAGTTCATTCTCCATGATATCCTTCGCCAGCTGCGCGCCGTCGGTTCCAATGGCCGCGTCGCGGTCCATGACAAAGATATAGTCCGGATTTTTCTCTACAATATATTCAAAGGACGCCTCGTTTCCATGGGTAGAAGTGTCGATATTCGCCTCCACGCCCACATTGTCGAAACCAATCTCCACGCCGATGATGGAGCAGCGGCCGTCGTTTCCAAGAACGTTAAAGCTTCCGCTGGTGCACATTCCCACGATCGCGGTCTTGCCCTCTGCAAATTCCGCCAGGGCCTGGATGCGGCCGTCAAAATCCGCCATCAGGCTGTCCACCTGCTCCTCCATGCCAAACATGGACGCGATGGTTCCGGCATTTTTTCTCACACTCTCCACAACTCCGATCTCCGTGTCTGTGGCCAGATAAACCACCGGCGCGATCTCGCTCAGCGCGTCATAGGACGAAGACAGGCGGCCGCCGATAAAAATAACATCCGGCTCGCAGGCCATCACTGCTTCCATATCCGCTTCCTTGATGGTTCCCAGATTTTCTATGTTTTCATTGTCCGCATAGTCCTGAAGATATTCCAGCGATGTGCTGGCAGCTCCTACCACCCGGTCGCCGACGCCCAGACTGTCCAGAATATCCAGCGACGCCATATCCAGGATTGCGATGCGTTCCGGATCATACGGAACCTCCAGATCAACCTCCTCTTTGTTGGCGTTCAGGCTTTTGATGGTGATGGTTTCCAACGTTTTCCCGCTGCCTGAAGATTCCGCCGAACCGTTGGAATCTGCCGATACGCCATTCCCGCTGTCACCATCGCTGACGGACGATGAAGCGCTGGAACCGTTTTCCCCCTGCACGGAGGAAGATACCGCGGAAGATGTGGAACTTCCGCCGGCGGAGCCCTTGCCGCTTCCGCACGCCGCAAGAGCAAGCGCCATAGTTGCAGATAAAGCCAGTGTCATGATTTTTTTCTTCATATATATTTCTCCTCTCAATAATAAATAGACAGCGGTTTTCCCTGGATCTCCTGGATCTGGAAATCAACCTTATAAATCTGCGACAGATTTTCCCTGGTCATCACTTCCTTTACAGGTCCGAATTTCGCGACCTTACCATCCACGAACGCGCAGATATAATCGGAGTAAAACGCCGCGTAATTGATCTCATGCAGCACAAGGACCACCGTTTTTCCCAGCTCGTCGCAGAGCCGCCGCACGATCTTCATCATGTTGGTGGCATGATAAATGTCCAGGTTGTTGGTGGGTTCGTCCAGAAGGACATACTCTGTGTCCTGCGCGATCACCATGGCAATGCAGGCCCGCTGTCTCTGTCCTCCGGACAGCTCATCGATAAAACGGTCCTGGAACTCCTCCAGCTCCATATAGGCGATGGCCTGGCCGATAATCTCCTCATCCTCTTCGGTGAGGCGCCCGCCGGAATAGGGGAAACGCCCGAAGGCTACCAGTTCCCGCACCGTAAGCTTCATCTGGATGTTGTTGCTCTGGGTCAGAATCGCCAGCCGTTTGGAAAGCTCCCGGCTTTTCCATTTTGTGATGTCGTTTCCGTCAAACTCCACCAGTCCCGTATCCCGCGCGATCAGCCGGGAGATGATCCCCATCACCGTGGACTTTCCGGCGCCGTTGGGGCCGATCAGCGAAAGCACCTTTCCCTTGGGAATCTCAAAGCTGACCGAATCCACCACCGCTTTGCCGTCATACTTTTTTGTCAGATTTTTGATAAACATTGTCAGACCCTCCGATTTGTCAGCAGGAGATAAAGGAAATAAAGGCCGCCTCCCACTGTGATAAACACGCTGACCGGAACCGCGTAGGTGAACACATGCTCCACGATCAGCTGGCCGCCCACCAGCACTGCCATGCCAAACAGCGCCGAGCCTGCGATCAGCTGGCTGTGGCGGAACGTTCTGAGAAGCTGGCGGGACAGGTTGGCAATGATCAGTCCCAGAAACGAGATCGGCCCCACCATGGCGGTAGCCACGGCAATACAGAGCGTCACGCCCAGCAGCAGACGGCGGATGGTCCGGTCATAATCCACACCCAGATTGATCGCCTGCTCCCGTCCCAGCGTGATCACATTTAAAAGCGCCAGGTCCTTTCGCAGCACAAAAATCACCGCTGCCAGCACCACAACAGAAAACAGGATGATCTCTGAGTTGATATTGCTGAAGCTGGCTACCAGCGTGGCGAGCAGACTGTCATACTCGTTGGGATCCATCACACGGGTCAGCGTTGTCTGAATGCTGGAAAAGAAGGATGAAAGCACCGTTCCAATCAGCAGCACATACAGCACATTGTGTTTTGTTTTCTGAAACAGATAACTGTAGACCAGCGTGGCCACCGCGCCCATCAGCGCCAGGTCGGCCGCAAACGCAAGGTTGGGATTGGCCGCCAGCAAGCTTCCCGAACCCGCGAAAAATACGATCGCCGTATGTATCAGCGTGTACAGGGAATTCATGCCCAAAAGACACGGCGTCACAATGGTATTATTGATGATGGACTGAAAAACAATGGACGCGCCGCCGATGGCAAACGCTGTGATCACCATAGCGATCAGCTTCGGCGTGCGGATTCTCATTGCATAGGCGGCCAGCTTTGGATTTCCGAATCTGACATCCACCAGCATATAAGCGGCGGCGGCCAGCGCCGCCAGCGCTGCCAGCACAATAAGCTTTCGGATGTTTTTCCGATGGGCGGCGGAAAGTTTCGCCCTGCATATGCGCTTTCCACGCGCTGCTGCGGGATCCTCTCTGCGGATGCTCTCTCCACACCCAGCGGCAAAATTCTCTCTGCGGATGCTTTCTCCACACCCAGCGGCAGGATCCTCCCTGCGGATGCTCTCTCCACGCGCCGCGGCAAAATTCTCCCTGCGGATGCTCTCTCCACGCGCCGCGGCGGAATTCTCCCTGCGGATACCTTTTTCACTGGCTGTTGGGTTCATACGTTCTCACCTCCATCCAATCCGGAAACAGTGCTGCTGCACGGGGAGGTTCCCGCGGCCGGAAGCCGCACCGCTTTCCGGCCGTTTTTCAGCCGGTACAGCAGAAGTCCGACAAACAGAATACTGCCCAGGATCCCAACGATCAGCTCGATGGGAAGTTCATAGGGCGCGATCACCACCCGGCCGGTCATATCGCATACCAGCACAAACAGCGCGCCGAACAACGCCGTATCCACCAGCGTTCCGCGGATCTTATCCCCTTTGAACATGGCGACCGCATTGGGCACGATCAGTCCGATGTACGAAATGGAACCTACCACGACCACCACGGAGGCCGTGATCATCGCCGCGATGGTCAGTCCCAGAAACAGAACGACATTGTACGGCACACCCAGGTTTTTTGAGAAATCCTTTCCCATGCCGACGATATTGAAATGATTGGCGAACACAAAAGCCAGGATTACCAGCGGCACTACCAGGTACACGATCTCATACCGTCCCCGCAGCACAAGTGAAAAATGTCCCACCAGCCAGGAGGACAGCGCCTGGGTCATTTCATAGCGGTATGCCAGGTAGTTGGTGATCCCGCCGATTACGTTGCCGAACATAATCCCCACCAACGGCACCATCACCACATCCTTGAACTGAATCCGCTGAATGAACCACACAAACACCCAGGTGCCCGCTATGGCCGCCGCGAATGCGAACAGCGCCCGTCCCCACAGGGTCGAATTGGGCATAAACAGCAGCGCCAGCAGAATGCCAAACTGGGCGGAGGAAATCGTCGCGCCTGTTGTGGGCGAGACAAATTTATTCATGCAAAGCTGCTGCATGATCAGGCCGGCAACACTCATTCCCACCCCGGTACAGAGGATTGCCAGCAGACGCGGAAGCCGGGAAATCAGAAATATCTCCCACTGCTCCAGACTGCCGCTCATCAGTGACGCCACATCAATGTCGATGACTCCCACAAACAGCGAGCACACCGAAAGCACCGCCAGCGCCGCCGCCAGCAGCACAGTCATAAGCCTTCCTTTCAAAAAGATACCTCCCTTCTGTCATCAGAATCCATCCGCCGCAGCGGTCTTTTTACCAATTTTTGGTTAGTCGTTTCTAACCAATAATTCAAGAAAAAAGTCACGCATTTTCATTATGAAACGTAACGCGGTATCGCGATGCGCAGAAACTGCGTAACCGTTCCGCTGGCTGAATCGCTACGAACTGCTTTTCGCGCAGCTGTCCGCTGGATATCCCGGAATCTTCACAGAAAATGTATGGCTTCTGATGTTTTCCTATGTTTTAGTTAGTTTTATCTAACTTCTGCTTTGTGAGTATACCATACAACTTTCCGAAAAATCAAGCACTTTTTTTATTTTATTAAACTGCATCATAGAGCTTGTTTGAAAATTGCTTTCTGCAAGATGTGCGTCACAGTTTGTGGGGAATTTGTTCCGAAATCAGGAGGCGTAGCGGTCTACGCTGACTGATTTCGGGGCAAATTCCACGCAAAGTGGGGCGTGCCGATTGCAGGAATGAATGTTCAAACACGCTCTACCATGTGGTAACTCTTCAGCCAGCTGAATCGTAACGCATATAGAACTGTTCCGTCACCCGGACAGTTATCCCAACCCGGAAATATATGATTGCAGGAAGGGCGGCAGGTGCTGTAAAATCATACCATAAAGAACTATTGGCGGCCGTTTGGCCTGCTACCCATTACTACTGTAAACTTTTTTAAAGGAGACGCGTATGAAAGAAGTATTGACCATTCAGGTATGTTTAGAAGAAATCCAGGATGTGAACGGGCACAGACGCTCTGCCCGCATGATTCCCTTTTCCGGTACGGCAAAAGGGCCTTACTTCCAGGGAAAAGTGCTTCCCCACGGAGTGGACACCCAGAAATCCCATCCCCAGGGAAAAACCAGGCTCTCCGCCAGGTATATTCTGGAGGGAACAGACTGTCAGGGGAATGCCTGCCGCATTTTTATTGAAAACAATGGCCAGGAGGATGCGGACGGCGTGCTGCGCACCTGCCCTTCCGTGATCACTGACAGTCCCGCCCTTGGCTGGCTGGAGGACGCGGCGCTCTCGGGTACTGTGGAAAGCGCAGAAAATGGGGTTCTGATCCGGATCTTCGCCCCTGAAGGATCAGAAAACAGCTTCCTGCAGCCTGGAGCGGTTCCCTATATCTGCGAAAGGCTTGTCGTTTCAGCAAAGGAAAAACAGATCTGCGGCAGTCTCTTCCTGCCCCAGACGGAATCCCCCTGTCCTGCTGTGATTGTAAGCCACGGCTACAACGGCTCTTACAAGGATTTTTTCCGGGAATGCGAATACTTTGCCTCTCATGGCATCGCCGCTTTTTCTTTTGATTTCTGCGGCGGTTCCGTAGCCTCCGTCAGCAGCGGCAGCACCACACAGATGTCGGTCCTGACAGAACAGGCGGATCTGGAAGCAATGCTGGAATGTGTCCGCCGTTTCAAAGGCATCCGCCAGGACCGGATCTTCCTTTTCGGCGGAAGCCAGGGCGGCCTTGTGTCCGCGCTCACAGCGGCTGCTCATCCGCAGGATGTCCGCGGTCTGATCCTGTACTATCCGGCTTTGTGCATTCCTGATGACTGGAACCGCAGATATCCCACAGAAGAAGAAATTCCCGACACCACGGACTTCTGGAATATGACGCTGGGGAAACTCTATTTTCAGGACGCCCGCAGGCTGGAACCCTTTAAAGTCATCGGGGCCTATGAAAAGAATGTCCTGATCTTCCATGGGGAACAGGACGAGATCGTTCCCCTGGATTATTCCATAAAAGCGCAGAAATGTTATAAAAACGCCAAACTGGAAATCCTGCCTGGAGAAGGGCATGGCTTTACTCCCCGGGGAGGCCGCGAGGCAGCCGAAAAAGTTTTGGCTTTTCTGCTGGAAAATTAAAGCGTATTGAAAGTAACAGTTCAGCCTTTCACTTGAAACCCCATTCCTGAAAAAAACTCTTGCCTGCTGCGGCCGCGGCTCGTATACTATAACAAAAAGCAAATGTCAAAAAGCTCAAAAAACAACAGAAAAGGAGAACAAAGCCATTAAAACAGGATTTGATAACGAAAAATACTTAAACATGCAGTCTGAACATATCCGGGAACGCATCAACCAGTTCGACAACAAGCTGTATCTGGAATTCGGCGGAAAGCTGTTCGACGACTATCACGCCTCCCGGGTCCTTCCAGGATTCGCCCCCGACAGTAAACTGCGTATGCTGATGCAGCTTGCGGACCAGGCAGAGATCGTCATCGCCATCAGCGCGGACGCCATCGAAAAGAACAAGGTGCGCGGCGACCTGGGCATCACCTATGACAGCGACGTTCTTCGCCTGATCGACGAATTCCGCGGCAAAGGTCTCTATGTGGGAAGCGTGGTGATTACCCAGTTTTCCGGCCAGCACAGCGCGATCATGTTCAAAAAGAGACTGGAAAACCTTGGCATCAAGGTCTACATTCTTTATTATATCCCCGGTTATCCGGGCAATGTGCCGCTGATCGTCAGCGACGAGGGCTACGGAAAGAACGATTATATTGAGACGACCCGCCCGCTGGTAGTTGTGACCGCGCCGGGACCGGGAAGTGGAAAAATGGCCACCTGTCTGTCCCAGCTGTACCACGAGCACAAGCGGGGCATCCACGCCGGCTACGCCAAATTTGAGACCTTCCCCATCTGGAACCTGCCGCTGAAGCATCCGGTAAACCTGGCTTACGAGGCGGCCACCGCAGATCTGAACGACATCAACATGATCGACCCGTTCCACCTGGAAGCCTATGGAAAAACAACGGTCAACTACAACCGGGACGTGGAGATCTTCCCGGTGCTCAACGCAATCTTTGAGCAGATCTTCGGCGAAAGCCCGTACAAATCCCCGACGGATATGGGCGTCAATATGGCAGGAAACTGCATCATCGACGACAAGGTATGCCGCGAGGCGTCCCGCCAGGAGATCATCCGCCGCTACTATCAGGCAGTGGACGGCATCGCCGACGGCTCACGCACAGAGGAAGAAGCCTTTAAGATCGAACTGCTGATGAAGCAGGAGCATATCACAGCCACAGACCGCAGCACCGTCTCCCCGGCGCTGGTGCGGGCAGAGACTACCGGAGCGCCTGCGGCGGCCCTGGAGCTGCCCGACGGAAGGATCATCACCGGAAAGACCGGCGACCTGCTGGGCGCGTGCGCGGCGCTTCTTCTCAACGCCCTGAAAGAGCTGGCCGGCATTGACCACGACAAGCATATTATCTCACCTGCCGCGATTGAGCCGATCCAGCTTTTGAAAACCCAGTATCTGGGCAGCAAAAATCCGCGCCTGCACACGGACGAGATCCTCATTGCCCTCTCCGCAACAGCCGCAGGCAGCGACGACGCCAAGCTGGCTCTGGCGCAGCTTCCCATGCTGCACGGCTGCCAGGTACACTCTACTGTTATGCTGTCCGATGTGGACCGGAAGACGTTTCAGCGTCTCGGCTGCGATGTGACCTGCGAACCGAAATTCCAGTAACAGACGAACACGCTCTAATTTTGTATGACACAAAAAGGGCCAGAGTTTCCGGCGAAACCGATAACTCTGGCCTTTTTTACTACTCATAGGTCTTTTTGCCGCTCATAGTTCCGGCATAGCCGGCGATCCTGACTTTTGCTGCTTCAGTACACCATATATGAAAGATCCAGCCAGATGATGCAGGATATTTTTTCGAGTGTGTATGTTCAAAAACGCAGGCGTAGCGGGCTACGCCGAGGCTTTTGGACCTGTGCAATCGGAAAAACAGACAAGTCAGATGGTCTGGATCTTTGATATACGGGATACTAAACTTCCAAAAGCTCGCGCACAGCCGCCGCCAGCTTCTCGCACTTGCAGTCCTCAAAGAAATACTCCTGGAAGTGTTCCCCGCCAAGAGCGCCCTTGGCCAGCTCCGGATCCAGCTCCTTCAGGATATCTGTCAGCGGACGGTAGGTAACCTTCTTCACCTCGTCCAGGATTCTCTTGTTTCTCTGCTCCGGTACTGCGCGCTCTCTGGGATAACCCTGTCCGCTTTCCTCACAGAAAAGCTTCTCGAAGATATACTCCAGATTCAGATCGCCGCCCCAGCCGTAGCCTTTGGCGAATGGGATGGCAATGGCGTTTCCGTCGTTGATCTGCGCGAAAGTGTACGCGTCCAGCGGATCCTCCACATGGCCGCAGATCACGCCCGGAAAGGAGTTGCACGCCAGCATGGCGCCTTCTCCGGTTCCGCAGCCTGTGATCACATAGTCCGCCGCTCCCGAATTCAGGAGTACCGCTGCCAGAATTCCCACCTGGACATACGTCAGCTGGCACTCATCCTGCGCCGTGTACATGCCGTAATTGCGCACCTCGTGGCCCATCGGCTCCACAACTTTCTTCAGCGCATTGCAGATCACCTCGTTCTTTGCCGCCTGGCTGTTTTCATTGATCAATGCGATTTTCATAAAACCTGATCCTCTCTTTCTCTTTTTCATATACGTTTTCATGCGGTCTGTGCAGTAAATGCTCAGTAACAGTTCAGCCTGTTAATATTTCGCGAGGTGTTTTCGCGCAGAATGCGCGAAAATCCCGAGGCCTGCAGCGCGAAACTGCATGAAATGCAGTTTCTGTGCAGCGCGAAGCGTGTAATAGTTCAGCAAGGCTAAACTGTTATAATGCACAGACCTGGTCGAATCGTTACAACTTACCGCTTGCAGCTAGAGTCTGTTTGAAAATTCATTCCTGCAATCTGCACGCCCCACTTTGCGGGGAATTTGCCCCAGAATCAGTCAGTGTAGCCCGCTACGCCTCCTGATTCTGGAACAGATTCCCCACAAACTGTGACGCACATCTTGCAGAAAGCAATTTTCAAACACACTCTAGAGAATGCAGCCTGGACTGTGGCTTCTTGGCTCGTTGCTCGCGGAAATAAAGTTTCAAACATGCTCACGGCTGCTTGCCGATATACGCCAGAATACCTCCGTCCACATAAAGGATATGCCCATTGACAAAATTGGAGGCGTCGGACGCCAGAAAGACCGCCGGGCCCATCAGATCCTCCGGGGTTCCCCAGCGGGCCTGCGGGGTTTTCGACACAATAAACTGGTCGAAGGGATGCCTGCTTCCGTCCGCCTGCTTTTCCCGCAGCGGAGCCGTCTGCGGTGTGGCGATATACCCGGGTCCGATGCCGTTGCACTGGATATTGTACTCGCCGTACTCAGACGCGATATTCTTCGTCAGCATCTTCAGTCCGCCCTTGGCCGCCGCATAAGCGGACACCGTCTCGCGGCCCAGCTCGCTCATCATCGAGCAGACGTTGATGATTTTTCCATGGCCTTTCCTGATCATCCCCGGAAGCACCGCCTTGGACACGATAAACGGCGCGTTCAGGTCGATATCAATAACCTGGCGGAATTCTTCCGCCTTCATCTCTGTCATAGGGATCCGTTTGATGATCCCCGCGTTATTGACCAGAATATCGATCACTCCCAGCTCCTTCTCGATCTCCGCCACCATAGCCTGTACCTGAGCCTCGTCCGTCACGTCGCAGAGATATCCCTTCGCCTGGATCCCCTTTGCCGCATAATCCTCCAAGGCCTGTTTCAAATGCTCCTCACTGCGGCAGTTAAAAGCGATCTTCGCCCCTGCCGCGGCAAATGCCTCGGCGATGGCAAACCCGATCCCATAGGCCGCGCCGGTGACCAGAGCCGTCTTTCCCTCCAGGGAAAACATCTGATTCATGCTCATGCTTCTTACCTCCCAATATCTGCGTATTGCTATGATACTATCTTATCATACAAAGATATCCGTTTCATGTGTTTCTCTGCACAAAACCTTGAAAATCCTGCACGGTTCTTATATACTGAAGAAAGGTAACGACTCAGCCGGCTGAATCGTTACGAAGAAAGCAGATGATCCATATCCGGGGAAAGGGGTGCAAAACGCCGATATGAAAATACATACCTCCTGCAAACAGGCGATCCAGGACTGTCTGGACTCCCAGACATTTGCAATCGCCCATCTGTACAACGATGAAAAGACCATGAATATTCATATCCACGACTGTTACGAGATCTACTATTCCATTTCCGGCGGAAAACAGTTTCTCATTGACAGCCGCTTTTATGATTTTCATCCCGGGGACATCTTTTTTATCAACCAGTACGAAAGCCACTGTCTGTCCCAGATTGACAATGTACGCCACGAGCGGATCGTTCTGTCCATTTATCCGGATTTTGTGAAACGCTTCTGCACGGAAAACACAGATCTGGACATCTGTTTTTCCTGCCGGGACAGCCGTTTCGGCCACCGGCTTTCTCTGTCGCCGGAGGAACAGAAGCGATTTCTCTACTGCATTCACAAGCTCAGTCAGGAAGCCGGATTCGGCCAGGAACTTCTCGATCAGGCGGCGTTTCTGGAACTGATGGTCTTTCTCACCGGCTGTTTTTGCAGCCGCCGCGCGGAAGAAGCAAGACTTTCGGCCAACAGCAGAGCAAGCACGGAGTCTGCGTACCTGATCGATCAGATTCTCTCCTATGTCAATCAGAACCTGACGGAGGAACTGACCCTGCAGATGCTGGCGGACCATTTTTATATCAGCACCTCCTACCTGTGCCGGCTGTTCCGGGAATCCACCGGGACCACCATCAACCGCTATATCACCGCCCGGAGGATCACCCACGCCAAGGCGCTTCTGGCGGAAGGCTATTCGGTAACGGAAACCTGCTCTCTGTGCGGTTTCCGGGATTACAGCAATTTTCTCAAGGCCTTCACAAAGGCCGTGGGGATTTCCCCGAAGAAATACGCGCAGTTTTCGTGAATACCATTCAGCGTATATCTGAAAAATACTGGAAATTTCAACTATCGCTTCTGAAATACATAGAAAGGTGACAACAACAATGAAAGGCGATCTTACCAAAGGACCTGTCATGTCCTCCATGCTGCTGTTTGCCGTTCCGATGATTCTCGGAAATCTGCTGCAGCAGTGCTACAATATAGCCGACACACTGATCGTCGGCCAGTTTCTCGGCTCCGGCGCATTGGCCGCCGTAGGCTCCGCGTTTACCCTTATGACCTTCCTCACCTCCATTTTGCTGGGCCTGTGCATGGGCAGCGGCGCTGTGTTCTCCATCCGTTTCGGCCGGAAGGACGACGACGGTCTGCGAGAAGGCATCTGCGCCTCCTTTGTGCTGATCGCGGCAGTCACGGTTATTATCAACCTGGCGGTATTTCTTTTTATTGACGAAATCCTGCTGTTTCTGCGGGTCCCCGCAGAAATCACCGGGATGATGCGGGAGTATCTTCTTGTGATCTTCTGCGGCATCGCCGCGACCTTTCTGTACAATTATTTTGCCTCCCTGCTGCGGGCGGTGGGAAACTCTGTCACGCCGCTGGTTTTTCTGGCAATATCGGCGGCGCTGAATATCGCCCTGGATCTGTGGTTTGTCGTAGGCCTGAAGCGGGGCGTGGCGGGCGCAGCAGAGGCTACGGTGATCGCCCAGTACGTTTCCGGCGTGGGACTTGCGCTTTTCGCATGGATCCGCTTTCCGCACCTTCGCCCGAAACGGAAGCATCTGCGGGTCCGCTGGCAAAGCATCCGGGAGATTGCCGGTTTTTCTTTCCTCACCTGCGTACAGCAGTCGGTGATGAACCTGGGGATTCTCATGGTGCAGGGCCTTGTCAACAGCTTTGGCACCGCGGTCATGGCCGCTTTCGCGGCGGCAGTAAAGATCGACGCCTTTGCTTATATGCCGGTGCAGGACTTCGGCAACGCGTTTTCCACGTTTATCGCCCAGAATTACGGCGCGGGAAAAACGGAACGGATCCAGGCGGGATTAAAAGGCGCCGTGACCGTTTCCGTCGTCTTTTCGGTGATCATCTCCGCCGCCGTATGGTTCCTGGCACGGCCGCTGATGCTGCTGTTTGTCCATGCGGAGGAAACGGAGATTCTGGCGGAAGGTATCCGCTATCTGCACATTGAAGGCGCTTTTTACTGCGGCATCGGCTGCCTGTTTCTTCTCTACGGCCTGTACCGGGCGGTGGGTAAACCAGGTATGTCTGTGGTGCTGACGGTCATCTCTCTTGGGACGAGAGTCGCCCTTGCTTACCTGCTTTCGGCAGTGCCGTCCATTGGGGTTGTGGGTATCTGGTGGTCTGTGCCGATCGGATGGTTTCTGGCAGACGCTGCTGGTATCATTTATTACCTGATACGCAGAAAACGGCTGCTGCCGGAATGATTGCCAAGATACCAGCTTTTTACCCCGGCATCTTGCCATCAGTAATGAAATGCAAAAAAGGCGGCCACGCTTCTTATATTATCCGCGTGGCCGCCCGTTATTGCGTTTTCATACGGTCTATGCAATAAATACACAGACCTGGCCGAATAGTTACAGATTTCAACTTTTATCCTTCAATGGAGATCCAGCTGTCTTTTTTCGCGGCTTTTTTCGGGATCGTCAGTTTCAGGATACCATGCTTAAACTCTGCCCGGATGTCCTCCTGGGCCACTTCGCCCACATAGAAGGAACGCTGGCAAGCGCCTGCGTAGCGCTCTTGGCGGATGTATTTTCCGGTATCTCTCCCCTGCTCATCCTGATCCAGACCTTTGGCGGCGCTGACAGTCAGATAGCCGTTCTCCAGCTGTACCTGAATCTCGTCTTTCTTAAATCCCGGCAGGTCCATCTCCAGCACATAATCCTGCTCTCTCTCCTTGATATCCGTCTTCATCATATTCTTTCCGCGTCTGCCGTACAGCTTCTTTTCTGCTTTTCGCATATCCCTGTCGTCAAAAAACGGAAAATCAAAATCGCTCATAAAATCATCAAATATATCGTCTGTCCAGATACTCGGTCTTAACATAAGTCATTCCTCCTCTGCTTTGTCTGACACTGCAGGTTTGTCTGTATCGCTCTTAATGTAACGGTTCGGCAACGCTGAACCGTTACGTTACTCTCAACCTTCAATAGAAATGTACTTCTTTTCCTCCGCCTTCGGCTGCGGCTCTTTCTTTGGAACCAGCATGGTCAGTGTGCCGTTTTCAAACTTCGCCCGGATCTCTTCCTCTGTCACCTGCTTGCCTACATAAAAGCTTCTGCTGCAGGAACCGGTGTAGCGCTCTCTGCGGATGTATCTGCCGTCGCTGTCCTTCTCATCGTTGCTTCTGTTGGAAGAAACCTGGATGGTCAAATAACCGTCTTTCAGCTGGGCCTTCACGTCTTCCTTCGTTACACCCGGAAGATTGATCGTCAGCTCGTATCCCTGATCGGTGTCTTTTATATCGGTCTTCATCATCTCACCGATTCCATTGTTCCGTGCGCTAAACGGGAAATCAAAAAAGTCATCCATTAAATTCTCTCCAAAAATACTGGGCATCAACATAAGTCATTTCTTCTTTCTTCTTTCTTCTTTCTTTTTTCTTCCATCTATGGGATCTTGTGTTTAAACCTTTGAAAGTTGCTTTTGGGCAGCGGTTCGGCTGCGCTGAATTGCTGCGCTTTTGGAACTTGGGGAGGTTTTCTTTTTCCTCTTCCTTTGTTCTATGTGTACTATAACACTTGTTGTTAGCACTGTCAAGCGGTGAGTGCTAATTAAATTGTGAAAAAAATGTGAAGCCCGCATTTTCTTGATTTTGCGGACTTCACAGAGGGCTTCTTCCTTTGCTTTCACATTGAATTTTCTTGATTTTACTGCATTTTTTACTGCATTTTACGACAATGGCTTTCGCTTCAAACCACACCAAACCGTCTTCCTACGGCATTAACAAAGGAAATCAAACTCGTCCATCGCAAAGACGATGTCCCTCTGGAACGGTTCACGCTGCGGCGCCTGCAATCCTTAAGGCAATCACCTTTGCATTTTCCGGAATCACTTCATTCATCTTATCCTCATATTTCGTAACTATTCAGCCAGCTGAATTGCATTATCTTCCTTTCGTACTTTTTACTTCATGCCGCACCTTCTTTTCTCAAATAGGCACCCTTAACCATATCCAGCAACACGGCTCTTGCTCTGCGGCGTTTCACGTCCAAAAGTTCTGCTGCTTCAGCCGTTGTAATGGAACCATTTTCCAATACATATTTATAAATCTGCTGCTCCTGCTCTCTATCCGGCATTTCTTCACTAATATCCGGCACTTTATTTGTACTATCTGGCACTTCTTTGGCACTATCCGGCATTTCCCCACTAGTATCTGGCACTTCTTCCGCTTTTCCCCTGCAACAGGTTTGCTGCCTTGTCATTTTTTCCACCTTATGATAAAATTTTTTTCAGTACAACAGTGAGGAAGGGATGGGCCATGAGCACAGAAATCAGGATACTTCTGGTGGATGACGAGCCGGTGATCCGAAGAGAGATGCGCGGTCTGCTGAGCCAGACGAAGGGATTCCGGGTAGCCGGAGAGTCCTCCGGCTGTGAGGAAACTCTGCGCTTTCTTGAGCGGGAAACCGTCGAAGTGATCTTCTCGGACATTCAGATGGCGGGCGGCAGCGGTTTTGAGCTGGCGGAGAGGGTACACAGGCGCTATCCGAAGATTCTGGTGGTCTTTCTCACCGGCTATGCGGACTTTGCACTGGACGGCTATCTCTATGGTCCTGTGGATTTTCTCATGAAACCTGTCAGTGAGCCGCGTCTGCGAAAAACCCTGGAACGGATTCGGGAACGCCTCTCCTCCGGAGATAAGAAAAACGAAGATCTGCGGGTAGGAATCCAGACCGAGGGCGGATACCAGATCTACCGGATCGGTGAGATCGCCTATCTGGAAAAGGATGACCGCAAGGTACGGATCGTCAAAAAGGACGGTTCCTTTGCCAGAACCGGGGAAACCCTCCAGGAACTGGAGGAGATTTTGACCGATTACGGCTTCTGGCGGTGCCATCAGTCCTACCTGGTGCCTCTGGCCGATATCGAGGAGATCAGCCAGGAGCGGTTCGGATACGCCTATAAGCTCCGTCTCCGCGGCGACGCCCCAGAGATTCCTCTGAGCAGACGGAAATACTATGAGATGAAGGAGCTTTTGGCCGGACGGGGCGAGGTATAAAGCGCCCTCCTCAGGAAAGGAACCGGAACGTATGACAGTATTATGGAATGTGGCGGTAAACGGAAGCGCCGCTTTATCCTCCCTGGTGATCGGAATAATCCTTGGAGATATGCGAAAAAAACGCCTCACAGAGTTGTCCCCGGCGTTTCTCTTTCTGCGCCTTGGAATCACGGCCGGCCTGACCGCCGACTGCCTTTTTCTGTTTCTTCTGATGGAAAGAGTGTTCTCCCCCTGGGCCGGCTCCCGGTGGATGGGCGGCGGACTTATTTTTCTCGCGCTCTTTTGCACCGCGCTGATTTTTTGGCGGCCTTTATCCCTGTTTCCCGAGGACTCCGGCATTCTCACCGGAGCGGACAGAAGCCAGCAGCGGAAGTTCACGTTCTGCCTTTGCCGGCTCCTTTTCTGCTATCTCTTTTTTGCGGGGTGGCTTCTCTTTCTTCTCTCCGCCGTGAGCGAGATGGATTTTCCCCGGGCCTTAGGCTTTCTGATCTTTTCACTTATCACCATGCCTCTGCTTTTTTCCTACGGAAAAATGGCCGTGTCCACCGTGTATGAACGTCTTGAGACCATCGT
>JAGHIA010000124.1 GCA_017887445.1 Fusicatenibacter sp.
AGCGCACCTGGCCATAGCCAACATTGACCGGCGACGTTACAATCCTGTCCGCGCCGAGTTCACGGATCAGCATTGCGCAGCCGATGATATCCGCCAGCGCGTCCGCGGTCCCTACCTCGTGAAAATGAATCTCCGGGACAGGTTTTCCGTGCACAGCAGCTTCCGCCTCGGCAATGATGCCATAAATGTTTTTCACGTCTTCCTTTACCTCCGCAGGAAGCTCTAATCCCTCAATGAGGCTGGTAATTTCCGCCATTCCATGATGTTCATGAGTATGCGGCTCCGGCTCGTGGCTATGCGGATGCTCATGCGCATGCGGCTCCGGCTTATGATTATGCGAATGCTCATGAACGTGCGGCTCTGACTCGTGGCTATGCGGATGCTCATGAACGTGCGGCTCCGGCTTATGATTATGCGAATGCCCATGAATATGCGGCTCCGGCTCATGGTTATGCAAATGTTCATAAGTGTGCTGTTCCGGATCATGCGCCGGCACCTCCACACTCTCCTCCTCCGCTCCGTGCACCGTTACCTCGGCATGTGTTCCCACAATACCGCATTTCACCGACTCCCGGAACGCCACATGCACGCCAGGGATTCCCAGGCGGTTGATTTTTTCGGCAAACGCCTCCTTGTCGGGAAGCAGGTCCGCCAGCGCGCCCATGAGCATATCGCCGGCCGCCCCCATATTACATTCCAGATATAAAAGTTTCATTGCTTGCTTCCCTCCAGATGATTGATCATACTTGCCAGGTACCCTGCGCCGAATCCATTGTCAATATTGACCACACTGACGCCGCTGGCGCAGGAATTGAGCATGGAGAGCAGGGCGGACAGGCCGCCGAAATTTGCCCCGTAGCCAATGCTGGTAGGTACCGCGATCACGGGACAGTCGGCCATTCCGCCGATGACGCTGGCAAGCGCCCCTTCCATGCCGGCAATGGCCACGATCACCCGTGCGCTCATAATATCCTCCACATGGCTCATCAGCCGGTGCATTCCCGCCACGCCCACATCGTAGAGCCGCACCACCTCGTTTCCGTAAACCTGCGCGGTCAGCGCGGCCTCCTCTGCCACGGGCATATCGCTGGTCCCGCCGGTAGCTACCACGATCTTTCCAATACCGTCCGGTTCTGGCAGTTCCCCGACGATACCGATCCGTGACAGCGGGTCATAGCGAAGATCCAGCGTTCCTGACACATAGTCCGCAGCCTCCTGGGACATTCTGGTGATCAGCACGGTTTTTTCATGCTCCCGCACCATCTCCGCGGCGATCTTCAAAATCTGCTCCGGCGTCTTTCCGGCGCCGTAGATCACCTCCGCCATACCCTGGCGAATGCCCCGGTGGGTGTCCAGTTTGGCAAATCCCATTTCTTTATACGGTTCCGTCTTAATCTGAAGCATGGCGTCGTCGGGAGTCACCGTCCCGGCAGCCACCTGCTCCAGCAATTTTTTCCATTCTTTTTTGTCCATGGTCCTTATGCTCCAGTT
This sequence comes from Fusicatenibacter sp., assembly GCA_017887445.1. Lineage (GTDB taxonomy): Bacteria > Bacillota > Clostridia > Lachnospirales > Lachnospiraceae > Fusicatenibacter. Next base: position 1,492 of record JAGHIA010000124.1, read on the forward strand.
TTTATAAATTGTAACGGTTCAGCTGCGCTGAACTGTTACTATAAATTCAGTCCGTCCACCCATTGTCTCAGTGACTCCACGGAATCGCCTGCGCCAAGGCGTTTTCCCGGAAGCCAGACAGCCGTTTTGCTGCAAAGCGGCTCCAGACGGCTCTGGGTGTCTCCCAGACCGCTTCCGCCGGAAGTGCAGAACAGCACAATGTTCTTTCCGGAAAAATCATACTGCTCCAGAAATGTGGCGATAATTCTCGGAGCCTCGTACCACCAGATTGGAAATCCCAGGAAGACCGTCTGATACTGCTCCATATCCGCAACCCTGCCTTTCACCGCCGGGCGGGAACCTTTGTCCTTCATCTCCAACGTACTGCGGCTTTTCTTATCCATCCAGTTCAGATCGGCATCCGTGTACGGAATCTCCGGGCAGATCTCGAAAAGGTCCGCGTCCGCTGCCTTTGCCAGCGTCTGCGCCGTCCGCCGTGTTACTCCACTTGCTGAAAAATATGCAACCAGTTTTTTATTGTTCATATGTTCTGTCCTCCATTTTTTTCTGTTGTATATAGAGTACAACTTGAAGTATACTCCAAGTCAAGTGCTTTTTCAAACATAATACGAATGCCCGGTACTGTTCACAGTCGTTCACAGTAACTTCGCGGCTCCAATGAAAATTCGCTTCGCGAATAGGAGCCGCTCACACCTGAATCACTTTCTCACGCCGCAAACAGCAAGTGTTTGCGGCTGCTGTGAATAGTAACAATGCTCGTATCTATTCAGCCTGCCGTTGTCCCGCGGGACGTTTTTACATCGTTGGTGAACTCCGCGTACGTCATGAAAAAGTACACCAGATAAATCCCTCCGAATATCAGAACCGCCGAGCCGAAATAAAACCAGACCGGATCCGGCACGCCTGTCTGTGCCACAAACGCCTGACTGATGTATGCACAGATACCGCCGGACAAAAGCACGCCTGCAAGAAACGGACAAAGATAATAAATCACCAGCAAACGCAGCACTGTTTGCCGGAGCTCCCGCTCATCCATCCCCAGGCGACGCAAGATTTCATACCGCTTCCGGTATTTATCCGTATCGCTCAGTTGCTCAACCGCCAACACCGTCAAAGCCACGCACAGAAAAACCAGGCCAATGTAAAACAACGGGAACATCATAATTGAAAAGGTAAACCGCATATGCCATGTTTCTTCCGATCTGATCAGCACAGAACTGTTGGTCACATACATGGTATCCGTTCCGTAGCCATGGTCGTCATTGAGCGCCTCCCAGTCATACCAGTCGTCGTAGAGCATTTCCCCATCCGCGCTGACACCCTGCATCTCATACAGCTGTTCCTTCAGTCCTGCCGGGGCGTCTCCTTCAATGTCCGCCATATAAAGGGAATAATATGGCGTCAGCTCCGCCGCGGCGCTGTCCGAAACCACCAACAGATAATCTGCTCCGTTGTGTCCGTTCTGCTCAAAACCGTCCGTCTCAAAGCCGACACAGTGATATTCCCTGCCGCCAACGATCAGCGCATGTTCACGGACAATCTGCTCCGCCTGGTCCGCAAGACGACGTTTGATCTGTACCAGATATTCATCTTCCCCAAGAGATACCGCATCCCTTCCAAGCATGATCCGCAGCGCATTATAATCGCTCAGCAAAAGAAAAGTGTCGTAGCGGAAGTAGGACGAATCATCGTTGACACCGGCAGTCATCTGCGCCATGGCATCCCTCCAGACAGTCGTTTTGTTCTGCCAGATCCGATACACGCGGGAAGTCTTCACCTGGCATACAGCGCGCACCGCCGTATCTTCCTGTTCAAAGGAGGCTTCCGTATCGGGACGATACACGGAAATATCAAACGGCCATTTTTCATCCGCCTGGGTCATCTGGAAACGGTTCAGCATCATGGCGCAGGAAATCCCCACCAGCGCCGCCGCGAAGAGAACCGTTAAAGTTCCCATGGTAAAACGCATTGTACGAATCTTTCCGGCAAGCTGTCGGAGCACAAAAAGATTTCCGTGTTTCCAGACACCCTTCCTGCCGCTGCGGATATAAGACACAAGAAAAGCCGACAGTCCTACATACATCAGATAAACCGCCGCTATCAGTCCAAGAACCAGAGGCCATATGCTCCCGCCTGTAATTTTCCCCCGATACATAAGGATTCCGAAAAGCAACATGTAGAGAACAGATACTGCAAAGATCCCCCTGGCCGCCGTGTGATTTCCGGATATTTCTTTTTCATTCTCTCTGTCCTGATCCAGCAGTTCCCGGATGTTCAGTTTCCGGAACCTTCTCTGATTGCGAAACAGAGCCAGCACAAAGGCGCCGCCATAGATCCCAGCGGTCATGGCAAATATCTCCGGTTTGGTTTCGATATTCAGGCGATACTCCATCTGCAGCACCGCGTAAATCACGGTTGTCAGCACCTGCTGAAAAAAGATACCTGGAATCAGGCCGATCAGAAACGCCGCCGCTCCAAGCATCATATTTTCTTTCAGGAACAAACGGGCCACCTGTTTTTTCTGAAACCCCATCAGCAGATACAGTCCAAACTCCCTGCTCCGTTTCTGAGCCATAAACCGCACCATATAATGGATCAGCCAGACGACTAGCAACACAATAAATACCGTCACCATTCCGATCAGCATCGCGAATATCCCGGCGTCACTTCCAAGAGCGCGGATGTCGTCTGAAAAAATCATGGAATGAAAGGCAAACATCAGCGCAGTGATCAGCACCATAGTAAACAGGTAAACAAAATAATCTCTGCCGGAGCGTCTGGCATTTCGCCATGCAAGCTTATTCAGCATCCGGATCACCTCCTGTCAAAGACAGCACATCCAGAATCTCCTCCAGAAATTCCTTTCGGCTTTTCCCGCCGCGATACAGCTCATGGAAAATACCTCCGTCCTTCAGGAAAAGAATCCTCCGGCAATAACTGGCAGAAAAAGCGTCGTGAGTCACCATCAAAATGGTGGCGCCCATGTCCCGGTTCATTGCCGTCATCGTCTCAAGCAGTTTACGGGAAGCATGGGAATCCAGCGCTCCGGTAGGTTCGTCGGCCAGCACCAGCTTCGGGCAGTTGATCAGTGCGCGGGCGCAGGCGCACCGCTGTCTTTGTCCGCCGGATACCTGATAAGGAAACTTATCCTTCCATTCACTGATCCCCAGGCGCTCCATCATCTCCTGTGTCCGTGTACGGATCTCGGCGGGGGAATGCCTGGTCAAAGACAGGGCCAGGGCGATATTTTCCTGGATGGTCAGCGTATCCAGCAGATTAAACTCCTGGAAGATAAATCCAAGATTCTGTTTCCGGAACCTGGCCTGTTCTTCTTCTTTCAGCGTTGTGATATCCTCCGTGCCATAAAAAATGTGACCGCAGGTTACCCGGTCTACCGTGGCAAGAAGATTCAGAAGAGTTGTTTTTCCTGAACCGGAAGCTCCCATAATGCCTGTAAATTCTCCCTCGCAGACCGTAAAGGAAATACGATCCACTGCCCGGACCACATTGTCCCTGGTGCCATAATATTTTCCAACCTCCTCCACGCGGATCAATTCTTTCATCGTCTCATCCTTTCTGACTTTTCGCAGTGCCGCTGCATGTCCTTTGTTCTACAGACAGGATATCAGCCTTTGTCCTGTTTTTCTATCGGTCAGACCGGATAAAATCTTACAGTTCTGAAAGATTCGGGGTTTCGGTCACATTCCGGCAAGGGGTCGTCGCCTCCCGTGCAAAGAGACTGCTGCCGTCCGGAAACGAAAACAACATACGGGTATATTCGCCTCGGACAGACTCTGCACGAATGGTCATGGACAGCTTGCGGCAAAGTTTTCTGCAAAGATACAGACCAAAACCTGTTGCGCCAATGCCATCGCCATTATCTGTGCCTCGTCCGTTGGTTCCTGTAAAGCCTTTGTCAAAAATCCGTCCAAGCTCCTCTGCCGGGATCCCGACGCCGTGATCCTCCACAGCCAGACAGACGCCCGTTTCCACCGGCAGGCAATAAATTCTCACAAGGCCCGCGCCCTCCCCGCGGTATTTCACCGCGTTTACAAATACCTGGCCAAGCATAAATTCCAGCCATTTTCCATCGCTGTATACCGTCGTGTCTTCCGGAATCTCCAGATCGATCCGCATATGGTTTTTCCGGAACATGGATTGACAGTGATAAACTGCATGGAGGACCGTTTCCCGCAGCGGCAGCTTTCGTATCAGGTAATCCTTGTAAACAGCATCGGAACGGGCATAGTAAAGCGCCTTCTCCACCACCAGGTTCAGCTGCTCCACCTGTTCCAGGATTCTGCGCGTTTCCTCTGTGCGATGATTGTCGCAAAGCAGCTGAAGCGTGGTCAGCGGCACCTTCGCCTCATGAATCCAGCTCTCAATAAACTCCTTGTACTCGGTATGCTCGGTTTCCAGATGGTGTACCGTATCCAGAACAGAGCGATTGGATTGCCGCAGCGCCTCCCGGTAAAGTCGGTCCTCCAACGACACAGATTCCGGCATCAGTTCACCGAGAAGATATGGCTTTTCCAGCTGCTCCAGTGTCTGAAAAAGCTGCGCGAAGTATTTTTTTCTCCTGTACCACCCGCTCCCGAACGCAGCCAGAAACCCGACCATCCATGCGGTCAGTAAAAGTCCACACTGATCCATTGTAAGACCGCATAAAAGCAGGTAAAGGAAAACCGCGGCGGTCGCTGTCCATGTACCAAGCAGCAGAAGCAATTTGTCCTTGCAGTATGCCAGCAGCGTCATATCTGATATCCCTGTCCTCTCCTTGTCCGTATCATTTCTCCGGCGCCAATTTCCAGCAGCTTTTTCCGGATGCGCGCGATATTGACACTCAGCGTATTGTCGTCGATAAAAATCTGACTGTCCCAAAGCTCATCCAGCAGCTCCTCCCGGGAAACAATTCTGCCGGCGTTCTCAAACAACCGGCCGCAGATTTTCTGTTCCGTCCTGGTCAGCTCCGTTTTGTTTTCTCTAAAAGAAAGGGTTCCATCCAAAAGATCCAACGTCACTTCTCCGCAGGTCCGAAAAGCGCTGTGCTCTGCCCCTGCGTGTTCGCCAGACGGCGCGCAGCGTTTCAGCACGGCAGCTATCCGCGCCAGAAGAACCGGCGCGCAGTATGGCTTTACAATATAATCGTCAGCGCCGGAGAGCATCCCGTTTAGCTCATCCATGGAACTGGCGCGTCCGGTAAGAAAAATCACCGGAACCTGCTGATCCTGACGGATTTTTCTGCACAGCTCCAGACCGCTTGTTCCTGGCAGGCAGATATCCATCAGAACCAGATCCGGATGGGCCGTTCGGATCTGATCGGGAATATCCCTGTCTCCCTCCGGCGTTACGGTCTCATACAGCGCCTGTTCCAGAAACCGGATCAACTCCCGCCTCTGCTCCTCATTGTCCTCCACAAGAAAAATCCGATACATGCCATCCTCCTTTGCTGAGCGGTTATTCCTGCCCGTAACTCTTGAAAAACCGCAGCACCATCGGCAGCGCCACTGCGAAAATCAGCAGATCCGCCAGCGGCCCGGCAGCCTGCAGGCCCAAAAGATCAAGAACCCGCGGCAGAAGAAGCAGCGACGGAACATACAACAGAAGCTGACGGCCAAATACCAGCGCGCTGCTGGACAACGTGCGCCCGATCACCTGAAACAACGTGCTCACACAGGACATAAACGACGAAAAAGGCAGCGCCACACAGATCAGCCGCAGCGCCGTGGCCCCGATTTCGATCACCTTGGCGTCGTCCCGGAACAGTCCGATCAGTCCGGGGGCAAAGAGGAATTCAACTACCGCGAAAGCGCACATGCTGAGCATGGACGTTTTGGCCGTGTACCAGAAGGAATCCTTCACCCGCTGGTAATTCTTCATGCCATGGGCATAACCGATCACCGGCTGGCATCCCTCGATCAGGCCAAGGAACACTGCGTTGGAAAGATACAGCATCCGCCCTGCCACGCTCATGGCGGCGATGGCCGCGTCGCCCCAGCCGCCGGCCACAAGGTTCAGCACAATGTTGGCGAACATATTGCAGCCGTGACGGCACAGGCTGGGAAAGCCTGTGGTGAACAGCAGCCGGTACTGGCCAAAGCTTTTGTACAGCAGCCGGAAAGAAATCCTCACCTGAGTCTTTCTCCGGAAATAGTAATGGATAAGGATCGCCCACGCGATAATCTGACTGAGGGCAGTGGCCATGGCCGCCCCGGACACGCCCCAGTCAAACACAAAGATAAACAGCGGATCCAGCAGCATATTCAGCACGCCGCCGGTTACCTGGCCAATCATGCTCTGACGGCTTTTTCCCTCCGCGCGGAGACACTGGCTCAGCGCCAGACTGCTGGCGGAAAACGGCGCGCCGATAAAAATAAACCTGCCGTAGGACACCGCGTAAGGCAGATTGGTCTCTGTGGCTCCCAGCAGCCGCATCAGCGGCTCACCGGCCAGCAGGCCCGCCGCGGCCACCAGCAGTCCGAACAGAAAGCTCAAAAAGAAGGCGGTGCTTGCCGTTTCATCCGCCTCCTTCTGCTGTTTTGCTCCAAGCATCCGGGACACAAGGTTGGAACCGCCGGTCCCCACCCAGAATCCCAGCGCGTTCAGTATCATAGGAATCGAAAAGACTACGCCTACCGCCGCGGTAGCGCTGGTGCCGATCTGACCCACAAAAAATGTATCCGCCAGATTGTAGATGCTGCTGATCAGCGTTGTGACCATACTTGGCACCGCCAGAGACAGGATCAGCTGGGAGACCGGCGCTGTGGTCATCCGTTCATACTGTCCCTGCGGTTCTTTTGACCGTTTTTCCATGGTGTTTCCTTCTTTCTTCGAGATGGTGCAGTGTATTTATTATATACCATCCTCCCTTTCACTGTCACGCATATCTTGAAGAAAACCATTTTTCGTGGTAACAGTTCAGCCAGCTGAACTGTTATCGCATCCGGCCATTGAAAATCACTTCGCGATGGACCGGATGCCTGCAGGCACTATGTTTTCATACGGTCTGCGCAGTAAATGCACAGACCTGGCTGAATAGTTACCCCACCTCTCCTCAGACCTGAAAAATGTATTGAAATCGGTATTGCAAAGTGCTATGATTAATTGGATAAACTGAACAAAGAAAACAGTCGGTGCCGGATGTTTTTCAGAATCATCCGGTTAAAAGGGAAACAGGTGTGAATCCTGTACGATCTCGTCACTGTATGTAGGGAGTATGGAGCAAGGTGCGGAGCATGTTTATGAAAATCGGAAATGAATTTTCAAACACACTCCAACGCACAGTCACTGGGCAGCTGGGAAGACTGCTTCATATGTTGATCTATCAGTCAGGAAACCTGCCTGCTGTTGGTACAGGGATTTGATCCCAGATCACGAGTTATTGATTGTACCATAAACGTTCTCTGCAATACCCTTTTCCCAGGGTGTGTATGAATATTCGTTCCCGCAGTCTGTATAACTCGAGGTCTGCAAAAGCAATGTTCTTACGCTCCTGACGCAAGAGGGTTTTTCTTTTGTCCGTTCATTTATCAAAGAGCCGCTGCCGGCTGAAATCCGCAGACAGCACTTGCTCATTTTTGCAATGCACAAAATCCAAAGAATCTGAGAGGAACAACATTTATGAGAGGAATATTATACGGCGTAGGTGTGGGTCCGGGAGACCCTAAGCTGATGACGATTCTGGCCGTTGAAACAATCACCGCCTGTCCGGTGCTGGCCGTGCCGGCCGACGGAAAAGACCGGGCGGTCAGCTACAAGATTGCGGCAGGCATCGTAAAAGATATTGACAAGAAAGAATGTCTGAACCTGGTCACTCCCATGACAAAGGATAAAGCCGTTCTGGAATCCGCCTATGAAAAGGCGGCGGATCAGATTGCCGAAAAGCTGGAGGAAGGAAAAAGCGTAGCCTACCTGACTCTTGGCGACCCTACGATCTACTGCACCTATATCTATATCCACCGTCTGCTCAAGGAGCGCGGCTATCAGGCGGAGATCATCAACGGGGTGCCGTCCTTCTGCGCGGTAAGCGCAGGTCTTAGCGACAGTCTTGTGGACCGTTCGGAGCAGCTTCATGTGATCCCCTCCACTTACGATATCGAGGAGGCGCTGGCGCTTCCTGGGACAAAAGTCCTGATGAAAGCGGCATCAAAAATGCCGGAGGTAAAAAGGATCCTCCGTGAAAAAGGACTGAGAGGAACGATGATCGAGAACTGCGGGATGGAAAATGAAAAGCGCTATGCCAGCGTTGATGAAATTCCGGAGCATCCCAGCTATTATTCCGTGATTGTGGTGAAAGAATCCCATGATTGAATTAAAGAACCTGACAAAAACATTCGACCGTTTTACCGCCGTGGACCATCTGAACCTGAGGATTGAAACCGGGGAGTTCTTCGGCCTGCTGGGGCCAAACGGAGCAGGAAAGACCACCACCATCGGTATGCTCTCCACGCTTCTGCTGCCCAGCGAAGGGGAAGTCCTGATCGACGGGGAACGGCTGACCCGCCAGAACCACAGACTGAAACGGAAGTTAAGCGTCATCACCCAGGAATATTCCATGCGCCAGGATATGACCATGGATGAGATCATGGAATACCAGGGCAAACTGTATTTCATGCCCTTGAAGACCATACGGGCCCGCTCCGAGGAATTGCTGGAATTCTGCGGTCTGATCGATTACCGCAAACGAACGGTCCGCAAGCTGTCCGGAGGTATGAAACGCAAGCTGATGGTCTGCCGGGCGCTGCTCACAGAGCCGGAGATCCTGCTGCTGGACGAACCCACTGCCGGTATGGACGCTCTGGCGAGAAGGCAGATGTGGAACCTGCTGAAAAAGCTCAACGGCAAAAACCTGACCATCCTGCTCACCACACATTATATGGAGGAAGCGGAAAGTCTGTGCGACAGAGTAGGTCTGATGTACGACGGCCGCCTGGAGGAGACAGATTCGCCCAGACATATGATCGAGGAGTCTGGCCGCTACGCGGTAGACCTGCAGACAGAGGAAGGTCTGCAGAGCAGATACTTCCATAAAAAAGAAGATGCCATCGAATCTCTTTCCAGTCTGAACGGCGAGACGACGCTTCGGAGCACCACCTTGGAGGATGTGTTCCTGGAAAAGATCGGAAAACATCTGGAAAGCAGGTAGCTATGGGAATTTTAACAGTATTATGGGAAAAATGGGTTGAATTCCGCAGAGATTTTTATAAGATCACCCTGGCGGCAATGATCGCTCCATTGATGTACATCCTTGTCTTTGGTCTCGGCGTGCAGACCATCTCTCACGGCCAGTCCTATCTGGATTTTCTGATCCCAGGCGTTGTGGCTCTGACCACAATGAATGGAAGTTTTAACGCCATCGCCCAGAACCTGAACGTACAGCGCCTGTATGAGAAGGCGTTTGACCAGGTCATGATCTCTCCCACGCCCCTGTGGCAGTTCATCGCCGGTCAGATCATTGGTGGGAGCCTGCGGGGCGTTTACGCGGGCAGTGTGATCATCCTGCTGGTGCTTCCCATCGGGACAAACCTGCGTTTTAACGGCTGGTCTTTTCTGATCATGTTTCTGAACGGCGCCGTTTTTTCCACCATTGGGGTGGTCGTATCCTTTTACGCAAAAAACCACGCGGACGTGCCGCGTTTTTCCAATTACGTGATCATGCCCATGGCATATCTTTGCAATACTTTTTTCTCAACAGAAAATATGCCTGAACCCCTGCACCAGATCATCAGTCTTCTGCCCCTGTCCCAGACCAGCGGCATGATGCGCAAGATCGCCGGCGGCGAGACCTGGTCTTTTCGCGGAATCGTGATCCTTCTGGTGTACCTGGTGATTTTCGCAGGAGCCGCGTCCTGGTTCCTTTACAGAAAGAAAAATATATGAGTGGTATTATGAGAATGAAATGTACGAAAAAATGGGGCATCTTATTCCTGGCAGCATTGTTCCTGTGTTTTGCGGATTCCCGTCCTGCAAGAGCGTCGGAGCTGCTCTCCGACGGCGAATATGCCGTGGAAGTCAGCATGACCGGCGGAAGCGGAAAGGCCAGCATCGAGACGCCTACGCTTCTGACCGTGGAAGACGGCAGATATTATGCCAGGATTGCCTGGAGCAGTTCCAATTATGATTATATGCTGGTAGACGGCGAAAAATATCTCAGCGAAAGCGGCGAGGGCAAGAATTCCGTGTTTACGATCCCTGTAGCCGCCATGGATGAAGATATGACGGTGATCGCCGACACTCTGGCCATGGGAACACCCCACGAGGTGGAGTATGTACTCCATTTTTATTCCGATTCCCTGGGCGCCAAGAGCAGCCTGCCCCAGGAGGGCGCAAAACGCGTGCTGCTCATGGCGGCGGTGATCATTGTGGGCGGCGGAATCTTAAACCATTGGGTCCAGAAACGAAGACGCCAGGATTACACAGGGAAACGCTCTTCACGTTGACACCTTCCGGATATCTGAAATTAAGAAAAGGAGAACTTCCTATGGAGATGCAAAACGCAAATAGCAAAAGAAAAACAGCCGTGCTCGCCGTTAGCTTCGGCACCAGCTTTCACGAAACCCGCAAAAAAACTATCGACCAGATCGAGGCGGCGCTGTCAGAGGCGTTCCCGGAAACACAGCTGTACCGGGCGTGGACCAGCAAAATGATTCTGAAAAAGCTGGAAAAACGGGACGGCATCCAGATCGACAACGTACCGCAGGCCATGGAGCGCATGATCGCCGACGGCGTTACCGAAGTGATCGTGCAGCCGACCCATGTGATCAACGGTATCGAAAATGACCGGATGAAGGAGGATGTTCTGGCTTATGCCGGACAGCTGAACACGGTTTCCTTCGGCGCGCCGCTGCTCACCAGCGCAGAGGATCACAAAGCCGCCATTGAAGCTGTGATGAAAGAATGGCAGCTGGCCGCGGACGAGGTTCTGGTGTTCATGGGCCACGGAACCACCCACTACGCAAACAGCGTCTATGCGGCCCTTGACTATACGTTCAAGGACATGGGGTACGCAAACGTCTTTCTCGGCACCGTGGAGGCTTACCCGTCCATGCAGTCTTTGCTGCGCCAGGTCGGCAGCTACCGGCCCAGAAAAGTACACCTGGCGCCGTTTATGATCGTGGCAGGCGACCATGCCGGCAATGACATGTCCGGGGACGACCCGGATTCCTGGAAGTGCCAGTTTGAGGCGGAAGGCTTTGACGTGGAGTGCCATATGAAAGGGCTCGGGGAGTATCCCGGTATCCGCAGCCTTTTTGTACAGCACGCCAAGGAAGCGGCACGCCAGTGAATGCATCGTACATCCGGTAGAAAAAAGATAATTCGTTTATGGTCTTCTGGCAAGTGAGAAGTTAAAGGAGTAGTGCTGATGAAATGCCCTAAGTGTGGAAACGATATGAAGTCAGGTTTTTTGCAGACAGTAAAGATTGTCGCATTTAACAAAAGAAAACATAAAATTTCAATGACTCCTGAATGCGAAGATGATGTTATGATTACCAGAAAGGCATTTACGGGAACAGATTTTCCCGGTTTTATTTGTAAAGAGTGCGGTTTGGTTTTATTTGATTATAAAAACGGTACGTTTCGCTTTTAGTTTCCAGTTTATCGAGCAGACTTCTACTGCATAAGCAACCCTGTCACCGCATAATAAAAGATAAAATAATTGGCTGCCGTTTGTTTTAAAAGATGAACTCTGAAACGGACGGCGGCCAATCATTTATTTCATCCATTCCTCTCTCAGGATTGAATAACACAAGGTATTCGCCGTTATCATAGATGATACAGCAGCGCGTTGCAGATACAAGCAGCGATATTGCTGCCGCCCTTCCGTCCTCTGGCCACAATGGAAGGTACGTCCAGGGAAAGGATCAGCTCCTTGGACGGGACCACATTGACAAACCCCACCGGCACGCCGATGATCAGCGCCGGATGGAGCCGTCCTTCCTGCACCAGCTCATAGATCCGCACCAGAGCCGTCGGCGCGTTGCCGATGGCAAAGATCACCGGACCCTCCAGAGCCGCCGCTTTATCCATGGAAGCCACCGCCCGGGTGGTGCCGTTGTTCCTGGCTGCCTCAGCCACATCTTCGTCGGACATAAAGCATTTCACTTCTCCACCGAAACGTGCCAGGGATGTTTTGTTGATGCCCGCTTTAGCCATCTGTGTATCGGTGACAATGGTCGCACCCTGGCGGATGGCGTCCAGCGCACGTTCCACCGCGTGCTCCGAGAACACTAGATTCCTGGCGTAATCAAAATCCGCGCTGGTGTGGATGCACCGTTTCGTGATGTATGCCGTCTCCTCCGGCAGGACGATCCCCTGTTCTTTCAGTTCCTCTGTGATGATCTCAAAGCTGCGCTTCTCGATCTCCATAGGCTTTACATTTTCAAGCTCAACTTTCATACGTCCACTCCTTATGATCATTTTGCGCGCAGCGTATATTTCAGCCGCTCACGCCCTCTTCCAGGATTCGATAGATCCGCTCCATGTCCAGGTGTTCCCGAAGCGCGGCCGCCAGCAGGTCATACTGGGTCTCCTTAAACGCCCGGAAATCCACCGCGCCGGCCTCGCTCATATCCACGCCCTTCGCGGCGCCCAGGGACATAACCAACGCCTTCGCGGCCTCTTCCCGGTCAAAAATGCCGTGTACATAGGAACCGTAAATCTGCTCCCGCCACGCGCCGTCCGGTTTGAAGGAACCACTGTTTTCTGTGCTGCCTGCAACCTTCCGGTTTTCTGTATCGCCCTGTCCCGCTGTATTGCGGATGGCTGTCAGCGCCGGAAGCCCGTCCCCTCGAACGGTCTGCCCCATATGGATCTCATATCCTTCCAGAGGCATACCGGAAAGACCGGAAAGCTTTCCGCCGACAGCGCCGAAGGCTCCCTCTGCCCGTGTTCTTGTCTTCTGTCTCGTAAAGACTGTTTCCATCGGCAGCAGTCCCATTCCCGGCAGCGTTCCACCGGCCTCCACGCCCTCCGGATCGCTGAGGATCTCGCCAAGCATCTGATAGCCGCCGCAGATGCCAAAAATCACCGTGCCGGCCGCCGCCGCTTTCTTCACCGCCGCTTCCATGCCGGAGGAACGCATCCACAGAAGATCCTCCATGGTGTTTTTCGTTCCCGGGAGGAAAATCAGGTCCGGATGCTTCAGCTCCGACACATGGGAGACGTACCGCAGGGACACGCCGGGGATCATCTCGAAAGGATTGAAGTCGGTAAAATTGGAGATCCTCGGCAGGCGGATAACCGCCAGATCCAGAAGCTTCACCTCCTGGCTTCCCGAAAACCGCTCCGTTAAGCTGTCCTCGTCCTCCACCTGGATCTGCAGGTACGGAGCCACGCCCACCACATCGATGCCCGTGCGCTGCTCCAGCATCTCCACGCCAGGGTCGAGGATCGTCTTGTCACCGCGGAATTTGTTGATGATCATTCCCTTGACCATCGCCCGCTCCTCCGGCTCCAGAAGCTCTATGGTCCCCACCAGCTGGGCGAACACACCGCCCCGGTCGATGTCTCCCACCAGAAGCACCGGCGCCTGCACCAGTTTCGCCAGGCCCATATTGACAATATCGTCCGCCTTCAGGTTGATCTCCGCCGGAGAACCGGCGCCCTCGATGACGATGATATCATTCTCGGCCGCCAGACGGTCGTAGGCGCTTTTTACTTTAGGAATCAGGGATTTCTTAAAGGCGAAATAATCTCTGGCGCTCATATTTCCCAGAACCTCACCCTCCACGATGACCTGGCTTCCGGTGTCGTTGGTGGGTTTCAGAAGAATCGGGTTCATCAGCACCGACGGTTCCACGCCCGCGGCCTCCGCCTGCATCACCTGCGCCCGTCCCATCTCCAGTCCCTCCCGGGTGATGAAGGAATTGAGCGCCATATTCTGGGACTTGAACGGCGCCACCCTGTAGCCGTCCTGATGAAAGATCCGGCACAGTCCCGCCGCCAGCAGACTTTTTCCCGCGTTGGACATGGTGCCCTGTATCATGATTACTTTTGCCATATATGAATTTCCTCCAAAATGAATGTTCAGACACGTTCCGGAGCGTGTTGAAAATTGCTTTCTGCAAGATGTGCGTCACAGTTTGTTGGGAATTTGTTCCAAAATCGGGAGGCGTAGCGGGCTACGCTGACTGATTCTGGGGCAAATTCCACACAAAGTGGGACGTGCAGATTGCAGGAATGAATTTTCAGACACGTTCCAGCACCTGGATCAGCGCTTCGTTTTCCTCGTGCAGCTTTACCGCGATCCGGAACCATCCCGCCGACAGGCCGTGATAATTGCTGCAGTCCCGGATCAGGATCCGTTTCCCGGCGCACCGTTCCTTCAGATCCTCTGGTCCCTGAAACAGCAGGAAATTCGCCTGAGACGGATACACCCGGAATCCAAGCCGCGTCAGCTCCCGGCGCAGGTATTCCCGCTCGCAGGCGACAGCTTCGGCCGTGCGCTCCACATACGCTGTCTCCCCGAGCGCCGCCAGTCCCGCCGCCTGTGCCGGCGCGGACACGTTCCAGGCCTGCATCTGCCGGCGCATCCGCTCCAGCAGCCCTTGGCCGGACGAGACACCATACCCCAGCCGCAGTCCCGGCATGGCATAGGTCTTCGTGAACGCATGAAGCAGAAACAGCTGCGGATGCCCGTTCACCGCGTCCAGCAGCGTCACACGGTTTTCTTTCACCACAAACTGCCAGAAGCACTCGTCCACCGCCAGCACCGCGCCGCACTGTCCGGCCCGCCTGGCCGCCTGCAGAAGAAACTCCCTGGAAAGCGCCGCGCCGGACGGATTGTGGGGATTGCAAAGAAACACCAGCTCTGTCTCGCCGGTGATCCAGGAGAAAAAATCTTCCTGGGGCAGAAAGTTATGCTCCGGCTTCAGGGGATAATAATGGATCCGGCAGCCGGCGGCCTTCAGGGCCGCTTCGTACTCGGCAAACCCCGGCGCCGTCACCAGCGCATGCTTCGGACGCAGCGCCTGCACCAGAGCGTAGATCAGTTCCGCCGCGCCGTTTCCAAAGATCAGCTGCTCCGGCAAGACAGAAAGCTTTTCAGACAGCGCTTCCCGCAGTTCCCGGCAGGAAGTGTCCGGATAGTGCTCCAGAAATCCCGCCGACTCCCGCACCGCCTGGCAGACTGCCTCCGGCGGCCCAAAAGGGTTGACGTTCACGGAAAAATCCAGCGCATAGTCTCCCGAATAAATGTCTCCTCCGTGAGGATTTTCCAGCATGTACAGCCTCTCCTTCCATTTCAATATTACACGTTTCATATATGCACAGTCGTGACAGTTCAGCCAGTTCCGTACATTCACCGCACAGACCGTATAAACTGAATAATTACGCACAGTCACATACACCATGCAAGACAGACCAGTGCCTTCCATATTCCAAAAACCGCCAGCGCGAAAAACGACGTCAGATACATCAGGCGGTTGGCCCGCTCGATATCCTCCGGCTCAACGCTGCGGAACGGATCCCCGATGGTCGGCTTTTCATACCGCTTGCCGAAATACCACGCGTCCCCGGCCAGCTGCACCCGAAGGGCTCCTGCCATCACCGCCTCCGTCTGGGCGGAATTGGGACTGGCGTGATTGTGTCTGTCCCGAAGATAGATCCGTTTCGCGTTTTTTCCGTCCATGCCAAGGGCCGCCGCGGCCCCGATCATCAGCCAGGCGCTGATTCTGGCCGGAAGAAAGTTCAGCACGTCGTCCAGCCGCGCTGCCGCCCGTCCGAAAGAAAGATAACGGTCGTTTTTATAACCAACCATGGAATCCATCGTATTCACCGACTTATAAAAAAATCCCAGCGCAGGCCCGCCGATGGCCAGAAAAATCAGCGGCGCGACGATCCCGTCGGAGGTATTTTCCGCCACGGTCTCCACCGCCGCCTTGGCAACGCCTTCTTCGGAAAGCTGCTCCGTATCACGTCCCACGATCATGGAAACCGCGCGGCGTGCCGCCGGCAGATCGCCGTTCTTCAGCGGCGCAAAGACCTTCATGCTCTCGGTGCGCAAGGATTTCGTCGCCAGTATCTGCCAGGACCAGAAAGAAGCCAGCGCCCAGTAAACCGCCGGATGAAGCCTCCAGGCCAGCCACAGAAACGCCGCCGGCACCGCTGTGCTGATGCCCGCAGTCAGAATCACCAGGACTACACCGCCAGCCAGCTCCCCGCGGGAATTTTTAGGAAACACCCTGCGGATCCCTTTTTCCAGCGCCGAGATCAGATTTCCGATGATACGGATGGGGTGGTAAATCTGTCTCGGGTCGCCAAACAACAGATCCAGCCCATAGCCGGTCACAAGCGCCGCCAATGTCAGCCACATATCTTCTTTCCTCCATACTCACAGCATTTTTTCAGAAAATCCAAAGCCAGACCGGGACACGCATGGTAATACAGATGGGGGAATCCGGCCATCAGTGTCTTTGTCCCATGGATGCAGTCCCACGACCGTTTCCGGTTTGGTTTCTGCGCATGAAATACCTTGCCGCAGTCCGTACTGTCAAAATAATGAAATTCATGGCCCCGCAGCGGACCGCAGCCGCCGCCAAGCACATCCGTCCGCTCTGTCTCCAGCCGGATATAGCCGAACCGTCCAAGCCTCCCTGTGCGGAACACAGTTCCGGGAACCGCCCCAACCATGGGCCACACATTCCCTTCCATATCCTCCATGGTCTCGGACAGATACATATATCCGCCGCATTCTGCCATACAGGGCATCCCCTGCGCCAGCGCTTCCTTCAGCTCCCGGCGCATGGAAGCGTTTTGGGACAGTTCTTTGGCACACAGCTCCGGATACCCCCCATAAAACAGGAGGCCCTGAACATCGTCCGGCAGACGGCTTTCTCTCAGCGGAGAAAACCAGCGGATCTTCGCCCCAAGCTCTTCGAGCAGGCGCAGATTATCCGCATAGAAAAACGAAAACGCCTCGTCCCGCGCCACGCCGATCACCGGCGCGCTTCTACGGATTTCCTCTGCCTGCGGACTTTCAAGAAGCTTCGAAAGCTCAGACGGCATTTCCGTCGAAAGCTTTGGCGCTTCTGCCGCAAGCTCCAGGATCCCGTCCAGGTCCACCGTCTCCTCCAGCGCCTTTGCCAGCCGGTCCAGCTGTCCGGAAAGATCCTCCACTTCCCCTGGCAGGACCAGTCCCAGATGGCGGCTCTCCAACCGGCAGTCCGGACACTCCGGCACATACCCAAGCGGCTTTACGCCCAGCGTCTCCTCCACCATGGGCGCGAGAAGCTGGTACATACTTTTCGACATACGGTTAAAGACGACTCCCCGGATCCTGCTGTCCGCGCGAAACTCCAGAAAGCCTTTCAGCTGCGCCAGCGCGGACAGGCTCATCCCTCTGGCGTCCATCACAAA
>JAGHIA010000125.1 GCA_017887445.1 Fusicatenibacter sp.
CAGTTTTGGCTTTCTGGCTTCCGCCTGGGCCTGATGGAAGATTTCCATAAACTCTTTTCCGGTGATGGTTTCCTTCTCGATCAGATGGGCGGCGATGCGGTCCATGGTCTCGCGGTTCGCGGCCAACAGCTCCTTCGCCGTCTCATAGGCCTCTTTCAGCACACGCATGACCTCGTGGTCAATCTCGGTGGCCGTGGAATCGCCGCAGTTCAGGACAATTCTTCCGTCCAGGTACTGGTTTTCCTGGGTGGCCAGACCCATCAGTCCGAATTTCTCCGACATACCGTACTGGGTGATCATGGCGCGGACGATCTTGGTGGCTTTCTCAATATCGTTGGAAGCGCCGGTGGTCACGTTGCCGAACACGATCTCCTCCGCGGCACGTCCGCCCAGGCACTCCACGATCATTGCTTCCAGCTCACTCTTGGTATTGAGATATTTTTCCTCCTCCGGAACCTGCATCACATATCCCAGCGCGCCCATGGTACGGGGGACGATGGTGATCTTCTGCACCGGCTCGGAATCCTTCTGAAGAGCGCTAATCAGCGCGTGGCCCACCTCATGGTAGGAGACAATACGGCGCTCCTCCTGGCTGAGGATGCGGTCCTTCTTCTCTTTTCCCACAAGAACCACCTCTACCGCCTCCAGAAGGTCTTTCTGTGAAACCGCCCTTCTGCCACTCTTGACGGCAAGGATCGCTGCCTCGTTGATCATATTTGCCAGATCGGAACCCACAGCTCCCGAGGTGGCCAGCGCGATCCCCTCCAGGTCTACGCTTTCATCCAGCATGACATTTTTCGCGTGTACCTTCAGGATCTCCACACGGCCCTTCAGGTCCGGGCGCTCCACGATGATCCGTCGGTCAAAACGGCCCGGGCGCAGCAGCGCCGGGTCCAACACCTCCGGACGGTTAGTGGCGGCAAGGATCAGAAGGCCCTTGGACGTGTCGAAACCGTCCATCTCCGCCAGCAGCTGGTTCAGTGTCTGCTCCCGCTCGTCGTTTCCGCCGTAATGGGAATCACGGGTTTTTCCGATGGCGTCGATTTCGTCAATGAAAATAATGCAGGGAGCGTTTTTCTTTGCCTCCTCGAACAGGTCCCGGACACGGGACGCGCCGACACCCACGAACATTTCCACAAACTCAGAACCGGACAGAGAGAAGAACGGCACATGGGCCTCCCCCGCCACAGCCTTAGCCAGAAGCGTTTTTCCGGTACCCGGAGGGCCAACAAGCAGGGCGCCTTTGGGCAGCTTGGCTCCGATCTGGGTGTATTTTCCCGGGTTGTGCAGGAAATCAACTACCTCCTGCAGGGATTCCTTGGCCTCATCCTGGCCCGCCACATCCTTGAACAGGACGCCCGTCTCTTTCTGGACGTAGGTTTTGGCCTTGCTCTTTCCCACGCCGCCCATCATTCCGCCGCCTTTGTTCATGCTGCGCATCAGCCATACCATGCCGCCCACCAGCAGTACCACCGGCAGGAAGACTGTAATCAGGCTGTAGATCAGCGTTCCGGTGGAATCCGGCGCTTTCTTTCCGTAGTCGATATCGTGTTCATCCAGCAGTTCCTTCAGAGATTCCTCGTCTCCCACCAGCACTGCCTGGTATTCCATCACCGGGATCCCCTCTGTCTTGGATTTCGGGATGATCGTCAGGACGTTGGACTGAAGAATAACCTCCTGTACCTGGCCGTCCTCTACCATCTGCAGAAATTTGCTGTAACTGATCTCTTCCTGGGAGCTGTTTCCCAGGACATTATTCATCAGACCCAAAAACATCAGCGCAACCAGCACGCATACAAGAACCATCAGCAGGGTCTGCTTATTTCTCGGCCCTTCCCCGCTTCCAGGGGTATGCGGCTCCTGGTCCTGATTGCTTGGCTTGTTATCCATCGCTTTCCTCCTTATGCAGAAATCTATTGTCTGACATTGCTGTCTTCTCAGTGAAGTCAGAATTTCCCTGATTATTACATTATAATGGATTCATTTTCAATGCGCAAGCAACACTTTATGAAAATACTGTGAAGCGGCAATAAGCCTTTTCAGAAACAGAAGATACGACACGGTTCACAAATAATTTGTAACAGTTCCGCCTTGCTGAACTATTACACGCTTCGCAATGGCCGGACGCCGCGCAAAGACTGCTTCCCTCAGTCTCTGCGCGGCGTCCGGCCGGTTTCGTTCTTATTTACCCTTCCTAAAGTGTGTCTGAAAATTCATTCCTGCAATTTTCAAACAAGTTCTAAGGTTTACTCCTCATATCCATTAGGATTTTTACTCTGCCAGTTCCAGGAATCCGCGCACATCTCCTCGATGCCGTACTCGGCTTCCCAACCCAGTTCCTTTTTGGCCTTGTCACATTTTGAATAGCAGGTGGCGATGTCGCCTGCGCGGCGCGGCTTGATCTCATATTTCAGCGGATGGCCGCATGCTTTCTCAAACGCGTGGATAACGTCCAGCACGCTGTAGCCTTTTCCGGTTCCCAGATTGTAGACGGATACGCCTTCCTTGTCCGCCAGCTTCTGGATCGCTTTTACATGGCCGCGGGCCAGGTCCACCACATGGATGTAATCGCGGACGCCGGTTCCGTCGGGGGTATCGTAGTCATTTCCGAAAACGCCGATGCACTCCAGCTTTCCGATCGCTACCTGCGCCACATACGGAAGCAGGTTGTTGGGAATTCCCTTGGGATCCTCGCCGATCATTCCGCTCTTATGGGCGCCGATGGGGTTAAAATAACGCAGAAGGATCACGTTCCACTCCGGATCCGCGGTGTGGATGTCGGTCAGCACCTGCTCCAGCATGCTCTTGGTCCAGCCATAGGGATTGGTCGGACTTCCCTTGGGGCACTCCTCGGTGATCGGAATCTGTGCCGGATCACCGTATACAGTGGCTGAGGAACTGAAAATGATGTTCTTTACGCCGTGGTTTCTCATCTCATCGCAGAGGATCAGGGTTCCGGCAATGTTGTTGGTGTAATATTCGATGGGTTTGCGGACAGATTCACCTACCGCTTTCAGTCCCGCAAAGTGAATGACCGCGTCGATGCTTTCCTTGTCAAAAATTTCCTTCACGCCTTCCCGGTCCAGCATGTCGGTCTTGTAAAAGGTTACTTTCTTTCCTGTGATCTGCTCCACGCGGTCCAGCGCTTTTTCGCTGGAGTTGTAAAGATTGTCCATCACAACAACCTCATAGCCTTCGTTGAGCAGTTCCACACAGGTATGGCTTCCGATATATCCGGCGCCTCCGGTCACTAAGATTCTCATGTACTTGTCCTCCATTTACTATTTTTTACAGCGTATTCAGGAATCTGGCGAAAGCCTCTCTGCCTTCCTCCGTACATTTATACACGCCTGCATCCTCCAGAACCTTGACGAACACCTGGCCGATCTCCTCTTTCAGGATATCCATCGCATTGTCCCGGTTCAGCTCCGGATGACGCGGCAGAAGCTTCTCTGCCCAGTCCGCATGCTTCTCCAGCGCTTCGCAGGAGCGAACATCTTTTTTCTCCACCAGATAATCCGCCAGAAGTTCCATCTCCTCCTTCAGTCTCGCCGGCAGGATCGCCAGTCCCATGACCTCGATAAGGCCGATGTTCTCCTTCTTGATATGGTGGTACTCCGCATGGGGATGGTACACGCCCAGAGGATATTCCTCTGTGGTGATGTTGTTTCTAAGAGCCAGATCCAGCTCAAAGGTATCGTCCACCTTGCGGGCAATAGGCGTGATGGTGTTGTGGGGCTCGCCGCCGGTCTCGGCGAACACGAAAGCCGCCTCGTCCGTATAGCCGCGCCAGCACTCCAGGATATGCTCCGCCAGGTCGATCAGCCGTTTCTCATCTTTGCTGCGGATACGGATGACAGACAGCGGCCATTTTACAATTCCAGCCTCCACATCCTCATAGCCGGGGATGGCGAAGTGCTTCTCGATGGGCGCTTTGGCCATGGCGAAGGTATAATGCCCGCCCTGGTAATGGTCGTGGCTCAGGATCGAACCGCCGACGATGGGCAGATCCGCGTTGGAGCCGATGAAGTAGTGAGGAAACAGTTTGATAAAATCAAACAGCTTCACAAAGGTGGCCCGCTCGATCTTCATGGGGATATGTTCATAGTTGAACACGATGCAGTGCTCATTGTAATAAACGTACGGCGAATACTGGAATCCCCAGTCGGTTCCGTTGATCTTCAGCCGGATGATCCGGTGGTTCTGGCGGGCAGGATGGTTGACCCGTCCCGCATACCCTACGTTCTCCTTGCACAGCAGACACTTGGGATACCCGCTCTGCTTGGCCAGCTTCGCAGCGGCGATAGCCTTTGGATCCTTCTCCGGCTTGGACAGGTTGATGGAGATATCAATGTCTCCGTAAGGACTCGGCACACTCCAGCGCATGTCCTTTTTGATCCGGTAGCGGCGGATATAGTTGGAATCCTGGCTCAGTTTGTAGAAATAGTCGGTGGCCTCCACCGGACTTTTCTCGTAAAGCTTCCGGAATTCTGCCGTCACCTGAGATGGTCTCGGCATCAGACAGTCCATAAGCTTTGTGTCAAACAGGTCGCGGTAAACGACGCTGTTGTTTTCCAGAAGGCCCTGCGCGGCCGCGTAGTCCAGCAGTTCCTCCAGCGTTTTCTCCAGGTCCGGATGCTCCTCTGTCTGTTCCGGCTCCTGGTAATCATCCAGCTTCAGAACCTCCAGGATCCGGTTTACCGCATAGATCCGGTCTTCCTCTTCCAGAAGTCCCTGCTCCAGTCCATACTGTACCAGTTTGGCAATGCTTTCCTCAATCATGTCTTACGCGCCTCCTTACGCCAGAACACCCGCACCCGGTCCGATATCCACCACATAGAAATCCGCCGCGTAGCCGATTTTCTCTTTATATGCGGTTCCCACTTTCTCAATAAATCCGTCGATGGCATCGTTTTCCACAATGCTGACCGTACATCCGCCGAAGCCGGCGCCGGTCATGCGGGAGCCGATGACGCCCGGGCACTTCCAGGCTTCTTCCACCAGCGTATCCAGCTCGATACCGGTCACCTCATAATCATCCCGCAGGGAAACGTGGGACTCGTTCATCAGCTGTCCGAATTTTTTGATGTCGTTGGCTTTCAGCGCCTTCACCGCCTCCACGGTTCTCTGATTTTCCGCCACCGCGTGACGGGCCCGTTTCACCCGCACCGGATCCTTGATGGCCGACTGGATCTGCTCAAACGCCTCCGTGGTCAGTTCCCCAAGGCTGTGGATGCTGCTCACGGTCTGAAGCTCCGCCAGGGCAGTCTCGCACTCGCTACGGCGCTCGTTGTACTTGGAATCTCCCAGTCCGCGCTTTTTGTTGCTGCTGGCGATGACGATACGGGCGTTTTCCAGCTTCACCGGCGCGTACTCAAAGGAAAGATTGCTGGTATCCAGGAAGATGGCGCAGTCCTTCTTACCCATGGCCACGGCAAACTGATCCATGATTCCGCAGTTGACGCCGTTATAATTGTTCTCCGAATACTGTCCAAACAGCGCAAGGTCTGTGTTGGTCAGCTGATCGTAGCCGAACATATCCCGCAGCATAACGCCTGTGACAACCTCCACCGACGCGGAAGAAGAAAGTCCGGAGCCGTTGGGGATGTTTCCGAACAGCACAATGTCCATACCCTGCTCCACCGGATAGCCTTTCTTGCCGAAGGTCCACATCATTCCTTTGGGATAGGCGGTCCAGTTGTTTTCTTTTCCCATCTGGAAGTCGTCCAGCGAGGACTCCACAACGCCCAGCTTCTCAAAATTCATGGAATAGAAGCGAAGCTTTCTGTCCTCACGTTTTCTCGCCGCCATATAGGTTCCAATGGTCAGCGCGCAGGGGAACACATGGCCTCCGTTGTAGTCGGTATGCTCACCGATCAGGTTCACACGTCCCGGAGCGAAATAGGTGCGGATTTCGCCCTCCCCTCCGAATTGCTGCGCAAAACATTCCAGCAGTTTCTGTTTCATGTCTGTCTCCTTTCTGAATTCCGGCCGCAGCCTGTTTTCTCTGACTCTGACAACGGTCCGGCTGAAGATCACAGGAATAGAATGTTACTATTCACAGCAGCCGCAAACACTTGCTGTTTGCGGCGTGAGAACGTGATTCAGGTGTGAGCGGCTCCCATTCGCGAAGCGAATTTTCATTGGAACCGCGAAGTTCCTGTGAACGACTGTGAACAGTAACAATGGGATTTCAAACACGCTCCAGTCCGGACGGCTGTCTTTCTTTGTACTTCCAGTATATAAAACCTTGCGCCGCACGGCAATAAGAATGTTGTCCAATATGATAACTATATTGCGCTTGCAGGGAAATTCGAAAGGGATTATAATGACAATATACGTTTTCTGTTGCGTTTTCAGGAGGATCCCCTATGCAGCTTTCCCTCAGCAATACCCGAAAAGAAATCAAACCCCACGGCTCCTATGAATTCCCGTTTCTCGCCAGCAACGAAGTGCTGTCTTCCTATGAGAGAGGTTCTTTTTCCTGGCACTGGCATCCGGAGATCGAGCTGACGCTGTTTCTGTCCGGAGATATGGAGTACCAGGTCAACGACCGGGTCTATCATATGCAGGCAGGGGACGGCCTTTTCTGCAACACCAACGCGCTGCACACCGGCCGTATGCTGGATGGCGGGGACTGCAGCTACTTTTCCATCACCTTCCTGCCGCGGCTGATCTCCGGCTTCGAGGGCAGCCTGATCCACACCCGTTTTCTGGAGCCGGTGCTGACCAGCGCCCGCCTTTCCTCCCTCAGCCTCTCCCCCGCCGTGGCCTGGGAGCGTGAGGCCATTGAACGGCTCCGGAACATCCGCCGGCTTTTCCTGCACCCTTCCGTGACCTACGAGCTGGACATACAGCGGGAATTGTCCGCTTTCTGGCAGACGCTGTACCAGAATGTGACCATGGAACTGCAGCCGGCCGGGGAACATGCGGTCCGGGAGGCGGAACGGCTCCGGGCCATCCTGGACTATCTCCACTCCAACTATCAGGAAAAGATCACTCTGGAAGATGTGGCCCGCCATGTGAACATCAGCCGCAGCGAGTGCTGCCGTTTCTTCCGGAAGCATATGAAGCTTTCCCTGTTCGACTATCTTCTCAGCTACCGGGTGGAGCAGAGCCTGCCGCTGCTGAGAGACAGAGAACTTTCCGTCACTCAGATCGCCGAACAGACGGGATTCGGCGGCTCCGCTTACTTCGCGAAGATATTCAAAAAGGAAATGGGACTTTCCCCCAGCCAGTACCGGAAGAACGAAGTTCCATAAATATTTTCATACGGTCTGTGCAGTGAATGCACCGATCTGGCTGAACTGTTGTCATAAATGCGCAACCCTGAAGTGTGTTTGAAAATTCATTCCACGCAAAACGGACGCACATCTTGCAGAAAGCAATTTTCAAACACACTCTGGCCAAACTATATCGTAATCCTTATTGTATCACCGCTTTGATCAGCTTCTGCTTTTCCACCGGCTGCTGGCCGATGCGGCAGGCGGCGGTATATCTGGCCGCGGCCTCTTTTGCCTTTTCCGGATCGTTGGCGTAGATTGTCGCCATAGCCTCGCCTTGTTTCACAGGGTCGCCGACCTTCTTATGAAGAATCAGTCCTACCGACAGATCGAGGACACTGTCCTTTGTCACTCTGCCGCCTCCCAGGATCATGGAGCAGTTGCCCACCTCCTCACACTGAATGGCCTGAATATACCCGTCCTCCGGCGCCGGAACCGGCATATGGATGGCGGCTGCCGGCAGTGTTTCCGGATGCCATACCTGGCCGGCGTCGCCACCCTGAGCCTGGACAAATTCCGCAAGCTTGTTCAGAGCGCTGCCGTCTTCAATCACCTTCTGCAGCATTTCTCTCGCTTCCTGGGTTGTCCCGGCCTTCTTTCCTGCCACCAGCATACAGGATCCCAGGGTCAGGCAAAGTTCCGTGAAATCCTCCGGCCCTTCTCCGCGCAGGGTGGCGATGGCCTCCTGCACTTCCAGCGCGTTGCCCACCGCGTTGCCCAGCGGCTGTCCCATCTCCGACACAATGGCGATCGTATGCTTTCCCGCTCCGTTTCCAATGCGTACCATCTCCCTGGCCAGGGCCTTGGCGTCCTCCTCCGTCTTCATAAACGCTCCGCTGCCCGTCTTCACATCCAGCACAATGGCGTCCGCGCCGGCCGCCAGCTTTTTGCTCATAATGGAACTGGCGATCAGCGCCATCTGGTCCACGGTGGCCGTCACGTCCCGGAGTGCGTAAAGCTTTTTGTCCGCAGGCGCAAGGTCCGCGGTCTGTCCCATGATCGAGATACCGATACGGTTGACCTGCTCCTCAAACTGCTCCGTGGAGATCTCCGTGGAAAATCCCCGGAAGCTTTCCAGCTTGTCGATGGTCCCTCCGGTATGGCCCAGGCCGCGGCCGCTCATTTTCGCCACCCGGATGCCGCAGGCCGCCACCATCGGCGTCAGCGCCAGGGACGTTTTGTCGCCGACTCCGCCGGTGGAATGTTTATCCACCTTAATCCCCTGAATGCCGGAAAGATCCAGCATCTCACCGCTGCGGGCCATAGCCATGGTCAGCTCCAGCGTCTCGTCCTCACCCATGCCGCGAAAATAGACCGCCATCAGAAACGCGGACATCTGGTAGTCGGGAATTCTCCCTGCGGTATATTCGCCAATCATCCACCGAATCTCCTCCCCGCTCAGGGAACCGCCGTTTCGTTTTTTCATGATGATATCGTACATTCTCATGGTTTTCTTTTTCCCCTTCCTTTCGTCATTCTGTACTTATCTCGCAACGCAAACCTTAGATGCTTACACCTGACTCCGAACGTATTTGAAAATTGCTTTCTGCAAGATGTGCGTCACAGTTTGTGGGGAATCTGTTCCGGAACCGGGAAACGCAGCGGACTGCGCAGACTGATTTCGGGACAAATTTCCCGCAAAGTGAGGCGTGCAGAGTGCAGGAATAAATTTTCAAACATTCTCTACTTCCACGTCACCAGCGCAATGGCCAGCACCGCGGCGTAATACAGGCCCAGCGCAAAATCGTTTTTCTTTCTGGAGAGTCCCACAAGGATATTTTTCCCCACCATCATATCTGAGGCCGCAAACGCCAGCGCCCCTGCGCCGGGCAGCAGGCCCTTCCCTCCCATGGAAACCGGCAGAAGCACCGCCATGGAAACCATCAGCATCAGAAAGTCCAGATAAAACAGCAGACCGCCCATGATCAGGTAATTTTTTTCCTTCCACAGCTTTCCGCACTCTCCCCGGAACAGCAAAAGCGCCACCAGACAGAGAACCAGAAAGACCGCCGCCGTCATCGGGTGAAGTCCGCCCTGGCGGAAAAACCAGACGATCAGCAGCACATGCCCCAGGGCAAACACCGCCGCTCCGGCCGGAAAGCATACCTCCAGAAGACCGTCCGCCGCCAGAAACAACACCATCGCCCAGAAAATCAGACTGGCGAAGGGCGTTTTCCCCTGTAGGATCACTCCGGCGGCCGCTGTGCAGACCGCCATCCACGTCACCATGCACTTGGCCAGGATTTTCCATTTGCTGTCCAGGCGGTATTTTAAAAGAAAATAGACTCCGGTTCCCGCCGCCATTTCCGGCAGGGCCAGAAGCAGCCATTGCCATCGTTCCATAGGTTCTCCTCTCTTCCATGGGATTTGCCGCGCGTATTCCGGCGCAGTAACCTTTTCTATTATTGTATTTGTCAAGCGTGATCATGTCAACGTGATTTTTGCAGTGGACTTTCGCAATTACGATGCCCGCAGACATTACGTTTTCATAGGGTCTGCGCAATAAATGCACAGACCTGGCTGAATAGCACGTTTCCTACGATTATCCTATACAAGATGTCAAGGTCACATGCTGCACCTATGCAAAAAGAAGCTGTCCGAAACCATAATGTTCCGAACAGCCTCACATACTTCGTTTACAAAACATGACCTGCCATTTTCAGCCGCAGGTCTTTATTCTCCAAAGTATTCCTGCAATTCATTGTAGACCATAAAATGATACGCGTTCAAAGACACTCCTTTTGCGCCCACGTCATCAGAATAAGTACCTGTGACCAATCTGCCCTTTTCATAAAACAGCTCCCAGTTTTCATCATCAATACCCGGATAGTATGTTTTCCACATATCCCGGTATTGGTGAGACGAATCTTCCTCAATAACTTCAGACAACACGGGACCTCCCCACAATTTTAAAGTGTCTGATTCTTTGGTGGGTTCCTCCCGAAGTCCCTGACGATTAATCCCCGGTTCAAACTCGTAAATTTCAGGGAGCGGATTTCCATACACTTTTTTCATCTGAGTCATCACGCCGTCCATATCGGCATCCTCTGGATAATACGCAAGTATCTCCACAAGTCCGCGCTTTGCGCCTTCTTCACCGCCGTACGGAAAATCCTCGGAATACGTCATATCCATAAAATTCATGACCAACGTCGATGGCTCTTCGCCGAACAACTCCACGTCTGTCAGGCGATAGGACTCTGTCCGATCCGCGATATCATGGTTTTCGATATTTTCTTCCCTGATCTCCATAGACTCAAAAACTTCTTCCGGCGTCATGCCCCATTCCAGATCTGGATAGTTCAGATAAGCATCTGGTTTGGCAGACTGGCAGGAGGTCAGCGACGCCAGGACACAAGCTGCCATAAACATAAATAGGAATTTTTTTTCATTCTCTTCACCACTTCACTTATAGACGGTCATCCTTGACAACTGAACTTTTTAATAATATTCCGTAATCCACTCACCATCAGGCGCAGCTGGTTTTCCTTGAACAGTAAATGATAATCCAATACCTTTGGAACCCACCATAACTTTAGAATAAGCTTGCGCTCCTGTTCCAACATTTTCATATGTAACCATTTGTTTATATGAAGGAACAAATTGATAATCTTTATTGGCATCTGGATTTGCATATGTTTTTTCTGTTTCAGAATAAAATTCTGTAAGGGTTTCTGCATGCCAACCGCCTTGAATTAATTTTCCCGCTTTCATCGCTGTCCCGTAGGTCAACCTTGTTTTGAAAGAATTAAAGTGAACTTGCAATTTTTGTTTATCTATTGTCATATTTACGGTCATCGTTGCATAAATATTATATTCACTAAAAGTCGCATTACCTGATGGATTTGATACTTCACTTATTCTTACCAGATTATTATCTTCATCTAATACTATCAATCCTGTTGATAGTATGTTCTCATTAACATTTCCATCTTCATCGATGTAACTTCCAAGCGACTGAGTGATTGAAAAACTTCCATCATCATATTCTGTTTCAGCATCTAAAGTATCTATCGTTATACTTTTCCGTTGCCAATATTGTTCTACAGCCACTTTTAAAACATCTTCTTCATTCGTAATATTTCCACTAACCATCTCGCCGTATACTCTTTCACGAGTAAATGAATCTACAATAGATTCCTCATTTACTTTTGTGCTTGCATACAAAGGATTTGTCGATATGCAAATCATGCAAACAATTGTACATAATATAACAAATTTTTTCATAGATTAAATCCCCCTTCATAACATTTTTTCTACTTAAAATATTTAATTTAATATGACTAAATCATTCGAATCACCATCTTTCTTCAAGACCCCAAAGGATTCCCTTTTTCTCTACCAGCTGCACCTGCCGCAGTTGGTACATGGAATACAGCTTTTCTTCTCCACCTTCGCCTCCCAGTCGAGGATTTCCACCGAGTCCGCCTGATCCGCAGCAATTTTCCACTGCTGATCTCTCACCTGGAACAGAATCTCCTCCTCCGAAAATTCCAGCTCCACCGGATAAATACGGATCTGCTCCGGGTGCATACAGCTTTGATAAACCACCGGCGTGATCTCCTGAATCTCTGTGCCTTCTGTTGTCCCGTTTGACAGCGGCAGATGCAGACGAAAACAATGAGCAGCTGTAATAATCCTGCGTACCGTTCCGCTTTCCTCGATGATCTCCTGTTCGGGGGTGCATGGGTACGGAAGCCTGCGGCTCATTCTGACTATCCCGATTGGCGTAGTTCTCTGACCGCAAAGATATTCCAGAAGATTCCTCGTCGTCCACTTTAAAAACGCCGGAAGATCTTCCCGCGCTGTCAGCACCGCCATAGTCTGCGATGTCTCCGTGCACACAAACTTTGGACGGTTCCATCCGGTCCCTTCCATCATCTGCCCGATGAACCACAAATACTCCGTCACCTCAGACGTTCCCACATGAAAAATCCCGCCTTTTTCATTTCCGATCACCCACCGCACATAGTCTGCTATCTGCAGATCCGCGGCGTGATTGCTTCTCAGTCCTTGAAACACTTCCAGCCGCCCCGCGCGGCAGCCTTCCCTCACCTGCCGGATCCTCGGGGAATCCTGTCCCCACACAAAAGGAAGGCGCAGGATGGAAAGCCGGGCGCCCAGCCATTCCGTCAGCAGCCTTTCACAGGCGATCTTATAATTTCCATACTCGCTGACCGAACCAGGCGTATCGTCTTCATAATGGACCGTATCTGTCTTTCCATCAAACACATTGGCGCTGGAAAGAAAAATCATCCGTCCTCGCCGGCAGTTCAGATATGCGGCCGCCTTTCTGTGAGTCTCCAGCAGAAGCTCATAATCACCGCGAAGGGCGGACACGATCACATCCGGCTGCGTCTGCTCCAGGATTTCCTCCAACCGTCCTTTCTGCTCCAGCGAAAACTGCATCATCTCACACCTGTCCGCCCCGCCGCCAGAGTGTGTTTGAAAATTGTTTTCCGCAAGATGTGCGTCACCACACGCTCTCGTGTTTTCGCCAACACGTTCACCCGGCCTTGTATGATTCGCTCTCTGTCTGGAAGGGTTCGCAGACTGCGCCGCCAGGTGGAAAGTTCCCGTCACCTTCCATGTTTTCTCACTGCTCAATACCTGTGCGATTTTTCTACCGACGGTTCCGCTGGCTCCGAGGATCAGGATTCTTTTTTCATATTCCATAACTTTCCGTACTCCCCAAGTAATGATTCAACCAGATCTGCGCATTTACTGCGCAGATCGTATGAAAACGTAGTGCCTGCAGGCATCCGGCTCATCGCGAAGCAATTTTCCATGGCCGGATGCTGCCCAATCTACCCCTCAGCCCGCACCCCGGTCATTGTCTGATCCACAATACTGTGGATCATATCATCCGTGAGTGTGCCGCTGGCATAGCCGAAAACCTTACCCTCGTCCGTGATCATAAATGTGGTTGGAAACGCGGAAATCCCGTACATGGCAAAGCTTTCGCCGGTGGTATCCATCAGCACCGGATAGGTGTAGCCGTTTTCCTCCAGAAACGCCTCGATCTCCTCCTGGCTCACGTCGGCATTATTGGGATATCCGTCGGTTTTTGGATTGGCAATCCCGAGAACGATCAAATCCTCCGAGTTCTCCCCGTACTCTTCGTACAATGCCTGGATATCCGGCATCTCCTGCTTGCAGGGGCCACACCAGGTGGCCCAGAAATTGAGAAATACCGTCTTTCCCCGGTAATCGGACAGCGTGTGCTCCGTCCCATACTGATCCTTCAGGACAATATCCGGCGCATCCGGCAGATCCATCTCCTGATCTTTGCTTTCTGAACTTCCTGAACTTTCCGAATTTCCCGACGTCGTCTCACTTTCCGAACTTCCTGTCACTTCCCCGCTCTGCGGACTTTCCGACGCCTGGCCTCCTCCCGAATTCTCTGATGGCTCTTGGTTTCCGGAATCTGCTGCCGCTCCGTTTTCGGAATCGCTTTCGTTTCTCCCATCCTCCTCCTGGCCGTCAATACCGTCTCCATCAGAAGCTCCCGGCCCTTTACCGCCGCTCTCCGAGACAGCTTCGCGCTC
The DNA here is from genome assembly GCA_017887445.1 of Fusicatenibacter sp. GTDB lineage: Bacteria > Bacillota > Clostridia > Lachnospirales > Lachnospiraceae > Fusicatenibacter. Next base: position 13,832 of record JAGHIA010000125.1, read on the forward strand.
CACACCACTGGCTCCGCCAAAGGAAGAAAGATAACCGGTCAGACCATTCATCCAACCGCTGAAGGTCATTACGCCCAGCAGGATCATCAGCACAGCGCCGGCCTTCACCGTATAGCGCAGGATCCTCTGATTCCTGCGAAAGAACTCCAGCACGGTTCCCGTAAACAGGCCCACCGCCAGGAACGGAATCACAAAACCAGCCGTATAAACACCGATCAGCAGATACCCTGCCGCCGGCGACGCGGCGGTAGACACCATCAGCAGTACACTGGCCAGCGCCGGACCCACACACGGCGTCCACGCAAAACTGAACGTAAAGCCAAACACCAGCGCCACCAACGGATTCATGGCAAACCGCTCCAGCCGGAAATGAAACCTGTGCTCCCGGTCCGCCAGTTTCAGATGCCCCAGCACACCTGTCTGGTAAACCCCAAACAAGATCATCAGGACGCCGCTGATCCGCGCAAACACCGTCCGGTTCCCGGAGAAAAAACGCCCCAGCGCCGAAAACCCAAAACCCAGCGCGAAAAACGCAAAACTGATCCCCACCACAAAACAAACCGTATGCAGCAGCACCTTCCCCCGGGGATAAGAAACCGAGCCATCCTCCCTCACAACCCTCGCCCCACCGGACAAATACCCAACATAAAGCGGCACCAGCGGCAGCACACAAGGCGAAAAGAAACTAAGCAGCCCCTGTAAAAACACCGTAAGAACCGGCATGCCGGTTTCCATTGAAAAAGTCATAGAACCTCCTGTCAAATCACATCGTTCCCCGTCCGGAACGTCTCCGGCGCGTTAAGATTTCCCCGCGCCCCAGCCGCCGGCGCGGGACGCTTTTTGTCAAAAGCCGCGGCCCTCCATGAGAGCCGCGGCCACCTTGCAGATTGTAACAGTTCAGACAGCTGAATCGTTCCTGCAGATTACTTATTCAGTTTTCTCTGAACAGCCTTTGTGATCTCCATTACAGGAATAATGATAAATCCAAGCAGCATCGCCACCCCATACTCCATCAGGCTGATATGCTCAAAGGAGAACGCCTCCGACAGGAACGGTACATAGATAACCGCCGTAGTCAGAATCAGCGCCAGCAGCATCGCGCCCCAGATATAGACGTTCTTGCTGTTGAGGCGGAAGATCGAGCCACGTCTGGAACGCATATTGAAGGAGTGGAAGATTTCCACCATGGACAACGTCAGGAACGCCATGGTCATACCGTCGGCGCTGTTAACGATTTCCCATTTTCCTGCCTCAATATAATGTCCGATAAAGTAGGATCCCAGCGTCAGGATCGTGATCCAGACACCCTGATAGAACACATCAAATCCCATACCGCCAGCAAAAATGCCTTCTTTGGAATCTCTCGGCGGTTTCTGCATGCTGTCCTTTTCACTCTCTTCCATACCAAGCGCCAGCGCCGGGAAGCAGTCGGTGATCAGGTTGATCCACAGCAGGTGTACCGGCTGCAGAATGGTAAAGCTCATCAGTGTAGCAAAGAAGATCGAGAGCACCTCAGCCAGGTTCGCGGAGAGCAGGAACTGAATGGCTTTACGGATGTTGTCGTAAATTCTTCTTCCTTCTTCTACCGCGGAAACAATCGTGGCAAAGTTGTCGTCTGCCAGAACCATATCCGCCACGTTCTTTGTAACGTCGGTTCCCGTGATACCCATGCCGACACCGATATCCGCACGTTTGATGGAAGGAGCGTCGTTGACGCCGTCTCCGGTCATCGCCGTGATCTTGCCTTTCTTCTTCCATGCGTCTACAATCCGCACTTTATGCTCCGGCTGTACGCGGGCATATACGGAATATTTTTCAATCTCTCTGTCAAGGTCGCTGTCGCTGATGTCATTGAGCTGAGAGCCTGTGATCGCCTCGCTGGCGTCTTTGATGATACCCAGCTGTTTGGCAATGGCAACCGCCGTATCCTTGTGGTCTCCAGTGATCATGATCGGACGGATTCCCGCGCTGCGGCACTCTTCGATGGCGTCCTTTACCTCCGGACGGATCGGGTCAATCATGCCGGACAGACCTACGAAGCAAAGCTCCTGCTCCAGATAGGACGGATCGCTGCTTTCCGGCGCCTGGGTCCACATTCTCTTTGCCGCTGCCAGGACACGAAGGGCCTGGTCCGCCATTCCTTTGTTGGCAGCAAGGATTTCTTCATGCATCTTCTGCGTCATGGGAACAGCCTTACCGTCCACCCACGCGCTGGTACACCGTTTCAGAACCTCGTCCGGCGCGCCCTTGGTAAACTGAACGATGGTGCCGTCGGCAAGCTTGTGTACCGTGGACATCATCTTCCGTCCGGAATCGAACGGCGCTTCCATAATACGCGGATACTGATTCTTCAACTGGTTCTTCGGGCAGTTCATCTTTGTGGCGTCGTTGACCAGCGCGCACTCGGTAGGCTCGCCCACAGCCTCTCCGGTCTCATCCTGCTCTGCGTCAGAGCAAAGAGCCATAGCTTTCGCCAGCTCCATCTCGTCGGACGCGGAATGCTCCACAACCGTCATCTTGTTCTGGGTCAGGGTACCGGTCTTATCGGAACAGATAATCTGGGTACAGCCCAGTGTCTCCACCGCCGTCAGTTTTCGGATCACCGCGTTTCTCTGGGACATCTTCGTGACGCCGATGGACAAAACGATGGTCACAACCGCCGCCAGACCTTCCGGGATCGCCGCAACCGCCAGACTGACCGCTACCATAAAGGTATCCAGCATTCCCTCTCCGGTGATATCCGGATATGCCCGGATCAGGTCAACCGCAAAAATCACCGCGCAAATACCGATTACCAGCACCGTCAGGATCTTGCTCAGCTGATTCAGCTTGATCTGCAGCGGAGTCTCGTCGTCCTTGGCGTTGGCAAGGGCGTCCGCGATCTTACCCATTTCCGTGTTCATTCCCGTACCGGTGACAACGGCGCGGCCGCGTCCGTATACCACGGTACTTCCCATATACATCATGTTCTTCCGGTCGCCCAGAGGAATGTCCTTCTCTCCATTCAGAGAAAGGGCGTCCGCTTTCTTGTTTACCGGAACAGATTCTCCGGTCAGAGCCGCCTCCTCGATTTTCATGCTGGCGCTTTCCAGCACACGGGCGTCCGCCGGTACCGCGTCGCCGGCCTCAAGGACGATCACATCGCCGGGAACCAGTTCCTCGCTCTTTACTGTGATCTGATGTCCGTCGCGGATCACCTTTGACGTGGCCGCCGTAATTTCCTGCAGCGCGGCAATGGCTTTCTCCGCCTTGCTCTCCTGCACAACGCCAAGCACCGCGTTGATGATAACAACGATCAGAATAATGATAACGTCCGCGAAAGACTCTCCTGAGTAAAACGACGTAACGCCGGAAATCGCTGCCGCGACGATCAGGATAATGATCATCGGGTCCTTCAATTCCTCCAGGAACCGAACGATCAGCGGCGTTTTCTTACCCTCTTTCAGCTTGTTCTTTCCGTATTGTTCCAGACGTTTCGAAGCTTCGCTGCTGCTCAGACCATTGTCCTGTGACTGTAGGGCAGCAAGCACCTCGCTGCTTTCCTGCAAATACTCTTTCAAACTGTGCACCTCCATCGTGTCATTTTTTCTTTTTCCCTGCCGTTTACTGTCCCCCGGCGCAGCCTGCACATCCCGGGCATCCGGACGCCATCCGGTCGTCCGGCAGCACATCCAGCGCTTTTACAATACTGCAAACGGCATGAGCGGAAATACCATCTCCGTTTCCGGTAAATCCCAGTCCCTCCTCTGTGGTGGCCTTTACATTCACCTGATCCGTCTCCAGCTTCAAGGCATTCGCGATATTTTCCACCATCGTGTCAATGTATGGCAGAAGCTTTGGCTGCTGCGCAATCACCGTCGCGTCAATATTTTCGATCAGATACATCCGCTCTTCCAGCATTCTGCCCACATGGCGGAGCAGTTCAATACTGGACGCTCCCTCATAGGCCGGATCGGTATCCGGAAAATGACGCCCGATATCACGAAGCGCCGCCGCTCCCAGCAGAGCGTCCATCACCGCGTGTACCAGCACGTCCGCGTCCGAATGTCCCAGCAGACCTAAGGTATGAGGGATCTCCACACCGCCAAGGATCAGCTTTCTGCCCTCCACCAGGCGGTGTACGTCATATCCCATGCCAACTCTCATCCAAGCACCTCCCTTCCGGCTGTTTTTGCGCAAAGTCTATCATTGATCATATCCCTGAAGCATCTTACTCATGCGGAGAAAACTCAGCCGGTTTCTCGCATACGGACAAAGCGTAAGCGTCATCGGAACCAGTTCCCTGGAAATCCCCACCTGCTCTGGCTCATAACAGCAGCCTGCCTTTTTAAGGATATCCGTCAGCTTCTTTGCCGGCGGGATCTGGTCAATGATGTCCGCGATCTCCGGGAGCAGCTCCATCAGCCGCTCCGGGTCCACCAGTTCCAGCGGGTCCGGCGTATTCTCCCTGACGGTGCTCTCCATCAGTCCCTTTTTGCCAAAGGTTTCCAAAAGAAGCTCCGTCTCCAGACCGTGGTACGGCTTCAGACGGCAGGTTCCCTGACGAATGGCTCTTGCGATTTCCTCGTATTTTTTTCTCACCAGGATCAGTCCTACCGAGACTTTTTCTCCGTGAAGCGCGTCCACCTGACCGTTGATCACCTGCATCTCCCATAAATGAGAGACGTGATGCTCCGCGCAGGAGGCCGGACGGGAATTTCCCACCATCTGCATGGCGATCCCGGAAAGGAGCAGCGCGTACATCAGCTGCTCGCAGGCTTCCGGCTCGCCTTCCTTCAGCTCGTCGATGAGGGACACTGTCTTCTCCAGCGCCTCCTCCTCCAGAGCCACCGTCCGCTCACAGATGTATTCATCCGTCACCAGAGAAGCGATCTTCCAATCTGCCAACGCGATATATTTGCCCATCAGATCCGACATACCCGACGCGGTCAGACGGTACGGAGCCTTTGAAAAGATATCCGTATCCGCGAACACATACAGCGGCGCCTGCGCCGGTATGGTCTTTTTCATTCCGTCCCAGGTCATTGCCGCCACCGTGGACACAAAGCCGTCCACACTGGCCGCCGTGGGCACGGAGATAAAGGGGATCCCCCATTTGTGGGACACATAGCGGCTCAGATCATGAATGGTACCGCTGCCCACCGCCAGAATCAGGTCCGTCTCCTCCGGAAGGGTCTCCTCCAGGATTTCCACTCCGTGGTTGTCCGCGTGAAGATTCTCACAGTCGAGACACACCGACTCGCAGAGCTCCTCCACATCCTCCAGCGCTTCCTGGGCCGCCTGCCTTGTGTTTTCGTCCCAGACAATAGCCGGTGCGGAAAAGTCCCGAAGTTCTCCCTCCGTCAGCATCTCATACAGCTTTTTCGCGGCGCCGGATTGGATCCAGATCCCTTTTACAGTGATCTCATGCTGCCGCTTACAGGAACAGGGGCCCTGAAACTGCTCCACGTCTATTTCCATTTTTACTCCTTTCATGGCGCACTAGCTGCGCCAATAATAGTAGATTTGGAAGTTACCTTCCAAACTTTTTATCCTTTCCTCTTTCATGGCGCACTGGCTGCGCCAATAATGGCAGGTCTGAAAGTTACTTCCAGACTTTCCTGCCCTCTCCTTTCAAGGCGCGCTGGCTGCGCCAATAACGGCAGATCCGGAAGTTACCTTCCAGACTTTCCTGCCCTTGCTCTTAATTGAAACCGTAAATCTTCTGCGCCAGCTTGTAGCCGTAAACCGCGATCTTCTGGCTCGGACGGCTCTTGGCGCTCATAATGGAACCGAGCACCCCGTGGCGGATCCTGAAATAATCCACCGGGTCCTGGCTTTTCAGATATTTCCAGAGTTCGTCCTTCTTTTTCAGATTTTCCTCCAGCTCGGAGCGCATCATCATCACCGACGACACGGTCATGATCATGCTCAGATAATTTACCATATATTTTCTCAGCTGCTTGTTGAGATTTTTCTGCTGTCCCATGTAGTCGATCATCAGCTTGTTGACACGAATCTGCTGGTCGATACGGCCGATCATCACCTGCTCGTTGACCGACTGGTCGCTGCGGCCGATGTAGTAACGGTAAAAATTCACGTCCACATAATACATGGTCTTCACATACGGGAACGGGATGAACGCCACCAGGTTATCCACATAAAAGGTATGCTCCGGCAGCTCCAGTCCACAGTCCCGCAAAAGGTCTGTGCGGAAGATCAGGGAGTGCATCAGGATATATCTGGTGCTTCCCAGGGATTTGGTGTCATTCCAGCCGAAAAACGTGTCCTCCGGCAGCGAATGGGCGTAGCGCATCACGCGTTTTCTTTTCGCTCCCACCTTCTCGTAAACGTAATTGCTGATCAGCATATCCAGGGTCCTGTCTCCCCGGACCGCGTCCTCCAGCACCTGCAGGATTTTTCTGTAGGCCTCCTCGTTTACCCAGTCGTCGCTGTCCACAACCTTGAAGTAAAGTCCTGTGGCATTTGCCAGTCCCGTATTCACCGCGCCCCCGTGGCCTTTGTTCTCCTGATGGATGGCCCGCACGATGGTCGGATATTTCTTCGCGTATTCTTCTGCGATTTCGGCCGTGCGGTCCTTGGAGCCGTCGTTGACGATCAGGATCTCCACATCCTCTCCTCCCTTCAGGAGAGAATCGATGCACTTTTCCATATAGGCTTCTGAATTGTAACAGGGTACGGCAAAAGTCAATATTTTCATGATTTCCCCTTTCATGGCGCACTGGCTGCGCGTAACGATTCAGTCTCTGGTAACAGTTCAGCCAGCTGAACAGTTACGGCTGCGCCAATACTGGCAGATTTGGAAGTTTCCTTCCAAACTTCCTTTTTCTTTCTTTATTTTCTGTCCTGGTATTTGTCCTGACCAAGACGCAGGTTCATATATCCGGCATAAAACGCGAATGCCGCCGGCACAGGATAGCGCTCCTGCGCTTCCTCTGTCCCTACAAACAAAAGGCCGTCCTTTTGCGTTTTGTCCGGCTCGGCGATCTTCACCACATAGCCGGTCATATGCCATTCCACATGAGAAAAAATATGCTTTGTACCCGGCAGCGGAAGAATCTGCAGCGGCGTCAGTCCCTGGTTTTCCACGAAGGAAAGCGCCTCGTCCTGCGAAAGCCACCCTTTCTCATTGGGAAATTCGTAAAGTCCGGCCAGAAGTCCGCGCTCAGGGCGTTTTCTCACCGCCACATGGCTGCCGTCCAGAATCAGCAGCACCGTGCGTTTTTCCAGCTTCCGTCCGGCCTTCTTTTCTTTTACCGGGTAGGATTCTATTGTACCCGATTTTCTCGCTTTGCACAATTCCTTTATGGGACATTTTTCACATAATGGAGCGCCGTTTGGCACGCACACCAAAGCTCCCAACTCCATCAGCGCCTGATTGTACTCTCCCGGCCGGTCCGCGGGCATCACTGCCAGCAGTTCCCGCTCCACCCGGCTGCGCACGGACTGCTTCATAATGTCGCCGTCATCCATACGGAGCCTTGCCAGCACCCGCAGAACGTTCCCGTCCACCGCTGGCACAGGAATACCATAGGCAATGGAAGCGATAGCCCCCGCCGTGTAGCTTCCGATACCCGGCAGCGCAAGAAGCGCCTGATGATCCGCCGGAAGCTTTCCGCCGTACTGGCTGCACAGAATCTTTGCCGCTTTCTGCATATTTTTTACCCGGTTGTAATATCCCAGACCTTCCCACAGCTTCAGCAGTTTTTCCTCCGGACATTGGGCCAGCGCCTGCACGGTGGGAAGGGCCTGAAGGAACCGCTCAAAATACGGCCGCACCGCCTCCACCCGTGTCTGCTGAAGCATGATCTCCGACACCCAGATCCTGTAGGCGTCTCTTTGCTCCCGCCAGGGGAGCTCTCTGTGATTTTTTTCATACCATCTGAGCAATGGTTCTGTCATGTTTTCAAGCATATAAATTCTCCTTTGTATATTTTGCCACATTTTTACCAAAAATGCAAAATAAACATTGATTTTCCGCCCTGTTTTCCCTAAAATGAAAACACAAGAAGATGTCAAGGTCAAAAGCTGGCGCCCGCGGACGGGTTCTGAAAATTTACACATTTGCAGGAACCCTAAACCTCTTAGGTTTCAAAAATTTGCGTTGTGTCCCCAAAGAAAGCTGTTTGAGCTTGCGAGTTCTTTCTTTGGGGACACGGTTTTAGCAAATTTTTGAAACCTTAGAGGTTCTTGGGTTCCGAAACCGTGTGAATTTTCAGAACCCGTCCGCGGGCGCCAGCTTTTGACCTTGACATCATAAAAAAGAAAGCTGAGGAACAAATCGTGATTGACAGTATCATCTTCGATGTTGACGGCACTTTGTGGGATTCCACCGACACGGTGGCCCGTGCCTGGAACCGTATTCTCCAACAGGAAACCGACCTGGAACCAACCATCACCGGCAACACCTTAAAGGGGCTGTTCGGCCGGCTTCTCCCGGATATCGCCGCCGTGCTTTTTGAGAAATATCCACGGGAACGCCAGCTGACCCTCATAGACCTTTGCTGCGCGGAGGAACACCGGGAGCTTCTCGCCCATCCCGCGGCGGTTTACGACACGCTGGAGGAGGCGCTTGAGATCCTCTCGAAGCGTTATCCTCTTTTTATCGTCAGCAACTGTCAGGCCGGCTATATCGAGGTATTTCTGGAAGCCACCGGCCTTGGACGCTATTTTCAGGATCATCTCTGCCCCGGCGACACCGGACAGGCGAAAGCGGAAAACATCGCCGCCATCACCGCGAAACACGGACTGAAAGCCCCTGTCTATGTGGGCGACACCGCCGGCGACCAGAAGGCCTGCAAAAAAGCCGGCGTTCCCTTCGTCTTTGCCTCTTACGGCTTCGGCAGCGCCGAACAGCCGGAATATACCATTGAAAGACCGTTAGATCTTACCCGGCTGTTTTAGCGCGAGTTTGTAAATTCAAAAATCCACTGCGAAGAATCCTGGCTTTTGCGGTGTCTCTGTCTTCTTCAGGCAGAGGAACCGTAGCGGAATCCTCCTGCAGTGGATTTTTTTGTACAAAATTATATTACGATGCCGTTTCCGGCGCAGCCGTCGGATCCGCGGCGGACGCCGGTGCCTCGGTAGGCTGCGGCGTTTCGTCTGGCGCCTCCGTGGGGGCAGGCGTTCCGTCCGGTGTGTCGGATGGTTCCGGCGACGGGGTCGCTGGCGGTTCTGTCGGTTCCTGCGGCTGCGTAGGTTCCGGGGTCGGCGTATCTGTTGGCTCCGGCGTTGTGGCCGGCGTATCCGTCGGTTCCGGTGTCGTGGTCGGTGTCTCCGTCGGTGTTGTGGTCGGCGTCTGGGTCGGCCGTGCGGTTGTGGTCGGCGCCTGGGTCGGCCGCGCGGTTGCGGTGGGCGCCTGAGTCGCTGACGGCGACGGCGTTGACGTCGGATCCGTCACGGTTGCGCTGGTGGGCAGGTTTTCTGCTTCCCGCTCCGCCGAATCGTCTCTCACGGTATAACTATTGGAATAGTAGACAATGATTGGCGTACCTACCTCGATATTGTTGTAAATGGTCTTCGCCACGTTGTAGGGCAGGTTGATGCACCCGTGGGAACCGCTGTTTTTATAAATATTGCCGCCGAAGCTGCTGCGCCAGGTGGCGTCGTGCAGTCCGATCCCGCCGTTGAACGGCATCCAGAAGGTCACGTCCGACTCCCACTCATAGCTGCCGTCCGCTTTCTTGGGGCCGCGCAGGGTTTTCGGACTGGTTTTGGATACCAATGTGAAGATACCGGAAGGTGTATAACGGCTCTTGACCATCTTTCCGCTCACACACTCGCTGTCCACGATTCTCGAACCGTCCTTGTAAAACCATACATGCTGACGGCTGATATCGATCTCCACATATGTATTTCCGAAACCATTGTTGTCCTGGGCAAATTCTTTGCTGGCGTACACCGGCTCTCTTGTGGTGGTCAGATGCTCGGAAATATCCTTGGAAAGCTGCGCGATCTCCTGCTCCTGGTCAATCTTCCATCCGTAATTGGACTGGGTGACTTTCACGCCGCCGTCGATCCCTGTGGCAGGGAAGGTCTGCTCCTTGCCGTAGGTGTCAACCTCCGCCGCAAGTCCGGCCACAAATTCGCCAAGCTTCTGATTCCAGACTTCCTCGTTCTTGGAATAGCTTCCGTTTTCATCCACCGACAGCCAGTCCTTCATCATAGTTCCGTCCAGAACCTTCGTCTGTCCGCCGGGAAGCTGATAGATGATGCTGGCGCTGACCAGCTCGTTGAGCGTGGCTGCCTGTTCCTCCAGTCCGCTGTCCTCCAGGGATACCGCAGGCTCCTGATAAACGCCCGCTTCTTCCATATCCAGCTCCAAAGCCCCCGTGGTCACCGCCAGGGTGATGGCTTCTTTTGCTTTCGCCACGTCAAGCTTGGTTCCCTGACTGGACTCTGTGGCCACAAACTTGCCGTCCGTAAAGTCGATCCTTGCGTCGGCCGGCGCTTCCATCTGGTCTTCCTGAAGCTGCGGGAACTGGCTCACCTGCTCCTCCAGCTTGGCCGCGTCATACTGCATCTGCACGGAAACCTCGTGCTTCTTGCTCTTGGAATTTTCCAGCAGCCATGCGAAAGCGCTCTGCTGATTCAGCAGCGCCTGCACGCCGCCGTCCGGCTGGTAGCGGTAATCGATGCTGCTTCCAAGGATCTGCTGCTCTCCGTTGCGGAACTGAATATCAAGGGCATAGGTTTTGGCCGTCTCCTCGATCTGCCGTTCCACCTGCTCCACCGTCTTATCTGAGCAGTCCATTCCGTTGATCACCGTACCGTCAAAGAAATGGCTGGTATAGTAAAAGGCCCGGTAGCCGTAAAATCCGGCCAGCAGGACAACAACCAGAGCCGCGGCGATCCCAAACGCAAGAAGTCCTTTCTTTCCGCCTTTTCTGCGGGGATTCTCCTCGTCGTCCTCATCGTCGTCTTCGTACTCGTATTCCTCATCGTCGTCCTCAGCTTCGTACTCTTCTTCGTCGTCCGCTTCGCTGCCGCCCGGCGCTTCCTCTTTCCGCTCCTCCTCACTGGTGTCATAAGCATTTCCGGGGATGACGCCGATGGTCTCCCTTACCAGTTTCTGAACTGCTTCATCTACCTGATCCTCGACGCTTGTATCTTTCTCGATCTTTGCGCCTGGCTCGTCGAATTCCAGTTCCTCCCACTCCTGCTTGTGATCATCATCAAATTTCATTTTCATACTCCTCTGCATATCGTCGGCCTTCGCCTGGAGGTGTCTGGGAACCGTGTCCGCAAACGGCGGTGGCCTTCTGAAAACTTCATTTTCTTAGCTGCACGCATTAGTATACCATAAAATCCATAAATAGGATGCTAAAATTAAAGATTCGTGGAAACTTCAGATTTTCGTCAGCTTTTTGTAATACTTTTGGGCATTATGACACGCTGGACAATGTCCGCGAGAAAAATTCCCACAGCGATGGCCCCCGCAATCTGCAGAGTCTGCATAATATAGTGATTTACCAGCTCCTGATCCCCCTGCACCGCGTTGTAGGCAATCTCATACATACCCGCGCCCGGCACCATGGGAAAGATTCCCGGAATCAGAAACAAAGTCACCGGCGCCCGGAAAAACCTTGCCAGGATCTGAGCGAGGATTGCCGCAGTCAAAGCGGCGAGAAAATTCAAAGTTACCACCGCGTCCGTATACGTCTCCGCCGCCAGATATACGCCCCAGGCCGCCGTCCCCACCAAAGACGAATACGCCCAAAGCTTCCGGGGAATGTTCAAAAGAACGCAGAAGCCCAGCGTTCCCAGAAACGCGCCGGTCAGCTGTACAATAATTCCTATCATTCTTCCTTCCCCCTCTCAGATTACCTGGAACAGCGCCATGGAAAGACCTACGCCGATCCCGATGGCCGCCGCCGTCACAAACGCCTCCAGCATCCGCGCAGCTCCCGATATATAGTCCCCGTGCAGCGTATCGTACACCGCGTTGGTGATGGCCACTCCCGGCACCAGCGGCATGATGGAGCCGATGATGATCGAATGGAGATCGTACGCCCCCGGCAGCAGCCTGGTACACAGGATCGCCGTCACGCCAATGAGAAACGCGCCGATGGCGTTGACCAGAAACACATGCAGGCCGATCCTCCGGCACAGCCAGACGCCGAAGCCGCTGAGTATGCCGGCCACCGCCGCCACCGCCGCGTCCTGCGCCGCCGCGCCGAGCATCAGGGTAAATCCCGCGGTAAGAATCATGTAGCCGGGCAGATGGGCCCTGGTGTCCCCCGGCTCCCGGTAGATTTTTTTCACTTCCCGGAACATCTCCTCCACCGTCAGCTCGCCCCGGCAGAAATTCCTGGAAATCTGATTGATCTGGTCCACCCGCTCCAGATTCATGGAGCGGCTCTCGATCCTGCGCACCACCGTCAGCGAATCCATGGAAGGATCGTCCAGGGTGACGGTGAAGCCGGTGGTCATGGCGAAAACCTGCGCCGTTTTCAGCTGGGACATGCGCAGCATCCGCAGCATGGTGTCCTCCACCCGCCAGGTCTCCGCCCCGCTGCGCAGCATAACCTCTCCCGCCATAACGACGGAATCCAACAGCAATTTATAATCCATAGTTACCTCTTTCATTACCTGCGGACATCCGGCCCGCCGCGAAGCGGTTTTCAATGCCGGATGCCTGATGATTCCGCTTGTTAAACAGTTACGAAAAGATCGTAATTCACTCTCCGGTAAAACGCGTCTCTGATCTGGCAGAAGTTTTCCGGCTCCTGGCCCAGGATCCACATAAGCTTCGTGAGGACCGCCTCCAGGTTCATCTCCCGCGCTTCCAGGATCTGGAACTCGTCCAGAATTCTCCGTCCCACCTCGTAGATACCAAGATTGCTTCCCTCGTAAGTCACCTGTGTGGTCATGACCACGGCTTTTCTGCTGTTCTCATACCGTTTCATCAGTCTGCTGAATTCGTCCAGCAGACTGTCCGGGATTCCTCCGGTTCCAAAGCTCTCCACAATGATCCCGTCATACCTGCGGAAAATCTCCTCCAGCACCTCCGGCTCGATGCCCGGCGTCAGCTTCAGCAGAAACACCCTGGGATTCCATCCATGATAAAACCGCACCGGCTCCTCAAACTGTTCCGGCTCGATATACCGCACCAGATGCTCGCCGCGCATCACGGCAAGCTGGGGATAATTGATGCTGGAAAACGCGTCGTAGCTCATGCTCCGCGTTTTCTTTGCCCTGGTCCCGGCAATGATCTTTCCTCCGAACACCAGACAGATTCCGTTGGAACGGTCGTCCATGGCGTAGATAATGCTGTCCCTCAGATTCATGCTGGCGTCGGTGATCTCCATCTCCAGCGGCCGCTGGGAACCGGTCAGAACGATGGGTTTTTGGGAATTCTGGATCAGATAGGACAGAGCCGCCGCCGTGTAGGCCATGGTATCCGTCCCGTGCAGGATCACAAACCCGTCGTACCGCTGATAATTTTCCTCAATGGCCGCCGCAATCTTCAGCCACTCTCTATAAGTCATATTTGTGCTGTCCAGGCTGAACAGGTTCAGCGCCTCCAGATCACATTTTGGCCGTACCGACGGAAGATACTTCATAAGATCCTCCGCCGTCAGAAGCGGCACAAGGCCCTTTTCCGTATTGTGGGAAGCGATGGTACCTCCTGTCGTCAGCAAAAGTATTTTCTTCTTTTTTTCCATGTTCTCTTCCTTCGATTTCTTGTTCATGCACACCACCGTTCATTACTATACCCGACAACTGCCCCGCTGTCAATTTAAACACACCCCGTCCCTCAGATTTCGGATCCTCTCCTTTTCCTCCGCTGTGGGACGGCGGGACTCCAGGATCTTCTGCAGGGATTTCTTCCATGTATCCTCATCCAGGCGGCGCTGCTCCAGCCACGGAAACACCTCCCGGGGATATTTCACATAACAGATGGAAACCGCCCACGCCACGGCCATCCGCACATAGTATTCCTCCATCTCCACCTGTTCCATCCATGCCAGAACTTTTTTCCAGCTGCTATCGTTCACATAATACTGCAACATCATCACCACGGCGAAGCGCACCGTGTACGTCTGCCGGGAGGTGATGCAGTCCTCCAGGAACTCCCACATCTGACGCGGATACTTTTCCGCGATCTTCAGTCCGGCACAAAAGCTGTCGCACACAGACCAGTTGTCAATTTCCGGCAGAAATCCCCGGATTCTCGGCAGCGCCTCCTCAAAGGTTCCTCCGGCTTTGCCGATGACCATGCCGCGCAGCATGATCTCCTCAAAGGTCCCGCCAGGTACGGTTTCCAGGTACGCGGCAAAGCCGTCTTTCACGATTTTGGCCGCCAAACGGCGAAGCGCCGGAAGTCTTACGCCCAGAATGCGCTCCTTTTCCACACCCGGCAGCAACGAGGACGAAAACTCCCGGTAGCTTTCCTCCGACAGTTCCTCCAGTTTTTTTCTGATTTCTTCCTGTGTCATACAATCTCCCATATACAGAATCTTTCAAAATAACAGTTCCGCCTGCCGCCATCCCGCGAGGTGTTTTCGCAAAGAATGCGCGAAAATCCCCAGGCCGGCAGCGCGAGACTGCATGAACTGCGGTTTCTGTGTATCGCGAAGTGCGTAATAGTTCAGCGGACTGAACTGTTACACCGCCTTTTTTCATTGTATCAGACCACTTCCGATAATACCATTGAAAAATACTTAAAATCTTATATAATAAAGGATAGAGCGCATGGAACATTCCTTTCTGCGTGTATGCGTACTTTCGCGCAACCGTCCGGCCGGCTGCTATCCCACGAGGTAACTGGCACAGAACGTGCGGAAGTCCCGGGGCCAGCAGATCACCAAAAAGAATGTTGAAACACGCGCAAAGGAGGATTCTTATGAAAAAGTCATATGAGATTGACATGTGCAACGGCCCCCTTCTGAGGAAACTGCTGCTTTTCGCGCTGCCGCTGATGCTTTCCGGCATTCTTCAGCTGCTTTTTAACGCCGCGGACATTATCGTTGTGGGACGTTTCAGCGGCAGTCACGCGCTGGCAGCCGTAGGCTCTACCTCTTCACTGATCAACCTGCTGGTCAATCTGTTCATCGGATTTTCCATCGGGGCCAACGTGCTGACCGCCCAGTATTACGGGGCAAAAGACCGGAAAAACGTTCACGAGACCATACATACCTCCATCCTGCTCAGCCTGGCCGGAGGGATCATCCTGATCGCCGTGGGCGTGCTTCTCGCCCGTCCGCTGCTGGAGCTGATGGCTACTCCGGAGGACGTGCTGGACCACGCCACACTGTACATGACCATCTACTTCTGCGGAATGCCGGCGACCATGCTCTACAACTTCGGCGCCGCTATCCTGCGCGCCATCGGCGATACCCGCCGGCCGCTGTACTACCTGTTTACCGCCGGAGTGGTGAACATTGTCCTGAACATGATCTTTGTCATCCTGTTCCAGATGGGCGTGGCAGGCGTGGCGCTGGCCACCATCATCTCCCAGACCCTGTCCGCGATCCTTGTGGTGCGGTGCCTCACGAAACTGGGCGGCATCTGCCGCCTGGAGCTGAAGCAGCTGAAGATCTATCCCCAGAAGCTGCTGCGCATCGTCCAGATCGGACTGCCCGCCGGACTGCAGGGCGCTGTGTTCTCCATCTCCAACGTGCTGATCCAGTCCTCGGTAAACTCCTTCGGCTCCATCGCCATGGCGGGAAATACAGCGGCAGCCAACCTGGAAGGCTTTGTCTACACGTCCATGAACGCCGTGTATCAGACAGCCCTCAGCTTTACCAGTCAGAACATCGGCGCGGGAAAATACGAGAGAATCGGTATGATCCTCCGGCGCTGTCTTGCCCTTGTGACGGTCATCGGGCTGGCCCTTGGCGGACTGGTGGTGCTGCTTCATCAGCCGCTCCTTGGCATCTATTCCACGGATCCGGAGGTTATCTCCTACGGCACCATCCGGCTGTTTATCATCTGCCTTCCCTATTTTCTCTGCGGGATCATGGATACGCTGGTGGGAATGCTCCGCGGCATGAATTACTCCATTCTTCCCATGCTGGCCTCCATCGCCGGTGTCTGCGGACTGCGTATCGTATGGATCTTCACGGTGTTCCGCTGGAATCACACGTTGTTTACGCTGTATATCTCCTACCCCCTCACCTGGGGACTCACCGCCTGTGTGCATTTTGGCTGCTACCTCTGGGCGCGGAAACAGATGGACAGCCGCAGACGGCAGGCAGGCCTGTGACACTTCATAATCGCGGAACTATTGCTAAAATGCCGGAGGCAAAAAACGGTGTCCCATGGAGTTTCGTGGGTATTTGAAAATTAAAACCAGTGCGGCTGTGAACACAGACTTCACAGCCGCACTGGTTTTATAGTAACTGATCAGCCAGCGGAATAGTTACGCATCCGTTTATTCCAGACAGATCTTAAATACCACCGGCGCGCCGCTCTCAATACCGGAAGTACGGATCTCCAGCGCGTTTTCGTTCCGCTCCCATTCCAGGGTACTCTGGGGAAAACCAAGAACCTGCACCTGGTCGATGATCCCGTGAAACTCCGGAGCGTGGGACGCGTCCCTGTCTCCCAGGGCCGGGAAGCGGTAAACTCCGTCTTCTGCGCTTCGCATGGCCATGGCGTAAATATTTCCTCCGTTGACTGTGTAGCGCACATCCTCAGAGGTAAAGTTCTTTTTGATGCTGTCGGCAAACTGCCCTTCCACGATCTTCGTCGGTCCCTCGCCGTATTTTCTCCAGGTCTTGCTTCCATAAATAGCTTCCCCGTTGATCTCCAGCCAGGCTCCCATCTTCCGGAGGATCTCTTTTTCCTCCTCCGCAATGGTTCCGTCCGCTTTCGGCCCCACGTTCAGCAGAAGATTTCCGTTCTTGCTGACAATATCCACGAAATCCTGAAGGATTTCCTCCGCCGGGCGGTACAGGTTGGTGTCTGTGTAGCACCAGGAGTTTGTGGCCATAGCCTCGTCGGTCTGCCAGTGGAAGGGTTTCACGTCGGCAAACTGCCCGCGCTCAATATCCACAACCGCCGTTCCGAACATAAACGCGTCGTGCTTATAACAAAGAGCCACTTCCTCGCCCCATTCTTCCGCCCGGTTATAATAGTAAGCGGCCAACTTTTTCAGATACGGCTTCACTGCCCGGTGCTGGATCCACCAGTCAAAGTACAGCAGCCTGGGCCGGTACTCGTCGATGATCTCACAGGTGCGCAGCAGCCAGTCTTCCATAAATTCCTGATCCGGCTCCGGCTTGCTGAACAGATCCTGATGGTCCGGCTCCGGCATGGACGGCCAGTAGAAATCTCCCCGCTTCAGCGGCTCTTTGATATCGCTGTCAAATTCCTTGCCGTGACTCATGAAAAACCAGTGCTCCACCCGGTGGGAGGACGCGCAGTTTTTCATTCCCAGCTCCTGCGCGGCCGCAGACAGCTCTCCCAGCACATCCCGCTTTGGCCCCATCTCGCAGGCGTTCCAGTGGGAAATCTCACTGCGGTACATCTGGAAGCCGTCGTGGTGCTCCGCCACCGGGACCACATACCGGGCGCCGGCCTTCTGAAACAGCTGCATCCATTCCTGCGGGTCAAACTTCTCCGCCCGGAACATGGGGATAAAGTCCTTATAGCCAAAGGTACTGTGCGGCCCATAGGTTTTTACGTGATGCTCAAACTCCGGCGTCCCCTGGATATACATATTTCTCGAATACCATTCGTTGGCAAAGGCCGGAACACTGTAAACGCCCCAGTGGATAAAAATTCCAAACTTCGCGTCGGAAAACCAGCGGGGCTGCTCATGCCTCTGCAGCGACTCCCAGGTGTCCTGATAGGTGCCGTTTGCGATCACCTGGTCAATTTCTTTCAGCTTCTGAATTTCTCTCTCTGTCATAGTCTCCTCCTGCCTGTTCTGTTTTTCTCTGGACAAGCCTTTTTATAAAGATATACAATCTTCCAGGTATTTGCAAGTGTTTTGCATTTTCGTTTACAAAGTAACCGTTCAGCCAGCGGAACGATTACACGCTTCGCGATGCACAGAAACTTCATTTCATGGAGTTTCGCGCTGCAGGTCTCGGGATTTTCGCACATTCTCGCACATTCTGTGCGAAAACACCTTGCGGGATAGTGGCTGGCTGAATAGTTACCTTACAAATCCCATAGTTCCTCCCAGCTTTCCGCGCCCGGCCAGAGAAATACCTGCCCCTTCACCAGGCGGCAGTTTTTATCTGCCCTGCGGATAAGCTCCATCTCTTCCTCCGTCAGCGGGTCCTCCACAGCGCACCGCAGGTTCTCCAGATACTGCCGCGGCTTCACGGAAAACGGAATGGGAATCTGTCCGTTCTGTACCGCCCATTTGATGCAGACCACCGCGGGATGTACCTGATGGTTCTTTGCGATCTCCTGTATTTCCGGCATATGGATATCCGCCACATCGCCGGCCGTCCGGTCCCGCTCCGGCCGCGACGGCGAGCCGATGGGACAGTAGCCGATGGGAACGATCCCCCACTCCGTCACATAGCGGAACAGCTCTGGCTGCTGAAAGCCCGGATGAAGTTCCATCTCAATGGCCGCCGGCCGGATCCGGCAGTGGTCCAGAACCGCCTCCAGCTTTTGGACCGTCATATTGGACATTCCAATGTGGCGGACCAGTCCCTGCTCCACCAGACGCTCACACTGTCTCCAGACGCTCAGATATTCCTCGGCGGAAAACGGACGGGAATCGGGATTTCTCGCGTCGCCGTCGCAGCCGGGCGCATGGGCGTTGGGAAACGGCCAGTGTATCAGGTACAGATCCAGATACTCCAGGCCCAGATCTTCCAGGCTCTGCCGGCAGGATACCTCCACCTGTCCTTCGCCGTGCATATCGTTCCAGACTTTTCCGGTGACAAAAAGCTCCTCCCGTTTCACAATCTTCTCCTGAAACAAACGTCTCAGCGCGCCGCCGATCTCCTTCTCGTTCTGGTACACGCTGGCACAGTCGATCAGCCGGTATCCGCAGGAAACCGCTCCGTATACCGCCTGAGCAATCTCTTCGGCAGTGTATTTATCGGATCCGAAAGTGCCAAGTCCCACCGCCGGGATCTTCGCTCCCGTATATAGCCTGCGCTTTGGCACCAGCGCAGGATCCACGTTTTCCGGCTGTCCGGTTTCTCCTGACGCGTACTTCTGTTCCTCTGGCTGCCCGGTCTCTCCTGACACGCATTTCGTTTCCCCTGGCTGCCCGGTCTCTCCTGACACGCACTTCTTTTCCTCCGGCTGTCCGTTTTCCCCTGGCGTGTACTTCTCTGCTGCTTCCATCATGTCCTCCTTCCTGTCACGGTTCTCCAAACACCACGGCGACTTTTCCGCAGCCGCCTTCCGCCATCAGCTGATAAGCCTCCCCGGCTCGCTCTATGGGGAATTCATGGGTGATCAGATCCTCCGGATGGATCTGCCATCTCACCAGCCGTTCCACCAGTTCCTCCATACGCCACAGGCTGGTCACCCAGGAGCCATAGATTGTCTTCTGGCCGTGGATCATATCCGGACTTGGCAAAAACGTGCAGGTTCCCCCTTCTCCCACGAAAGCGATCCTGCCCCACTCCCGGGTGGCGCGGATCGCCAGCTGACGGCCTGCGTCGCTGGCGCTGGCGTCGATGGCCCGCTCCACACCCTTGCCGCCGGTGGCTTTCAGGATCTGCTCCAGTGCGTCCTCACCCGGACGGAACACCTCATCCACCAGATTCAGCTTCTTTGCCAGCTGGATCCTGTATTCGTTCATCTCCACACCCAGCAGCCGGTTGGCGCCCATGGCTTTCGCCAGCATCAGCGCCGCCAGGCCCACCGGACCAAGACCGGTGACAAGCACTGCGTCGTTTCCGGAGATCCCGATCTTCTCAATGGCCTCATACACCGTACCGAAGCCGCAGGCCACCTGCGCCCCGTCCTTGTAGGTCAGCTCGTCCGGCAGGGCGATCAGATCTTTCTCCTCCGCCAGAATATACGGAGCCATTCCACCGTTTCTCTGCCAGCCATAGGCCCGCCGGAACGGACTTTTACAGGAAATGTAATAACCTCTGCGGCAGTCGTTGCACACGCCGCAGCCGGAAATATGGTAGACGATTACCCGGTCGCCCTTCTTAAACCTGCGCAGGCCCTCGCCTTCCTCCACGATCACGCCGCAGGGTTCATGGCCCGCAACCATGCCCGGAATGTATCCCTCCGCGCCTTTTCCCGTATGCTCCCGGTAGATACAGCGGATATCGCTGCCGCAGATCGTGGTCGCCTTCGTCTGGATCAGCACCTCACCGTGTCCCGGTTTCGGGATTTCAAACTCCTTCATCTCCACCGTGCTGTTGCCAGGGAGCGTCGCTCCCACCATTGTTTTTGGCATCATCATCACTGCCATAGATATGTCCCTCCTGCCTTCTCTCTGTTTTAATGCTGCTTTCCCGGTTCCCCTGTACATGGTTCTCACCGGAGAAAGTCATAGATTTTTCTATTTTTCATTATAACAATCCCACCGGAAAGTTTAAGAGAAACCAGCGACAAAAACACTGTCCATATGTCGTATCAGCGAAGGTTTGCAAAACGGTAACTATCTACCAGCCAGCAACTACTCAGCCAGGTGTGTGCGTTTCCTGCACACACTGTATGAAAACGTAGTGCTTGCGGGCATCCGGTAACCGTTCAGCGTTGCCGAACGGTTACACGCTTCGCGATGCACAAAAACTGCATTCCATGCAGTTTCGCGCTGCAGTCCTCGGGATTTGCACATTCTGCGGGAAAACACCTCCGGGATAGTGGCAGGCTGAGCTGTTACGGCATCCGGACAGTTACGCAAAATCTGCATTTCTTTTTTTCTTCTTTTGTGCTAACATCAAGAAATGATAAAGGTCAAACGCAGAATTTTCCACAGAAAGGCATAAGATATGAATGAACCGCAACAGATCATCGGGAAATTTTATGATAACACCGGACTTTCCTTTTCCATTGGAAACGTCCGCTGCCACGCGCTGAAATTTTCTTTTGAACAGCTGCACCGCACGTTTCCCAGCCACAGCCACAGCAGCAACAGCTGGGAGCTCCACTACATTGCTTACGGAAAAGGCCTCATCACCCTGGACCACACGCCGTACCATGTAGGGCCGGACTGTCTGTTTATCACCGGTCCCCATATGGAACATTCCCAGACGCCGGACCCTTTGGATCCCATGGCGGAATACTGCATCTACCTGAAATTTGAGAGCCGGAACCGCCCTCTGATCCAGGAGAAAAATCCGGAATTTCTCAACCGTTTTCTCTCCACCGGACAGTTTATCGGCCAGGACCGTCAAAACCTTCATCCGCTGATGCAGACTCTGTTCCATGAGCTGGAACACCGCAGCCTTGGCTACCATACGGTGCTTGAATCACTGCTGAAACAGCTTCTGGTACTCACCGTGCGGAATCTGGAACTTCGTGAAAATCTGGAGCCGCCGGCGGAATACACCCTCTCGGAGCGCAACGACCTGATCATCGAGGAATCCTTTCTGTACGAATACCGGGATCTGACGCTGGAAAAGCTTTCCTCCCGTCTGGCCCTGAGCCAGCGCCAGACAGAACGGCTGCTGCAGAAGCATTACGGAAAAACGTTTCTCCAGAAAAAATTTGAAGCGAAAATGTCGGCGGCCCTGGTCCTGCTCCGCGATCCCTCCAACACCATCACCGATCTTTCCGTGATGCTGGGGTATTCCTCCGTGGAACATTTTTCCGCTGCCTTCCGGCAGTATTACGGAATGTCGCCGCGGGAGTGGCGGAAGCGGCTCTGAAGCAAAGCGTCCGCTCAATGAGACAGCAATCTTATGGTAACGATTCGGCCAGGTCTGTGCATTTACTGCACAGACCTGGCCGAAAACATAGTGCATGCGGGCATCCGGCCCATCGCGAAGCGATTTTCAATGGCCGGATGCCGCAACAATTCAGCTGGCTGAATCGTTACATCTTATGATGCCGATACTGCCGACATCTGTCATGCCGCCGAATTGCGGGCGCCGCCCTGTTTTTTGCACGCGGCTTCGTATTCCCGCAGCTTTTGCTGCGCCTCTCTGGTCAGCTGCGTGGGAACCTGGATCTGGATGGTCACATACTGGTCGCCGTACACCGATGGCTGGCTCATGGAGACGATCCCCTTTCCCTTCAAACGAATTTTAGAGCCGGACTGCGTGCCGGGCCGGATGGTGCAGACCACATGGCCGGTCAGCGTCTCCACCGTGACCTCTCCGCCGAACACAGCCGTGGTAAACGGAATCTGCACAGTGGAAAACACATCGCAGCCTTTCCGCTCAAATCCAAGTCTGGTTCCAACACAGACTTTCAGGAGCATATCGCCTGGCTGACCGTCTCCAACGCCGGGACCTCCCTTGCCGCGGAGGCGGATGCTCTTTCCATCCTCGATTCCTGCCGGAATCCGGATCTGGAGTGTCTGTACGCTTCCGTCCTGCCGCTGACAGCGAATGGTTTTTTCGCATCCAAAGGCGGCCTCGTCAAAGCTTACAGATACCTCCGCCCGCACATCCTGTCCACGGCTGCGGTAAGTGCGTCCGGAAAAGCCATCCGTCCCGGATTCCTGTCCGTAAAAGCCGCCGAAGCCGCCGGCTCCGGATCCCTGTCCATGAAAGCCGCCACGGAACATATTTTCGAAAATATCTCCAAAAATATCATCCATATTGCCGCCTTCAAAATGATACTCTCTGAAACCGCCGGTTCCATTTTGTCCTCCGGTTTCACCATAGGCGCCGTAGTTCTGTCCGGCGCCAGAGCCGCTCTGATCAAACGCCGCGTGGCCGAACTGATCGTAGAGCTTCTTTTTCTCCGGATCACTTAAGACCTCGTAGGCTTCCGTCGCTTCCTTAAACATCTGCTCCGCATGGGCATCTCCTTCGTTTGTGTCCGGATGATACTTTTTCGCAAGTTTCCGGTACGCCTTTTTTATCGCTGCCCCGTCGGCATCCCTGCCGACGCCCAGCACCTGGTAATAATCTCGTTTCGCTGCCATTATGCTCACCCTCTCTTTTATAAATTTACAGCAAATTTGTTGCGATTGATATTTTCAAAACAGTTTCAGGCTGAACGATTACACGGTTGGCATTGCACAGAAACTGCATTTCTTTGCAGCTTCACGCCGCGGACCTCAGGATTTTCGCACGTTCTGTGCGGAAACACCTTGCGGGATAGTGGTAAGCCAAACTGTTACTTGAAAATACCCCGGACGTCTCCGGGGTATTGAATCTTGTTGTTGAGTTTCATTTGTCTTCTCGTTTTACTTGTTCTATATCTACTATAACAATGTGGGTATAATATGTCAAGAGGGGTTTCAAAATTTGGGGAAAAATTTTGTAAGTATGTAACTATTCATCCAGCTGAATAGTTACATACTTATTCAACCAACGGTATTCAGTTATTGAAATAGTTGCAAATTCAGCTTTCTTAAATGCCAAACACTTCCGGATATACAGGAATTTGCAGCAGTTCCCCACTGGTTCAGAATAAACTCAGCTGCCCATCGATCCAGCTTTTCTGCTCCGCCTCATGTATCTGATCCTCCGCTCGCAGTTCACCGATCAACAGCGGAGAATCCGGATCATGCTGCCGCAAATTCCGGCGCACCGCCGCCGCGTCAGAGTTTGCGTAACAATACCGGCAAAAATGCCCGCAGGTATCGTACTGCCCGATATCATTGGCCAGATAGCAGGCACATTCTTCCCGCGCGCCCTTCCTTTTCGGCACGTCCAGCTTTGCTCCGATCGCCCGCTCATAGGTCTGGACCGTCATACATCCGCCGCAGTCGGCCCCATAGGGTTCCAGTTCTCTGCCCTCCGCGCAGGTTTTCACCGTCATTCCATAGTTTCCGGCAATACGGATCAACTCACTTCCAAGGAAAAGCCGCTCCGCCCTCCCCACGCTTCGCACCTCAGGAAAATTTCGCCGTACCTTCGCATACAGATCGATAAAGCTGATCACGCAAACCTTCGTACTTCCCTCCAGCGCCGCTGCCATCGACTCAAACTCTGCCAGGTGGCGTTCCACGGTATACTCTCCAAAGAGAAAGATGGGGTCGTACCGCCATCCAACGCAGTCGCATCCCACCAGCTTTGACAGCCGCCGGACATCTCCGATCACCTGCTCCTTGGGCGGGACCTGCGGCTCTATTTCTTTTCCGTACGGCGTGATCGTCACAAACCAATACTGGCCGTATGGCTTCAAAAGCTCCATATACCGCAGCATTGGCCGCGGATTCTTCGTGCAGAATCCGATCAGGTCCACAACCTCCGGAGACAGGCGGTACCTTGTCACCTGCTGCGGATTGTAAGGATTTCTCACACAGACCTCGCCGGCTTTCAGACGGTTGGCAAACCACTGAGCATAAAAAGCCGGGATGTCTGTGCGCAAACCTGTCTGTATAATCATAGTAATCCTCTCTTTTCTCATTCATTACTTTTTATAATACTGCGCCTGCGCATGCCACAATTCAAAATATTTCCCCTTCTCATCGGCAACCAGCTGCTCATGACTGCCCTTCTGCACGATCTGCCCCTGGTCAAACACCGCGATCACATCGCAGAAACGGCAGGAAGAAAGCCGGTGACTGATATAGACGGCTGTCTTGTCTCCCACAATCTCATCAAATCTTGAGTAAACCTCACCTTCCGCCACAGGATCCAGCGCGGCAGTGGGTTCGTCCAAAATCATAAACGGAGCGCTTTTGTACAAGGCCCTGGCAAGCGCGATCTTCTGCGCCTCGCCGCCGGAAATCTCCACGCCGTCCTTCTCAAAATCTTTATAGAGACAGGTGTCCAGTCCCTGCGGCATACTGCCAAGGCGGTCGCCAAACCCGGCTTTTTCCAGACAGGAAGCCGCCCGCTCCGGGTCATAGGCAAACCCGGCGGCAACGTTCTGTCCAAGACCAAACGAAAACAGCCGGAAATCCTGAAACACCACCGAAAATATGGACATATACTCCTCATAATCATATTTCCGGATATCCACACCGTTCAGAAGAATCTCTCCTTCTGTAGGGTCATACAGACGGCACAACAGCTTGATAAAAGTCGTTTTTCCGGAACCATTCATCCCCACGATCGCCAGACGCCCGCCGACTTTGAACCGGAAATTTACATGCCGCAGCGCATACTGTTCAGCGCCCGGATAACGAAAGCTCACGTTCCGAAACTCCACAAAATACTCATTGTCGTCCCGCTTTTCCACCGTCAGCGTCCCCTGGTACATGTGACCAGGAAGGTCCAGATAATCAAACAATTTCTGCAGATGCGTGCAGTATACCTGATTATCCGACAGAAGAAACATCAGCTCCTGCAATCCGTCGCCAAGCCTTTGCAGAACGGCAACATACTGCACGATACTGCCCACGCCGAACGCGCCGAAATATGCCTTGACCGCGACCAAAAGATAACCTGCCATATTCGCCAGGCCCACAGCCACAGTGGCTGCCGCCGGGAAAAACGCCATCTGAAAATAATCCCCCTGGTTTTCCCGGTCCCTCCGGATCAATTTATCCAGTTCTTTTTCCGCGATAAGATCCTGCTGATAGATCCGCACATCCTTGGCTCTTTCCGGATTTACATATAATTCCCTGCCGAAAAACATAAAGGTACGGTTAAACCAGACGGTCCCCTGACACCATTTCATAAAAATCCGGTTTTCCTTTATGGTTGCCTTCGACTTGCTGAGTCCTCCCAGCAAAATGCAAAACAACACAGCAAACATCCAGGCTGGATGATCCGCCGCCGGATTTCCGGATTTCGAGAAAAACAGAGGCCCGATCATCACCATCGAAGCAGCGATATCGACGCTGGCCTTCACCAGGCCCGAAGTGCCCCAGACCAGCTGCGCCAGACCATTCCCAAACATAAAAAGATTCTCTTCCGCCTCCTGCCTCTGGCGCTGGATCTTCGCGTTTTCCAGGTCCTCAAAATCCAGGGACATCTGTTTGTCGGAAAAAACCTTTCCGAACCATCCCCACATTTGGGTCTCCTTTTCGCTGCAGACCCTCTGAATACTGTTTTTTACAACAGCACAGATAAAATTAATTACAATCACCCAGACAACCAGAACCGCTATCCTCCTGATCCTCTGCTCTCCGGATAATTCATTGATGATCTTTGCCGAAAGCCAGACGGTAACAAAAGGCTGCAGGGAATGGATCAGTTCGTAAAACACTTTTCCCTGCACAAGGCCCGGACAATAGTTTCCAAGAATACGAAATCCCCGCGCAGTGACCGCAACACGTCTTCCAATGGTCATTCTGTCCATGGTTCCACCTCCGTCTGTCCGCCCGTCTCCCGGTAATATTTTGCCTGCGTCTCAAACAAACGCTCGTATTTTCCCTTCTGTTCCAGCAGACGGTCATGCGTCCCTTCTTCACAGATCTGCCCGTTTTCCATAAGGATAATACGGCTGCAGAAGCTGGTGCTGGCCAGCCGGTGAGAAATGAATACCGTGGTTCTGCCCTCGCTGATCCGATGATAGTTTTCGTATAAATGGCTCTCGGCGATCGAGTCCAGCGCCGCCGTCGGCTCGTCCAGCAGCATGATGGGCGCGGATTTATACAGAGCCCGCGCCAGGAGCAGCTTCTGCACCTCACCGCCGGAAAATTCCACCCCGTCATCATAAATGGTTTTTCCGAACGGACTTTTCACTCCCTGGGGAAGCCGGGCAACCTTATCCCAAAGTCCCGCCGTCTCCAGACACTGCCGCACCTTCCCGCAATCCAGCGCCTCCGCCGGCGCCCCGGCGACAATTTCCTCGATCGACACCGGCAGAATGCTGAACTGCTGGAAAACAGCAGAAAAAAGCTTATAATATTCCGTCCGGTGGTACTCCCGCACATCGATACCGTCATAAAGCACCTGCCCCTCTGTGGGATCGATCAATCCACAGAGCAATTTGACCAACGTCGTCTTTCCCGCGCCGTTTAACCCAACCACCGCCAGATGCTCGCCAGGCATGATCTTCAGGCTGAAATCGCGCAGCGCATACTGTCCGCTGCCCTCATAACGATAACTGACATTTTTCAGCTCGATAGTTCCGGGAAACGCAGCTTGGGGAGGCTGTATACCCTGCTCCCTGCGGTAATGTTCCGGATACTCAAGATAAGAGCGCAGATAATTGATCCTCACATTCAGCTGGTTGAGCAGCGATACCTGAGAGATCATATTGGCCAGCCAGGAGGAAAACTCCGCCACCGCACCAAAGTAGAGGACAAAATCCGCCACCGTTATCTGCCGCTGCCATACAAGCCAGATAAAATAAGCATAAGCGGCGCCTTCACGCAGCATGGCAAACCCGCTGTCCCACACGGCAACACCGAATATCTTCCTGGACAGCCGCCGGTACCAGCCAGCAGTACCGTTCATATTTTCCTGATAAATGTCCGAAAACCACGATGCCATACGATACAGACGGATATCCTTTGCAGAACGAAGGTCCCCGGACGCCTCGTTGATATAATCCAGACGCTGCTCATACAGGATCCGTTCCTGGCTGTTCTGGTCCATCCACCGGATCACTCTCTGATTCAGAAAAAAGCTTATCAACGTCGTCGCCGCCAGAAACAACAGCAGAAAACCATTCACCTGAACCAGGATCGTCCCGAATGCCAGCAACCCCAGAGCGCTGGTACAAATACTGATCAGGATATCGTAAATATTCGTAAGCGGCGAAAAATTTCCGTTGCAGCAGCCAAAGCTCTCCGCCTGCAGCCTGCGGAACCTTTCCTCTTCCTGGTTGGCGTAATCGGTGGTCAGTCCCTTCAGCGCCACCTGCTTCAGATAATATGTATTCATCCGGAATTTCTGATGATACAGATATTTTTTGAAGAACTGAGAACCTGCGGACAGCAGGGCAATACTGCCCATAAATCCCAGAACCACCGCGCTTAGCTGCCACAGGCTGTGCCCTTCTGTAATCTGCTCAATGACCAGCTTGGGCAGATAAGCCGAAACAACCGGCAGCACCGCATTGATCAGCACAGACATTCCACACCAGCACAGCAGCAGACCATAACAATGGACCGTGTTCCGGATACAGTAGCACACATTCTGAACAACCGAATAGCGACAGGTACTCCATTCCTCTGAATCTGTATTCTTCTTTCCCATCGGATCCTGCCTCCTTTCGCACTCATTGTAGCACGAATCCCATAAAAAAGAAAATTCGTGCACCAACTGCATCGGCCGGTACACGAATTGCATTTATTCCCGCCAATAGCGAGACAACGAGATGGTTGACTCAGACACGCTCTATGGCAGGAACTAAAAATTCAGAGGTAAACGCTCCATTTTCACTGTTATATTTGCACCACCCGCCGTGCTCTTCCAGAATCGCTTCCGCACGCCGCAATCCAAACCCGTGCATGCCCTCCTTGTGGGAAGAAAAAAGTCCGCCCATCTTCGTCTTCTTCTCCCCTGCGGAATTCAACATGGAAAAATACAGCATTGTGCCCTTCATGGTCATATAAATCCGGATAAACCGCTCTCCTTTGGCAGTCCGGCAGGCTTCAATGGCATTATCCAACAGATTGCCCACCAGGATACTCAGCTCCAGATCCGTGATCGTCAGCTGATCCGGCACACACGCTTTCACAGCTACCGCAATATTCTCCGCTTTCGCCTGAGCAATTTTCGCCGAAAGAATAGCGTCCAGGGAGATGTTCCCGGTTTTCAGAAGCGTATCCACATTCATCAACTCCTGGTCCAGCTGCTCGATGTAAGCCAGCGCACGCCCCGTCTCGCCGGCTTCCAACTGCCCCTTCAACGTCTGCAGGTGATGATGAAAATCATGCTTATATCCCCGCATCTCGGCATGGATACTGCGGACCTCGTCCAGATGCCTCCTGGACTGCTCCGTCTGATACTCCGCCAGTTTTAAATACGTTTTCTTTCTCATAAAACTCCTCAATTCCCCATGATGAACAAGAAAACCAGCTGAGCGCCGGCTGGAAGTGATGACCCCCTTCAATTCCGCTCAATGAACGCCCGGTTGATATCATCGTACTTTCCTCTTGCCAGAGGAAGCTCACAGCCGCTGTCCAGCCAGACCGCCGTGCGCGAAATCCTCCGGATATGCTTCAGCGACACCAGATAAGACCGATGTGTCCGGTAAAAGTCACCGCTGAGTTTTGCCTCCAGCGTAGAAAGATTCTCTTTCAGCTTATATTCTGCATTTTTCGTATGGACAACAATATAATGCAGCAAGGATTCAATATACAGGATATCCGTTTCCAACAGCTTCACCGTTTCCCCGCTGCAGTTGATAATCAGTGTGGGCGGCTCCACAGACAACTTCTGCACAGCCTTGGAAAGCACCTCCATAAGCTTTGCTTCCGCAACCGGTTTTATAAGGTAATGCAGCGCATCGACCTCGTAGCCTTCTCCAGATAACTCAAAATGGGAGGTTGTAAAGATGATCTCCATGCGGCAATCCGTAAGCCGCAGCCGCTTCGCCAGCTCGATGCCGGAAATCTTTTTCATCTCTACATCCAGCAGCAGAATGTCGTAGTCCTTGTTTTCTTCGTAGTGAAAGAGAAAGCTTTCGGCGGAGGGGAAGGTATCGATTTTTAGGGATATCTCTTCTCGCTTCGCCCATTTGGCGGCGATGGACGCGAAATACTGCGCGTCGGGAGCGATGTCGTCGCAGATTGCGATTTTGTATTTCATTTTCGCCTCTTTCATGGCGCACTGGCTGCACCAATAATGGTAGATTTGGAAGTTTACTTCCAAACTTGTCCTTTATTTTAATCAACTTTCGTTTTTACAGGGATATGGAAAGTATAAACATATGTGATATCCTCATCTGTCAAAATTCCATTTTCCTTGCCAAAATCAATGACTCTTTGCGGGATAGAAGCTTTCTTTTTGACAATGGTGCCGCCATGTTTTCTGGCAATGGCGCAACTTGCTGCATTATTCGTTAACGCCTTCCATTGGAAATATTCCACTCCATGTGTTTCTGAAAAATATTCCATCAGAAGTTTTGTAGATTCATAACCATAACCCTTTCCCATACATTCATCTATGATATCAATCCCTACTTCTGGCGTTTTAGAATCCATTTCCAATATTTGAGCAAATCCACACACACGCCCTGTTTGATTTTCAATAACAGGACAAACAAAATCGTACTCTTTGAGACTTTCCCAAGTCCGTGGAAACTGCTCGGAAGAATACATTGACTTTATCACAGACCGGGACTGGCTCATTTGGCGATATATTTCTTTTGTTTCCTCATCTATCTCTGCTATACTTACTTTATCAGAACTTTTCAATATTATCATCGTGGTCTCCTTGAAAACAGTGTTATCAAACAACATACTCGCTTCAATAAGGGGGAATCCGTTGCAAACAGTATACGCTATTACAACCATATTTACATTACTGTAGAATATTGACTTCCGGATAGTCAAAAAAGACAAAAAAAAACGCAAATGACCACTTTCATGCTTTTCAATCTTCTATGCGTTGCTTTTTAAACTTAATTGACGAGTTTATACTACAACTGCAGGCGTCTCCCAGCCAAGTGCTTTTAACGCTTTTCAGGTACGCATTGATCTTGTATCTATACTCCACTCTGCTTCTACTCAAATGCGCACGGGCCGTGGATAGTCTGGGGCGGATGGAAATCTACATTCCATTATGCTTCTACTTCAATGCTTTTGAGTTTGGAAACTCAATGCAACAGCAAGAATCTACATTCCACTATGCTCTACTTCAATGCGGTATTTATCCTGACTCATGGGCGTGCTGATAATGATCTACATTCCACTATGCTTCTACTTCAATGCAGTGTGGTGTCCCTCATACAGCAGGACGTCTCCATCTACATTCCACTATGCTTCTACTTCAATAGAGCAGTATCTGACGCAGAGCAGATATAAAGATGATCTACATTCCACTATGCTTCTACTTCAATTTACCTGCAAGATAGTCCAAAAACGCGCAGAGCTTATCTACATTCCACTATGCTTCTACTTCAATTGCTGCCGGATCTGACAGTAGAATGCTTGCGCTGCATCTACATTCCACTATGCTTCTACTTCAATGCAATACGGTGATTGATGGCTATCTGGCCATTACCAATCTACATTCCACTATGCTTCTACTTCAATCCAGTACGCTGGGGCAGTTTGACGTATGCAGCTAAATCTACATTCCACTATACTTCTACTTCAATAAAAGAAAAGTCTCCATGCTACGAGTGGTGAACCAATCTACATTCCACTATGCTTCTACTTCAATAACAAAACGGAGCCTGATCCGCAATTCGATCTATATCTACATTCCACTATGCTTCTACTTCAATTTGTAGCAATCATCAAATATTCCGTTGCGCAGATCAATCTACATTCCACTATGCTTCTACTTCAATTCACACACACATAACACGGCGGTTTGCAGGAGCCGCATCTACATTCCACTATGCTTCTACTTCAATTTTGCCCTCGGCAGCAGCAGCATGATACATTTCAGATCTACATTCCACTATGCTTCTACTTCAATTCATTGAGCGCCGCCTGTGCGCTCCGTGCCTGCAATCTACATTCCACTATGCTTCTACTTCAATTAATACGCTCATTGATTATTCTCCTTCCGTTTCTTCATCTACATTCCACTATGCTTCTACTTCAATTCAATCTGGCCGTTATCGTTTGTAACGTTGTCGAATCTACATTCCACTATGCTTCTACTTCAATCTACAATCTCGCTCTCTCGCCACTGCTCCCGCACCATCTACATTCCACTATGCTTCTACTTCAATCCGTTTCATTTTCTTCCTTGATTTTCCGCGGAATTCTTCTTACAAATTGTCGACCTAACTTTCAACTTTCTTTCCCTCTTTCATTTTATACAATTTTATTTCAAATACAAGCCTTTTCACATGATATTCTCAGCTTTTGTCTACCCCATATGGTATAAACATTATTTCAGGTCGACAATCATAAGAAATTTGTTGTTTTATCGTCTTCAATCCCCCAAAATTCTTTTGGAATCCACTTTTCGTTTCTACATTTGAACACAATCAGCGAATCCCTGTCATCTCTGATAAGCTTTCTCAGTTCCATTTTTAATTTGAGTAACTGTGATTCTGATATTTCGCCCTCAAAAACCGAATTTTGTATATGAGTCAAATATTTTTTACATGTTTTAAAAGTTTTGGTTAAAACTTTGGATCCACCCGTATCGCTTTTAATATCATACACTAATATAACATACATTTCAATTCCTTCCTACCACCATATTTTGAATGGTTCATATTCCTTTTCGCCAAGCAAATGTTTCACCAGCTTGTAACACTCCAATCGGATCAAGTATTGATAAGACACTGTTTTATTCAAATCTTTATGCTTGATTGTCGTGCGCATTTTCTCATCTAATTCAGCTACAATCGTCTTTGAAGCATTTTTTGATAAATGCAGATAATTCAGTCCTTTTGTGAAACTTTTTTCCGTGATCTGCTTTCTGTTTAAAAGTGAAAAAATCAGCCTATCTCCTAATATTAGTTTGAAAATTTCTGCAATGTCCAAACTGAGCGAAAATCGCCTATCTCCGGGTTCATGGAGATAACTGATTGTTGGATTTAACTGTGTCTGATAAATTTCTCCCAATACCTTCGTATAGATCAATGTGTTAATAAAAGAAATCAAAGTATTCACCATATTGTCGAGCGGATTTTTCACTCGTTTTTCAAATTCGATATCCTGATCAATAATAATTGGCCACGCAGCGTAATATGTTTTTCTGATGTTTCCTTCGTATCCCATTAATTCCTGGATATTTTGTGCTTTGGGAATCTGTCTTCGAAGATCTTCAATCGTATCCATATATGACTGGACATCTTTTCCCCTAC
This sequence comes from Fusicatenibacter sp., assembly GCA_017887445.1. Classification (GTDB taxonomy): domain Bacteria; phylum Bacillota; class Clostridia; order Lachnospirales; family Lachnospiraceae; genus Fusicatenibacter. Next base: position 46,682 of record JAGHIA010000125.1, read on the forward strand.
CGTTATAATAGCGAAGATTCCTGTATATACTGTATGAAGCGCCATCTATGATCGCCTTTGCAAGCTTCATCCTCTTTTCAAAATCGGTGTAATGTTCCACCTGGTTAACCAGCAAGTTACCCGATACTAAATGTTCTTACTCCTTTCATGGCACACTGGCTGCGCCAATAATGATAAATTTGAAAGTTTACTTCTAAATTTCCTCTTTACTTCATCTACGGGTACAGATAATACAATAATCTCCCATTACAGACCCCGGAGTATTAAACTTGGCTCATTGTTCGCGAGAATAAAACTTATATAAGGGTTTTGAAGCATTTCTTAGAGAAATTCCCCTTTTCTGTGGGTTTTGCAAACTTTATACGATGATAGCCTGCCTCATCATATTCACATTGGATCACAGATATTCTTTCTCTTCTCCCCAGTTCTAAAGTTGGGTATTTTTCAGCCGTTTTATTGCTGCATGCTGCCTGATAATCCTTCAAATACCCAACAGGAACACTCACCGTATACTGTAATAAATTTTCTCTTGCTTTTACTCTCTCAATATGCTCTGTCGTTGCATCTGATATTTTCTGTATAGCCGCTTCTATCTCCTCCCGATTTTCCGTATACACCGGACTTGGGATGACTGTTTCAGATAAAATGTTCCTTAATTTGGAATTCTTCTTATCAAATTCGTACGGTTGTATTCCGGAGATTACCTTTCTAACTGCATCAAATCTCCTAGAATAGTCACCCTTGTGTACTTTTTCTGTTGTAAAATATTTATCCAACAACTCCATCTTTTTAGCTTCACTGAGCAAGCCTTCCCCTTCCTTCAATGCTTCTTTGGAAAGTTCGAACAACGTACTGTCAATAAAACCTCCTGCATTCGAAAGATTGCCTGCCTCTATGGTTGTATATACAATACAATTAGGACATTCTACTGGCTTCTTCCCTTTCCGATTACATCTTCCAAATCTTTGAAACAGCGAATTTAACTCTTGCAGCTCTGTAATAAGATAGTCAAAATCAATATCCAGACTTGCCTCCACAATAGCTGTTGAAATCCAGATTCCGGACTGACAATCAAGATTTCCTTCGTCATCGTATGTTTTTCCAAATTCTAATATTTCTTTTTCCAGTTTTCCTCTGTCAGCTTTTGTAAAACGACTGTGAAGAATATGTATATTTTCTCTACCCAGATCATCTTTCAGCTTTTCATACAATTCCTGAGCCTTCCCAATGGTATTGCACACAACCAGAATTTTATTACTGCTTCCGCTTTCCTTCTTATTCAGATAAAACTCCTGTATATCCTCGGCATTGACCTTTCTGTCTCGTATCTCCACATGATGCCGAAGCGAATCATCCACAAATGTACGGATATTTTCCTCCTTAAAAGGAATATTCTCTCTGAGAATATCTCTCATAAATGGTGACAATGTCGCTGTCATCACCGCGATTTTTCCGCCCATCTCTACAATCATCTTCAATCCAGCGATAAGGAAACATAACAACTCAGGATCATACATCTGGATTTCATCTATTACTATTTTGGAATAGGACAATGTGGTCAATTTCAGCTCATACGTCTGATATTGAAAAACAAAATCAAACAGTTGATCCAGGGTTGAGATATTCAGAGGAATGGACAAATGTTTTCCTCTGTTCTCATATTCGACCAGATCCATTTCATCAAACTGCTTCGCGTAATATTCCAATGATTCTGAATGAAGAATCGACAAACGCGTATCTATATCTCTATCCCGAAGAATATCTTTGCGCACTCTGTCATATATGGCATTGATCGCAGTTCTCAAAGGCAATACGAAAAATCCTTTATGATTACCAATCCAACGAAATCCTGCCTCTGTTTTCCCCATGCCTGTTTGCGCAACAACTATGATATTTTCATCTTCTTTTTGCTTACAAAATTTTTGCAGTTCATTCCAATCCGCCTCAGGATTATTCTTTCTCCATTTTCCTTTCACATTGTCCATCGATTGATCCAGGAAATCATTCGGATATTCGGAAATATAGTGTCCGCTTGCGCTATAATCACATTTATGCAAATAACCTTTTATCTTAATAGCTATCGGATCTGTCATGACTTTTTTGACATGATTTTGTATCAATATCTTTTTTATATCGATTGTATCAAAATCCTGAAGAAGCTCTTCGATCAGTTCCTGCTTATCCTCCATAATCTTCCACGGGTTTCCATAATCATGATGAAACAGAATAGCAAACAACACTCTATAATAATCATTTTTATCATTATGGAGTGCTGCTATCTCATCCCGGTTTAGCAAAAAACCAGACAAAACATTATGAACTACTTCTCTTTCGGGATTAAATCTTCCAGACTTTCCTGTGCGAACTGCTTCCAGCCTCTTTTGCATTTCACGATTTATCTTCCCATCATCGTGATGAATGCAGGCAATCTTCACTAATTCCAGTACCTTTGCATCCGGAATATATCCGTACGCCCTCAGTCTTTCTGCTTCATCTAATAATCTCCTTACATGCTCCCCAAGCGTTTCATCTGGTTTTGCCAAATATTGATTAATATCCATAGATTCTTCCTCTTATCCTACTTTTACACAAAAGGCAGCATTGATCTCTCCATGCTGCCTTTTCTTCATCAAAGAAAATTTACAATATAGTTCTTTTCGCCTTCTGTATCTAAATATAAGCCATCACCAAACTCTTCCACTGCATATCCTGATACATAAAGGACTTTCTTTTTCTCAAAGTGTCTTTTTCCGTCCACAATCTCATAGTTTTTATTGAGACAATATTTTGTGCCAGTCGGAGTAGCTCCTTTTTGCTGAGGAAGGACTCTTTCCTGTCTTATCATATCGCAATCAATATAAGCTGAATAATCACTTTCCATTCCTTCCTCATTTTCTTCCGCCAGTTCTACAATCCGCGCCTCTTCAACGGTAACAAAGTCTTCACTTCTTCCGATACTTTTAATATCAAAACGGTGCTCATAAATGTCATTCAGCACTTCATCAGAAGCTCTCACATGAATGATCAGTTCGATATCATCCAATATTTCATAAAATTTCATAGATTTTGTCAACGTACGAAATTTCGAGATTGGGATTGTATATTGTTCTCTCTGGAAGGTCTCAACCCGCTCTTTTATCTCCTTTTCAATCCTTTTTATCTCTTTCTCTCTTTTTTCTACTCTGATATAATCATAACTTCCTTTTTCCAATTTTTTCTTTTTATCCGAAAGAGTCTTTTTTCTTTTCTTTATCAATTCCAGAAGTGGCCCTAGTCTATCTTTCTTGAACTTGAGTATCTCATCGTTCAAGTCTTTCAGTCTCCTGTACTCCTCCAACAACTCTTCATTGTGGACTTGTATCGTAACCCCATTTCGGAAACTGTTCCCCTGTGGCTTTTTCGCACTTGCCACCTCTTCAAATGCACTGGATAACAGTTCAGCATTTCGCATTTTGACAAGTGTGCCTCTGTCATCCTGTGTTGAATTCAGAAAGCAAAAGTCTGTATAGGGTTTTCGGCGCATGGAGCGATATCTTCCCTGTATACTGATATCCATAAGCTTGTACTCATGGTATCCACACGCATTATGCAGCGCGCCGATCACTGTGGAAAATGGTGGAAGAGGATATGTCATTTTATTTTCTACTGTTTCTTCCCGTTTGTAATTTGCGCTTGACTGATGTATGACTAAACGCAGTGCTTTCATCTGGTTCACCTGCTTTCACTCTTTATGACTCAACACCATAGTAAGCCTTTACATCTTCCACCAGTAAATCAAAAAATTCTATGATCGATAGCGGACATAATTCCTCTTCGATTTCCTTCTCATTCAGGAACATCTTGCTCTTTAGAAGTCCGGCACGATACCCCTGCGCAAGTTTCGTCTTTAAATCTTCTGACAGCAGCAGCCTGTCTTCCTCGACATGTACCACATTTTCAAAATAATGAGTCTTTCTATCCGATAATCCCCCAACTACAAATACCGGCTCCGCATTGTCAAGATTCCCTTTTACGACAAGGCTTAATGTTTCCACAGCACGCAGGATTGCTTCAATTCTCTCTGTCTTCTCCTGTGCAGAAGCCTCTGCATCAAAATTCTCATCCTTTCCGACCATCTCTAGGTCTATCGTCATGCTATATACTTTCAGAGACTTGTCGTATTCATACTGATATGGCATCAGGCCAACTGCACCTGCGTCATTCTGAATATTTTTCCCCTGCGCTTTCGCATAATTACCGGCAAGATACAAGTTATTATGAAAACGAGTTTCATTCACAAAACTCTCGCAGGAGATTGCATCGGTGAGATATATGGAGCTTTTTCGCACATATGTAGTCCCCTTTGTACTCATATATCCGCCTTCTAAAGCCCGGCAGGTAGCAGCATTCAGTTCTTCGGTCACCAGTTTCTGAGTAGCTACGTTCACTTCTGTCTGAAGATCCTCATACATTCCAGCCTGAACCATAAGCGCATTTTTAAGACTTTCCCTGCTTCGGATTGTGTATACTTTCCTGTTCTTAAATACTTTCTGAACACTGGCAATATTCCCCAATCCCTCGGAATAGTTCGAAGTCATATTTGCCACAACTGTTAAGGTCAACGCATTCTTTTTCATTCCTCGTTTCCTCCCTGTTCATTACTTTCCTTTTTTGTTGTCAAAGCATTAATAAATGTATATACAATGTCCTTATTCTTCTCAAAATCCTCAAAGAGATCATATACAAATTCAAAATCCATACCTGTATAATTTGATAACTGCAGCAATATCTGGCAGCATCGATCATAGTCTTTAAATATAACTGCGCTGGTTAATTTTTGCCGATAACTCCCTCTCTTGTTCTCGGGCAAATCTTTTGCAACCTTCTTTGCGCAAGCATATGCCGCTCTCATTGATTTTTTCATCTCTTCCTCACCTCCACAGATCAAGATATTTATCTGTATAAACATAGAAATCAGATATTCATTATCACTTTTTGCATCACGTCTCACAGCTTGTTTCAGAAAAAATTCGATCAGTTCATCCACCCTTACCATATTCAGGATACATTCTGTGACCTTTCTCTGCACATCTAGATAATAATTATCCGTCACTTTAACAGGGAAGCAAAACGGTTCATATACTTTTAATTTTTGAAGAACTTTTATGCTTTCCCGCCGAATATACATTGTCTCAAAAAATTCATTGTCCTGTTGTTTTACAATAACTTCCGCACCGTAATTTAAAAAATCAGAGGTTACCTGTATTGTCTTAAACAGCGTTTTTCTCGCAATATTTGTTTTTGAGGTTTCGAGTTCTCTTCCGATACGGTCTTCCAACCTTTGATTTATGCTTATCAATTCTTTTAATGAGTAATTGGCATTTACGAAAAAGACCTCCCTGTCTCCCCAAAACGCGAACGGAATAAAATCAAACAGCTTATCATCCTTGGAGACAAATGTATTCACGTCGAAATTGTAAGCCAGAGATTTTGTTTTCCTTCCTCCGTCTACATAATATCCCCAGAGGCGGCAGCACGTTCCCGGTTCTTTAAAGAGTTGCCCTGGGTTTGCAAAATTCCTATACAGATTCGATTTATTACGAAATGTTTCTTGGATCAGTTCTTTTCTGTTTGCATCGATCAGTTCTCGTATTTCTTCCTGATTTGTACCGTCAAATTTAATCTTTCCGAACACTTTTTTCATGATCGAGTTTCCGCGCAATAGTTCATTGATCTCTTTCATCTGGTCTTCTGTCCACTCATCCAGACACATGTACCGTTCGAGATCTTTATGCTTAAACTGTTCTTTAAAACGGTCCTCTGCAAATTCTAAATAACGCTCTTCCGTTATATCAGACTCATTGAATTTCAGATAGTCATCTGACAGTTCATACTCGATCTCATATTTGAAAAAGTCAAGAAACGCACTTAATCCTGCTATTGCCGCAGAATAACGCCAGTCCGAGGCTTCAAGCCATGTATCAAACTGATCATTTTCTTTTTTAAGCTTCACTTTTTCCTCCTCCCTTCCGTTTTATTCTGATATAAGATCAAGCATCCCGTATCCCATCGAGTGTTTACTTCCCAAGCCTGCCTGGTAAAAATACTGCAAAAGTTCCGGTTTTCCCTCTAATTCAAATATCCCGCAAGTAACATCAACACAAATATGATATTGCTTCACCAAGACCTTTTTACACTTGATTGGAGTAAACTTTACATCCCTTCCATCCTGTTCATAAAAACCCGCTTCTTTCGCCTGATATCCGAGCACCTCTCGCATTTGCTCATAAAATTCTTCGTCTTCAAAACTGAAAAATCTATCTTTGTTTTTTTCCTGATCATGCCGTCTGATCACCAAGCCGCCTCCCACTACAGTTTTAAATACGGCTTTATTTTGGGTAATAAGTCTTTCCGGTAATTGCACGATTTTTTTCAAGGTCATCGCATTCCCGTCCGGCAATGGAAACTCACGGTTCTTCTGTAAAATAAATGCCTGAAAAAAGATCAGTCCAGTCCTCTTTCTGTCATCTGCCGAGAACAACATCTTCAGACTATTCTTTTCCAAAAAAACCGTTTCCCCTTGAAACCGCGGAGTTGGCAGGACGATACTGAATGTATAATCTTTGCTCGGTGTTCCCGAAAAAAAATTATCATAAAATCTACCGTCTCCTGCTTGTGATAATGCGTGTTTTAAGAATGAGAGCCAAATTTTTTTGTTATCGGTTGGGATTTGAGATTTTCTCAGGTCAAAGCTCAATTCCAATCTCATTTGTATCACGCTCCTTTCCTTGAAACAATAATAGCACTCAGGAATAGCTATGTCAATTTTATAAACCTTAAAATAGATTATTGGTTATATTGTTCTATTGTTTTTCTATAGATAATGGTGTATAATTTCAATGTAGCGGCATAGTGGAATGTAAAAATAATTTATTTTACTGTCTAATGAAGTAGACTCATATTGGAAAAGAAAGAATATTGCTTTCGTGTATTCTGCGATTTTCGCATCCCCCTGTATGGTTATTAATACATTTTAAATTCTTTTTGCTTGCAATCGCTTGTATTTGCCAAAAAGAACGGATGCAATATAAAAAAGGAGTGTGATGAACATAGCAAATACATCGGCAATTTCTGCTGATGCTGAAAAACCAGAAAAACAAAGAGTCAAAAATAGAAAATATAGAAAGAAAAATAATAACGATGAAAATATAGAATAAAATACGGAGGAATCGTTATGGATCTAGTAAATCACAAAGTAAAAAGTAAAGCTTTAGGAATAGGAACCGTTATAGAACAGGATGACAGTCATGTTATCGTGCAGTTCACAGCAAAGAAAAGCACCTTTCAATATCCGGAGGCCTTCAGAAAATTTCTGACAGCAGAAGACGATGAAATCCAGCAGGCATTATTAGTGGAAATCGCAGCAGCAGACGCGCTTATTCAAGAAACCAAAATCAAAATGGAAGAAACACGCAAGGCAGCAGAGCAAGTTAAGTTAAAAGAATTGGCTGCAAAAGCTAAACATAAAACAACAAGTAAACCCGTAAAAAGAATTGCTCGCGTGGAAGGACAGCATCTTACATTCCTTGTATTCCAAGGCGGAACTTTTGCTAAAGAATATAAGGGCAGCTACATTTGGGCACCAAAATTCAGCCAGAGTGGTGGCACATGTCACCATTGGGAAAAAATGTTAGATGTTCGTGAAGGCGATATTATTCTTCATTGCTCAGAAGGTTTTGTTAAAGCCATTAGTGTTGCAAAGGGACCTTGTTTTGATTGTGATAGCCCGGATGAACTTACAGAAGAAAAGCTTTGGGCCCAAAACGGTAGAATGATTAAATGCGATTATACCAAAATCGAAAATCCTATCAAACACTCTGATTACAAGGATACAATCCTAAAGTATTGTGGCGTGAAATACTCTCCGTTTGACAAAGACGGTAACGGCAATATGGGATACTTGTTTGATTTGAATCGTGAACTTGCAAAGTTCTTTGTCGAGAAGACTGTTATTAATAATAGCTATCTACTTGACTTAGAATGTGTACAGGAAGTTTTGAAATAATGGCGAAGGTAGTAAAGGTTGTGGCAGCAGTCATTTGTGACACTATGAATGAGAAAAAAGAAATATTTGCTACAGCCAGAGGTTATGGTGAGTTTAAGGGTCAGTGGGAGTTTCCAGGCGGAAAAGTAGAAGCCGGCGAAACACCGCAGCAAGCTCTCATCAGAGAAATAAAAGAAGAACTGGACACAGTCATTACGGTTGGAGATTTGATAAGTACCATTGAATATGATTACCCTACTTTCCACCTATCTATGGATTGTTTCTGGTGTGAAGTAATTGAAGGGGAACTGAAACTGTTGGAAGCGGAATCAGCATGTTGGCTTACAAAGAACACGCTTTATGATGTTCAGTGGCTACCGGCAGATTTCACTTTGATTGAAAAGATTTATTCGATGCTACACTAAACGAAAGATGTCGGGGGCAAAAGCTGGTGCCCGCTTTGGATTTTGACACCAACTAAGCATATTGAAATTGAACTGTAAGTGCTGATTATTAGTGCAGCAGAATATAAATAAACCAGGAGCAAATCGATTTCTATCATACAGGTTTGCTCCCACGAATAATGATAGGCTGAACTGTTGCTACATGCTTTTTCCGCTAGAGTATGTTTGAAAATTCATTCCTGCAAGATTTGCGTCACAATTTGCAGAAAGCAATTTTCAAACACACTCTAGTTTTACTTCTTCGACAATATATCCAAAATCACATATTTCGTTTTACTTAACACCCATTATTTTCTATGTGCCTGATCCTTCTGGCGCGACCACATGATCTTTCCATTTTCTGAAGCTCCTGCTACACAACCCGCTGCAGCAGACAAGCTTTTAAAATACACATCTTCTGCAAATACGCAATCCTTAACTTTTCCATCTGCAATTAACCGTGACCGGAGTTTTCTGATCCAGGAGGGACAAGATTTCGTTTCTGCTGCGCTAAATCCAGAACCTTTGCACACTATAAATCCATCGCCGCTGATATAGCCTGTCGCGGACACATTTTTAACAGACATATGCAGAATATCCACATCATTAGCAGCCGGCTCTTTTGGGGCTGTACGTCGTTTCTTTTCAGTTTTCGGTAACGTTTCTTCCCCCGTGTCAAGAGCCTTTAATGGCACATTATCTTTGTTTTTCCATTCAAGTGTTCCATTGGAACTTTTACCACATACGAACATTGCTGCATAGGATGGGCTGCCAAAAGAAATATCCTCCTGCAATATGCCGCTTTTATCTATGATCCCGGCATACTTTTCACGCATTTTTCTTAAGCCATTACCAATATATTCTGCAAGTTCTGGACATATGTAACTTCCTTTAAGAACCCAAAAGCCATCGGACGTGATTCTCCCAACAGCATTTCCACCTTTTCCCTTATTTCTGCTGAAATACAGAAGTTCACCTTCCGTATCCACATCATCATTGTCAGAGGATGGAAGAGGTTCAAATGTCTTATGGCCAAGCGCTGGCAAAATTAGGCGCACATTGATAATGAATTCCTCCAGAAGATCCCTGATTTGTTTCGGTATCCTGGACTGCGGAGGCGTATTTCCATTTTTTATAATATAGCGTTTTGTTTCAGCCGCGATCGTATAGAACCTATTTTCAAGGTACTTTACACGTCCTTTTTCAAGCGTACCATCTGGTGTAACAAAAATAACCGCCTCAGTCCAATAGCTGTCATCCTTTTCAAATGTATGCGGTTGGAGCAGCCGCTTTAATGTGTCGTCTGCTTCTCCGACATATATGAACTGCTTTCCTGTATCATCATCCTTTCCAAACAGGAAATAGACTCCAGGCGTATTTAGTTCTGGCAGATCACTGCAATCTTTCAATGTGGATCGGGGAATTTTATATGCCATTCCATTCCAATTAGACAGTGAAGCCTGCCATCTCCCGGAAGCCGTTCCATCCATCAAATATAAATTTATACTTTTCCCCAGCGAAGGCATAGTCTCTTCCTCCAATCGTTACATAACTCAAACAAATTTTCCTAATCAATAATATTCCTCGATGTAACTGTACGCCTTGTCAAAAACCTCTTTATCTTTGATCTTATACTTGATCCAGACAACGCTGCGAAGCGCCTTCTTCACTTCCTGCTTTCCTGCCGTGGTATTCTGCCAGCCATCGAAACGGACAATTTTAACAATGTCATCAATATCGGTTACAATTCTTTCAACAATAACGGGAGTTCTCGGATTCTTCATACCATTAAAGAGCTCCGTCAGTGCCGCCTTCCCCTTATCAATTTCCTCTTCCGGCACAACCTCTTTTTCGGCTTGCGCTGCCTCTCGTGCCAGTTCCAACAAAAGTTTCAGGAATTCCACGCTGCTGACCAGCCCCTGTTCATGGCGCTCCCGAAGTTCCTCAACCTTTTCACCCAGTTTGATAAACTTAGGATCATTGCTATGTCTACGGATCTTCGCAACAAGATCGATCTGCACCTTCATGGTTGTCCTCTTCAGATCCTTCTGTTTCTCAATGAACTTGTCGATAAGCTCGGCATCCATTGTGATGATTTCCTCATCATCATGGACCTCACCGATATCAAGGTTCTCGTGAACCAATTCCATCGTCTTGGGACCAAGCGAAGCCCAAATAAGTGCTCCGCGTCCATCGGTCGGTTTTACAGACTCATATACGAGTGTCAGCCATTGATAATCAAACTTATACGGATTCAGAAATGCGTCCGGAGACAGCGCATTCCATGCACGATTCAAGACCACATAATCCGCGGCGAATTCATCCTTCTCCTTATTTGTCGGAATACATTCCTGTGCTGCCATAAGGCCTTCCCAGCCGTCAATGCTGCGGTCAACTCCCATGAAATAGCTAAGGCACTTACGCATCAGCGCAGGCAGCTGCTTTTTCACCTCTTCAATATTTGTAATGACCTTACGCATACCAGCCTCATCAAAATCAAGTGCCTTGGCCACGTTATCAAAGATCCCTATGTAATCAACAATAAGGCCGAACGTTTTTCCCTCATCGTAAGTACGGTTTGTTCGGCAGATTGCCTGAAGAAGCGTGTGATCTTTCATAGGTTTATCCAGATACATGACCTGTAAGATCTGCGCATCAAATCCTGTAAGCAGCTTAGAAGTCACAATAATCAACTTCAGCGGTGATTTTGGATCTCGGAAATAATCCAGTAGCTTACCTTCTTCATCACGGCTGCGATGGTACTTCTTATATCGATCTTCTTTATCGTTATTTGTGTCCATGACAATATCGGAAGCTTCGGGCGGCAGAAGCTTGTCCAGTTCCTCCTTGTACATCAAGCAACATTCCCGATCATAAACCACAACCTGCCCCTTATATCCATTCGGCTCAATCTTCTCTTTATAATGCTTAACAATATGTTCGCAGACCTTTTTGATACGCTTTTTGTCATACATGATGGCCTTCATATTTACTCGCTTCGAAAGTTCTGCTTTATCCTCTTCTGATAACCCTTCCGTAAGAATATCAAATTCTCTATTCAGTTTATCGCGATCAACATGCAAGTCAATCGGCACCGGCTCAAAATTCAGCGGAAGCGTTGCCTTATCACGAATAGAATCCTGAAACGAATACTTGCTCATGTATCCGCTCTTATCTTCGATCGCTCCAAAAGTCTTGAAGGTATTTTTATCCACCCTGTTAATCGGCGTACCGGTCAGACCAAAGAAGAACGCATTCGGAAGGGCAATTCGCATTTTGGAACCCAGATCACCTTCCTGTGTTCTGTGCGCCTCATCGACCATGATTATGATATTGTCGCGGCGATTCAGCTCCTCTTCTACATCACCAAAACGATAGATGGTTGTAATGGCAATCTTTCTAATGTCTTGTTTGAAGAAATTGATCAAATCCTCTTTCGAAGCCAGGCTCACCAGGTTCGGTATATCAGATGCATTAAAAGTCGCCGTAATCTGTGTTTCAAGATCAAGTCGGTCATCAACGATCACGACTGTTGGATTTCTGAGTTCAGGTATCATACGCAACTTCTGTGCGGCAAAAACCATCAGCAAGGACTTGCCTGATCCCTGAAAATGCCAGATGAGTCCCTGCTTGATTTCATTCTCCAGCACACGCTGGACAATCATATTTGCCCCCTCGTACTGCTGATAGCGGCAAATGATCTTGTACTTGCGGTATTTCTTATCTGTCGCAAACAAAGTGAAAAACTGGAAGATATCCATCACCTTTTCCGGCGTAATCATATCTTCAACACTGGTCTTCACATCGGCCAGGCTACCTTCCACTTTATGCGTTGCTGTATGCCACGGTCCCCACATGTTGAGCGGCATCCCAACAGAACCATACCTGTAGCGCTTACCTTCCGTGCCAAAATTAAATACATTAGATACAAACATGGCCGGAACACTCTTCTCATAAGCCGCGATATCCTGCGCAGCATCAAGCCAGGTAATCGCATTGCGGACCGGGGTCTTGAGCTCGCCAATAACAAGTGGGAACCCGTTAACCAACAGAACAATATCGAATCTCTTTCCATTATCCTTCTGAGGATAAACCCACTGATTTGTAACGATACACTCGTTTTTATCAAGTTCTTCTTTGGTCATAGTCCCGAAGAAGCGAATCGAGACGGCATGCCCATCCTTTCCAAACGGATAGGAATTCTCCTCGAAAATCATCCGCTTAAATACTTCATTCTGGGTAATCAGGTTATTCTCATTCGCAGACAGGAAGATGGTTCGGATTTTGTAAATCACCTCATCTGCTCTGGACGGTTCCTCTGCAATTTCAGGATTCAGACGGATCAGCGCGTCTTTCACCATAGGCTCTACCATAACATCTGAATACTGGCGGGGCAGCTCCTCTGCGGGCACATACCGCCAGCCATTTTGTTTCAGCGTGGTAATTACCATCTGTTCAATCGTGTTATCTTCGTTAAACATATAAGAGTCTCCTTTCCAAATTTTGATTTGAGATCACTCAATTCAGCCAAGATTCTCCAGAAGTATCTTTTTGTAGGTGGCATTCAGCTCCGAAATCGCCTGATTTAATTCAAATTTTGATTTATCGCTCTGGCGTGCAAGAGCAACAAATCGCTTCTGCTCGTTCGCCGTTGGTATTAATACCTCGATTTCCTCAATTCGGTACAATGCCAATTTAGGCTGTGTAGTATGCATAGTCTTAGCTTCAATCTGGTCTGCGCCAACAGGTAAAGATAAATACCAAATCAAATAATCTCTATCGACAGGCGCATCTGACTGTAATACTATTTTGGCTGCATTTTCTGTAAGATTGGCACCTTCAATACATTCAGGAATGCACCCGATTTGCCCAATCGTCCCAGCAATACTGATATAGATATCCTTTGAGCTTATCACATAACGTGAAATTTTTTTATGAGTTTCTTCGCTCAAATACACTAATCCTGACAATTCCACTGAACGATTTATCATATCGACCACTCGAACATATGGGTGCTCAGTTGGCCCATCTGCATAACCTTCACCCTTAGGTAATCGCTTTCCTCCCTTCACCTCTGCAAAATCTCCAATCTTCTTTATCGGCAAGGCTTTAGGATTGTGCTCGACATCTCCGAACAGCTCGAAAAATTGAGATTTCACAAGTTCATCCGTATAATACAACAGTCGCTTGTACGCTTCTTTCGTCCTGTTCACAGACCATAAAGCCTTCGCCAACTTACACTGTTCTGATAAACCTGGAAGTTCAAATTCTAATTCTTTCAAATCTCGCCAGTTAATTGTTGGTGACAAAGAACCAACCGAAATTTTAATAGCCGCATCCAAGAAATAATCTGAGCTGATAAACAGCGGGAAGAACTCCTTATCTACCACATTCTCCTTTGGTCGAAGCACCATGCCATGTGCAGAAAAAATCCCATCAAAGGGAGCGATGGCAACTTTCTTCTGATAAGCTCGCCTCTTTCCAAAAAGGACATCCCCCTTTTTCATAAGAAGCTTTTCACCTTTAGGCGCAATATCAGAACCGTACCTCGACACTTTTAAACTACCAGTATCAAGATGTTCGAGCCCTATATACTTGTACTTATCTTCTTCAACAGGCTTTTTCTTATCGGTGCTGTTAAATGCAATATCCTCAAACTTATATTTAGCCATCTTGTGCAGCACCTCCCATCATTTTTGCGTTTTCATAACAAACCGATATTCTTTCAGATGATTCCATTTCACCCTTGGAGAAAGAAGTCTGGAAAAATTCTCCACTACTACCGCTACATCGCCCAATCTTACTTTACTCATCATCTTCTCCATCCTTTGTAATCATCTTTGTGAGCTCCTCATAATAAACTCGCATTCGTTCCGATGTCCGTTTCCAGTGTTCGTAGTGTACCTCAAGTTCAACTGAATCAATTTCATTTTCTTCTTTTACCTGCTTTACATACAGCGGAATGCTAAGAGAAAAATCATTCTTTTCTGCATCCTGAACCGTAATTACCTTAGAGAATCCCTCTTCGTCACTGTATTTTTCATAGGCTGAGCTGATTCTCTTTATATTATCATCCGTCAGGTAGCTTTGAGCATTCTTCCTCTCCACTTCGCCAACCGCATTGATCATAAGAATCTGTCCACGTCTTTTTGGAGCCTTGCGCATACGACAAATCATAATGCAGGCTTCCATCGGTGAGTTGTAAAACAGGTTGGCCGCCAATCCAATAACACATTCTACTGCATCGCCTCTTATCAGATTTTCCCGCATTTCTCTCTCTTCGTTTCTGAACAGCACACCATGGGGAAAAAGAATTGCGCACCGGCCAGTATCGGGTTTCAGGCTTTTTACAATATGCTGTAAAAACGCATAATCCGCACGTCCCTGCGGCGGAACACCCAAAAAGTTTCTTCCGTATTTGTCCGACTCGAATGCTCCCCGGTCCCATTGGCTAATGGAATACGGCGGATTCGCAAGACACAGATCGAACTGCTTCAGTCTTCCGTTTTCGATAAAAGCCGGTGACTTCAGCGTATCGTCGTTCACTATATGAAAATCTGCTATCCCGTGCAGGAATAAGTTCATCCTTCCAATCGCGGAAGTAAGCGCATTGATCTCCTGCCCATACACGGCCACATTACGCCACTCCTGCCCATGTTCTTTCAGATATGCTATGGAGGAGATCAGCATACCGGCGCTTCCACAAGTAGGATCATAAATAGATTCACCTGACTGCGGCTTCAGCATCTCTGTCATCAAATGGACAACCGTTCGGTTCGTATAAAATTCCTGGGCCGTATGGCCACTGTCATCTGCAAACTTTTTGATCAAATATTCATAGCCTTGTCCAAGCTCGTCTTCCGGGCAGTTCGCCAATGAGAGTGTCTTAGAACTAAAGTGCTCCAGCAAATCCTTCAGCAGTCGATCTGGCAACCGTTTCTTATTTGTCCATGCACCGTCTCCGAAAATACCATGCAGTTTTTCTGGATTCGCCGCCTCAATTTTATGGAAAGCCGTTACGATCGCCTTCCCCACATTCTCTGTCGTGTTTCTTATATCGTTCCAGTGGGCTCCTTCCGGAATTGTAAATGTATGATTTTCTTCCCAGGTCAATGCCTCCTCATCGCCATCATTTTCAGCAAGAACCTTTTCATTTTCTTCATCGTACACATCGCAGATTCTCTTAAAAAATAGAAGCGGAAAGATATACTGTTTATAGGCTCCAGCGTCAATATGAGATCTCAGCAGGACAGCTGATCCCCATAAGTAAGATTGAAGATCCTCTATTGATATTGTCTTACTCATTGACGTATCCTCCTTCAACCAGCAGTTTCTTCATTTCTTCCTCTGCATCAAATACATCCTTCAAAGCCTGAAAATAGGCTCTTCGAACTTCGGATGGCGGCGTGATCTCCTGCGGCTTCTTTTCGATGTAATTGTTGACGGCAAGTGTGTACCCCTGGTTTTTAACAGCTTCCAGCGTCACGACCTTTGCCTTTTCAATCACATCCTTGTAGTCTGTGTACAATTTGACGACCTCAGCAATGTTTTCCTTTGTCATCACATTTTGCGCCCTGCGAGCCTCGTAAATTTTGGAGGCATCTATCAGCATGATATGTCCCTTGTGATTCTTCTCTTTTTTCTTTTTCAAAAAAAGGATGCAAGCCGATACACCAGTGCTAAAGAACACGCCGCTTGCCAGTGTAATAACACACTCCAACAAATCAGAATCCACCAACTGCTGCCGCATTTTTCCTTCCTTGGTTCCTCGAAACAGCACCCCCTGAGGAAGGACAACTGCGCAGCGACCGTCTTCCTCTGCCATAGAACAAACCATATGCTGAAGCCATGCAAAATCCGCTCTTGAATCAGACGGACAGCCCCATATGGTTCGACCGTACTTATCACTTTCGAAAACATCTGCTCCCCAGTGATCAAGTGAAAACGGCGGATTGGCAAGGACGCAGTTGAACTTTTTCAACTTTTCCCCTTCCAGAAATGCCGGCGCCCGAAGAGTATCTCCCGTAACAATTTTAAAATCACGAGCCCCATGAAGGAACAGATTCATTCTGGCGATTGAAGATGTTGAAAGATTGCTTTCTTGACCGTACATCCTGCCATATGTCATCTTCTCATTATCAATCTGCCGAATCGCCGCAATGAGCATTCCGCCCGTGCCGCATGCGGGATCATATACAGTATCGCCGGCCTTTGGCTGCAGCAACTCGACCATAAGCTTTACAATCGTTCGCGGCGTATAGAATTCTCCAGCATTTTTTTTTGACAAATCGGCAAACTTTTTTATCAGGTATTCGTAGGCATCACCCATTACATCCGCGGAATAATTTTTATTGCCGACCTTAATTTTGGACATATGCTCAATCAGATTTTTCAGTCGCTCATCTGAGAGTTTCGTTTTATCTGTCCAATTTGCATCATCAAAGCTGGAGAACACTCCGCTCAGAGTATCTGGATTCGCGCGCTCGATGCCATTCATCGCCTTGATGATCGCTTTTCCAACATCCTCACTTGTCTCCCGGACATCCTGCCAATGACAGCCTTCCGAGATAATAAAACTGTAGTTTTCCTCAAAATCTGCCAGCTCCTCATCTCCACCGGACCGCTCAAAAGCATTAATTCTCTCCTCATCGTGCACGTCTGATATTCTTTTAAAGAAGAGGATCGGAGTCACATAACTCTTATATTCATCCTGATTGATCGGACCGCGAAGAATGTTGCAAGCCTCAAAGAGGTGCGAAAACAATTTCTGGCTCGTAACCTTCTCAGCTTCTGAATGCGTGTCCAATAAATCTTCATCGGCAATCTTCGCTGCTGACTGTATCATTGTCCTCCGATCACCAACATCTACTTTTTTCGCACGCTTTCTTTCCACATTGACACTGACCTCTTTCTGAATTTTCTCCAGAGTAGGCGGATACTTATTCTCAAAATCTATGAGAATACGCATAAGCCTTTCATCTAAAAACGTGAGGGCATGTTTTCTGATGTCAACCGGAATTCCATAATATGCCTCAGCAATGCCGCCGGTGATGGCTGCCAGTGTATCGCTATCTCCGCCGATAGATATGGCATTTCGGATAGCATCTTCAAAACTCGTTGATTCAAAGAATGCCATAAGTGCCTGGGGCACGGTTTCCTGGCATGTCTCATTAAACTTATAGCTATCCCTGATGCCGTCCAGAGTGAAATCCATCTTGTAGTATTCCTTGTCGATGACATCACGGATTTCCAACATGTTCTTTCCAGACTTTGCCAAAAACAATGCAACTGCTGTAGCTTCTGCTCCTTTCATGCCTTCGGGATGATTATGCGTAACACATGTCACCATTCCGGACATAGTCTTTGCCTCAGTCAAATCTTTGGCCGCAAAGCCAACAGCACTCACTCTCATCGCGGCTCCGTTTCCAAAACTTTTATATGGCTGTGGATTTTTCTTTTTGATCCATTTTCCGAACATCCCGCCATATCCAGCGTCTGGATAGAGATTACCGAGTTGCTGCATATATCGAACCGTCATGGCGGACAAGTCGCTATGATCCGGCTTGCTGTTTAATATTGCCTTGGCTACAGCCAGTGACATAATACTATCGTCAGTGGGAAAGCACTTATATGTTAAAAATTCAAAATCTTTATCTTTGTGATTGTTCCATTCAAATCGAGACCCTACAATGTCTCCAATGATCGCTCCAAGCATGTCCGGTATCCTCCGTATCTTTACACTGTCTGCCGTTCTTATTTATAACAAAGCTGGGGCAGTTTTCTCGGTTTATAATGTCTGTTTTTCATATGCTCCATCCGCTCACGGCTCTGATGAACCTTTATTCCATATTTCTGATTCAGAAATATTGGGTGCATAATTGTGAACTGTCACTAAAAATCCTGCAGTCTGCTAAGTGTGTCTTTCCAACGCTTTTCCGCCTCGGAAATGCTCTGAATATAATCCTTGTAAGAGTTCTCGTACTCATAAGCCACTTGCTTCTGATCCTCAATGGTAGGAAATGGAACATCAAGCATTTTTAAGTCTTTATAGCTGATATTCATAGTCGTCATCCCCTGCTGAAGACTGCTGATCAGGCTATTCCCAATCGGGCTATCGATAAAAATTTTAAGATAAACACTATCAAGCATTTTCGCATCCGGCCGGATAACAATCACATTCGAGGATGCAATACAAGGATAACCCTGTGCGTGAAACACCGCTGTTCTTATTGCAGTGCCTCTTGCCGGAAGAAGAACATCTCCCTCCTGGAGCAAATAATTTGAAACCTTCCGTTCTTCTTCGTCCAGCTTATCCAGGGAGTCATAAGCAATCTCATACTGCCCGATGTTTGAAATGTTCACCACTCCTATGGCCCCGTTAGAATCCTTCCTGGATACAGCTTTGCCTCGGAAAATCTGAGCAACTTCTCCAAGCGGAATCTTCTTTAAATCCGAAGCCTGATATCGCATAAACTCTTCGTCCTGCTGTGTCAAAAGCTTATCAATACTCCAATCGCCAATTTCCTCAATCTCCTCCAGCATTGCGAAGGTATCCTCCGTAATCTCCATCTTTTCAACAGGACCACGCTTCGTTTTTCTGCCAGCAGCAGAATATTTACGGATAACAACATCTTCCGTTCTGCCTGCGGCCACCTCCAGCAAACAGGTCTTGATGCCAGTATTTTGAAAGATTCCATCTGGCAGCTCTGCAATCTGCTCCAGCTTGTACATTTTCGTGATAAACCTTCTCAAATCATACACACGCCCCGCAGAAAATGTGATACGAGCCGGCATCACTATGACAAGCTCCCCGGACGAGGAAATGTGGAGAAGCAGATTCTCCAGAGCTACCATATCTGTCTCACGGCATATGAAATTTAAACCGTCTTCTGCAAGATCCCGCCCTGCAAAGTTTGGAACCGAAAGAATCCGATCAAATCGGTCATTGATAAATCCATATCTGTAGATGCTCGTTTTCAACACTTTTACATTGTCATAACCCTCAAAAATCCGGCCTATCACTTTTGCATAAAGCGAATTTTGCGAAGTAATTGTAAACTCACAATCGAGATGTGCATCTACGATACTTCTTAAACTTGGCACAAACTTTTCTCCCTCCGCGATCATGACGGTTGACGCTCCCTCAATGCGCTTTTCCATTACCGTCGTCAACGCTTCGGGAACTAAGATCGATCCGTAACGTTCATTTGCAATACTGTTATATAAGAGTTCCTCCCAGTCCGGAGTGTCCTCCAGCTCTAAGTATGCGCGATAAAACTGACTGACATCTTTGAAGGGATTGGGCTCCCTGAGCTTTCCGGCAATAATCAGCATCGCTTCATAAGCCTCTTCTTTGTCGAGTTCTCTATCCTTGTTTTCAGCCTTTGTTTCTGCGATAAGCACCGCGCCGGTAAGGGCCTCCTCCACCCCCATGATGCCTCGAAACGCATTATAATATGTCCAGCTGTTTGTTTTCTTTGTCTTTGTCATTTTGATTATCCTTTACGTTTAATTCTCTGCATAACGCTTAGAATCAAACTCTTGTTTCTGCTTTTGAAAAGATTTTATCATTTTAGATATAATTTGTCAATAGTTTTTATATTTTGGTATTTGAATACCAAAATTGTATTTCGCTTTTATTTTAGTCCTCTCACTATACATTCATAAACAACAGCTTTATAGTCATGCCCACATAAAAGTTCTTTTCTAATACATACCTCTTTTACAGTAGTTAACTGTATTGCCACAGGACGTAAAAAGGGATTCCGAAAAGCCTGCCATTTACCGGCAAATTCCACGGAATCCCTTTTTATCCATTTATGACTCTCTTATATAGGACAACCCCTTATCAATTGAGGTCTTTCCAATATAAGTATCTTTTTCCCATTCACATTGCTCAACCAGTTCTTTTTGTTCTTCTCTGGTCGGCATCCGCCATGTACCGCCCCATTGAACATGAGCAATATCATATTCTGTTCCACTGATGTTTTCAGGTGGATTTTCACTGGGATATTCGCTGTTATCCGCTGATGTCTTGTAAGTGCTCAATAAAACACCGTCTACCTTTTTACACAACATCTAACTATAATTAAAATATCTTTTCGTCCAATCTTTGACGCATTTCATCCAAATCAAAGCGTTTTTGGACGAAAATTATTTACTGTCAGTACGCACATAAAATGTACTTCGTCCAGATCCATTACGGATAATAAAACCTTCCTCAGTAAGTCTCTTAAGCGCAGCCAGCACAGAAGACCTTCCTACACTTGGGCAGTGAGCCACAACATCTGCACCTGTAAATTTGCCAATTTTTTCTTCCGTATATTTTTTCACAACATCATACGCTGTGCTGCCAGTGCCTCTTTCTGTCATCATCCCAACGCGTTCTTCAAATTCCGTATAGCATGCCAGAATTACCTGAAGCATATATCTTATGAAGGGTGTCGGGTCATTTTTCTCCTCGTGCCATCCGGCATCAGCCTCTTCAAGCGTATCGTAATATCTGTCTTTCGTTTTTTCAATTTGTTTTTCTATACTGATATACTTCCCGACGCTGTACCCGTTTTTATAAAGCAGAAGCAGCGTAAGTAATCTGGAGATCCTCCCGTTCCCATCATTAAACGGATGAATACACAGGAAATCACATATAAAAGCCGGAATCAATATTAGAGAATCTATTTGTTCCTTTGCAATTGCCTGTTCGTAGGTATTACACAGATTTTCTACTGCATCAGGAGTATCATAAGGAGCAACCGGAGTGAATCTGGTTACAATCGTCCCATCCGGTTTTGTTTCATTGATGTAGTTTTGTACATTCTTAAAATGCCCTCCATATGAAAATCCTGACCTCTTTAAAAGATCCCGGTGAAGTTGGAGAATATACGAAGGTCGGATTGGAATATATTCATTGCTCTCATGAATCGTATTCAACACATCTCTGTAACCCATGATTTCATCTTCCGCACGATTCTTTGGTGTTGTTTTCTCTTCAAAGAGCTGCTTTATTCTCGTGCTTGTTGTAACAATACCTTCAATCTTATTGGAACTTTCCGTACTCTGTATCTTTGCAATTTCAACCAGCCTATCAAGTTCTATTGGCTTTTGCCGAATAAATAAATCCTGTCTCCCCTTACACTCGTGTATTTTCGCCACAAGGTTCAGTATATCCGTATCCCAAGCCTTATCTTTGAGTCTGTTATAATCAAATGATCTCATGAGATCTCCTTTCATCCAATGCGCCGCCTTTTCGTCCAATTATATATTGTTTTGGACGAAAAATCAATGCGCTGGATGAAAAATTTCCATGTTCCTCACATAAACATCATATAAAAACGATAATGAGATATGAAATTAAAGGCACTCCATAGGGGCTGTGAAAAAAGCATAACCTAAAAACAAAGAAGGATCATGGGGCAAAAATAATCCCAAGATCCTTCTTTTGTGTTAAAATTAACTTGCCATGATAATTACTAACACATTTCATTCTAACGCAA
>JAGHIA010000126.1 GCA_017887445.1 Fusicatenibacter sp.
GGAGGCGCTGCGTAGACCGGCCAGATAGTCCATGAGTTCGTCGAACCCGCCGTGAGGGTACTGGGCCAGATCCAGGGAATCACGGTTAATCAGGCAGTCGGTCAGGAAAAAGACGCGGATACCAAGAGCTGTGGCGGCCAGGTCTTCCGAGGTGTCGTTTCCCACCATCAGGCATTCTTCCGGACGGAGATTGGCCCGTTCCAGGATCTCACGGAAGTAGTCCGGGTTCGGCTTGCAGCGGCGGGAATTTTCATATGTAGTATAAAACTCAAAATCCTCCGGCTCCAGTCCGGCCCAGCGGATGCGGGATTCGGTGGCGATGGACGGGAACAGCGGGTTTGTGGCCAGAATGACCCGGAAGCCGAGAAAGCGGGCGAAATGGACAGCTTCCTTTGCCTTGGGATTGCAGCCGCAGACAGCCTGCGCCTGCTGAAATTCTTTGCGGTAGAAATCTTCGAACACCGGGATATCGCCGCGGATCTGTTCGCCGAACAGGTCTGCGAAGGTGTTCCAGAAGACCGTCTCGTTGGTGTCTGGGCTGGTGTTTTTCACCATCGCCTGGGTGCCTTTCCAGACGCTGTCGATGAGCTTTCTGGGGTCATAGCCAAGGGGCGCGAAGCGTGCGGCCAGAGTCTGGAAGTAGGTTTTTATGAACAGCTCCTGGTCCATGGGGAGCAGGGTACCGTCGAGGTCGAAAAGAATTGTTGATATCATGGGGGTCTCCTTTGTGTGCTTTTTCGATACGTTTATTGTAACACGGCGGAATAGAGATTTCTATGATTTTTGCCTATTGACGTACAGGTTGTGACATCGTATAGTGAAAAAAAGGAGGATAGCCATGGAAAAAGAAAAAGTGTTTCAGATGAGTTTCGGAAAAATTTATCCCTTGCTGGTGAACAAAGCAGTGAAAAAGGGAAGAACCCAGGCGGAGGTAGACCAGGTGATCTCCTGGATGACCGGTTATTCTGCCGATGAGATCGCACAGTGCGCGTCAGAGGAGGTCAGCTACGCCGGGTTTTTCAGCCGCGCGCCCAGGATGAATCCCAACAGAAGCCTGGTCACCGGCGTGGTGTGCGGTGTGCGTGTGGAGACGATCGAGGATCCGATGATGCGGGATATCCGCTGTCTGGATAAGCTGATCGACGAGCTGGCCAAAGGAAAAGCGATGGAAAAAATCTGCCGCGTATAAAATTGTGAGGTTTCAGGTAACGATTCAGCAAGTACACCGTATATGAAATATCTAGCCAGATGACGCAGGATATTTTTTCGAGTGTGCACGTTCAAAAACGTAGGCGTAGCGGGCTGCGCCGAGGCTTTTGGACATGTGCAATCGGAAAAATAGACAAGTCAGATGGTCTGGATATTTCATATACGGTGTACTAGAGCGTGTTTGAAAATTGCTTTCTGCAAGATGTGCGTCACAGTTTGTGGGGAATTTACTCCAAAATCGGGAGGCGTAGCGGGCTACGCTGACTGATTTTGGAGTAAATTCCATGCAAAGTGGGGCGTGCAGATTGCAGGAATGAATTTTCAAACACGCTCTAGGTCCGTGTATTTACTGCACTGCCGTATGAAAACGTAACGTCTGCAGGCATCTGGCCCATGGCGAAACGATTTTTATCGGCCGGATGCTGTGACTATTTGGCTGGCTGAAAGGTTACGGTTTCAGCGCAGGAGCCTTTGGCAGCCGCGCGGAATTCCCTGCGCAGCTGCGAGGGTGTTTTTTTCATCCATTTGCGGAAGGTTTCCGTGTAATAGCTGGCGCTGTGGAAACCTACGGACAGAGAAATTTCAATCATGCTCAGGTCAGAATCCCGCAGCAGTTCAACACTTTTGGCCAGCCGGTACTGGTTCAGGTATAGAACGGGGGACTGGGAGTAATATTTGTCAAACAGCTTGCAGCATTTGCTCTGACCGACGGCGCCGGCGCTGGCGATGTCGGCCAGCGAAAGCTTTTTTTCATAATTTTTATGGATGAAGACAGTCATGTTTTTGAGAATGGACAGGTCCTGATTCCGGGGCAGCTCCGGCGTTTCCTTTTTGGGCATATGAGTGTAGAGAAGACCGAGGATTTCCGCGAACCCGGCCAGTACTTTTAAGGGCGCGGTTTCCTGTTCCCGTTCCTGATAGAAGGAGCGGGTGCGCTGAAGGATTTTTTCCTGCCAGGAAACGTCCGGGTCCAGGAAAAGGTATGGCATACCAGCGTTTCGGGTCACAGGCAGCAGGTAGTCACGCTCATAGGAGCCGGCGGAACAAAGGAGCATGGGATGGAGCAGGACGCAGATAAAGTCGCATTCGGATTTTCGGTGAGAAAAGCCAAAGTGCATCTGCCCGGAATTTACCAGAATCCCTTCGCCTGCGCCCAGCCGGAGAATCTCGCCGTTGACGTTGTACTCCATTTCCCCGGAGGTCACCGCGATCAGTTCCAGATCCTCGTGCCAGTGATTGGGGGCCGTGTGGTTTGGATAATGGGACAGAAGTCCGCGGCGGATATAAATGGGGTAGTCCGGACTGTCGTAGCGTACTTTTTCCGAGTAGTCCTGATTCAGCGGAATGGAAAGCGGTGGTCCTTGATGATGCTGTGTGTTTGTCATGGCTGCAACCTCGCAGAATTGTTATAGAATTTCGCAGTGTTTCGGTAGAAACAGTGGTTCTTCGGATTCTATAATTATATTCTGAAAGAGAGAGACAGTCAATACTGCTGTTTGCAAAATGAACGTAAC
>JAGHIA010000127.1 GCA_017887445.1 Fusicatenibacter sp.
AAATAAAGGGTTTACGGCGTTTCTCACGCGTGAAGCATCGGGGATTCGAACCCCGGACAACTTGATTAAAAGTCAAGTGCTCTACCGACTGAGCTAATGCTCCAAAAGTATAATCTTCTTGATACGATCTTGACTGGGCTAGCTGGATTCGAACCAGCGAATGCAGCAGTCAAAGTGCTGTGCCTTACCGCTTGGCGATAGCCCAAAGATTCGCCATGCAGGCAAGGTGGATAAAGGGATTCGAACCCTTGGCCTCCAGAGCCACAATCTGGCGCGCTAACCAACTGCGCTATACCCACCATATAAATGTTTCGCCTTACAGCGAGCGTGTTTGGAGGGATTCGAACCCCCGACCCACGGCTTAGAAGGCCGTTGCTCTATCCAACTGAGCTACAAACACATAAGCGGGTGATGGGAATCGAACCCACGTATCCAGCTTGGAAGGCTGGTGTTCTACCATTGAACTACACCCGCACGACATCGGGGTGACAGGATTCGAACCTGCGACCTCCTGGTCCCAAACCAGGCGCTCTAGCCAAGCTGAGCCACACCCCGGAAAGTTCCCTGTTTAGCGCTTGTCCTGCGCTTTTCCCGACTTATTTTTCAGCCGTACTCAACGACAAGACATAGTATATTACAGAACCTTCCATTTGTCAACAGTGTTTTTTAAATTTTTTTAATTTTTTTAATTATCTGTCAATCGAGATAATTTATCGTGTAATGAGCCTCATGCTCCCGGTCGATCTCCATGATCACAAAGCTGGGTTTTCTTCCGTTCTGGCGCGGATAAGAGAGGCTGCCGGGATTTACAATGGCAATGTTGTCCTGATACTCCACCAGCGGTCTGTGCGTATGGCCGTACATCACCACGTCCACATTCCGCGCCGACGCCTCCTCCAGCAGGTGCGCCGTTCCCATGGACGCCCCGTAATTGTTTCCGTGGGTGATCCAGATGCGGTAATCGTCAATGGTGATCTCCTGCTCTCTCGGCAAGTCGGAAAACCAGTCGTTGTTTCCCGCCACCATATAGCAGGGAACGTCCGCCAGTGCGCGGATATAATCCTCGCCGCCTTCCAGGTCCCCGCAGTGAACAAGAAGGTCGATCTCTCCCACCTTCTCCAGAACCCTTTCCAGATTTTTTGTGTGACCATGCGTATCACTGACAACCAATATCTTCATTTCACATTCTCTTTTCTCTAGGTTAATTCCTCATGACAGTCCAGCCGGCGAAACTGCAGGGCATCCGTCCCTCAAAGATTGCTCCGCAACGGGACAGGTACCCGCCGGGCACCACGTTTTCGCTGAATCGTTACAATCCCTTATAATCGTTTGGCTATGCGAAGCTGCCACGCAATTTTTCCTTCATCTTACGCAGGGCGTTTCCTCTGTGGCTGACCGCGTTCTTCTCCTCCGGAGAAAGCTCCGCCGTGCTTCTGCTCATGTCGGGAAGATAAAAAACCGGGTCGTAGCCGAAGCCGTTGGCGCCCCGCTCCTCATAACCAATCTTCCCCTCGATGGTTCCCCGGGTCGTGAGCACTTCCCCTCCCGGCAGCGCCGCAGCAATGGCGCATACAAACCGCGCCGTGCGTCTTTCTTCCGGCACACCTGCCAGCCGGTCTATCAGATTCTGGTTTTTGACGCGGTAGGAAGTATCCTCCCCCAGATAGCGGGCTGAATAAATGCCCGGCTCGCCGTTTAGGGCGTCGATCTCCAGACCGGAATCATCGGCCAGCACCACCGCTCCCACGGCGTTTGGATGAGCCGCCACCGCCTTTGCCTTAATGACCGCGTTTTCCTCGAAGGAACTGCCGTTTTCCTCAATATCCAGAAAAATTTCCGCTTCTTTCATGGAGAGGATCTCCGCTCCCAGGTCGGCCAGTATTTCCCGGATCTCTTTCATCTTTCCGGCGTTTCCTGTTGCAAATATAATCTTATTCATTGCACATCTGTCCTTTGCTCATGTTGCCATTATATCCTAATTTTCCGCGAAACACAACCGTTTTTTCCGTGTTTCGCCGTACTGCAGTAAATGCCCGGTGACTATGCCGGTCACTCAGACCGGCGGGCCGCCGGCGGCTTCGGCCCCGGATACTGATAAAAATAGGTCCGCAGCATTCCATTGTAGATTTTTCTGTTTTTGCCGGCCGTCTTTCCAATATAACGCTGCGCGTCCTCGTAACTGGTGATCACATACATGGACCAGGAATCCAAGGCGAAAAAGCGTTCTCCCAGCGTCCGGTACAGCTTTGGCAGCTCCGCCTTCTCCTCCAGCCGCTCGCCGTAGGGCGGGTTGGTCACAAGAAAACCAAACTTCTTCGGATGGGACAGCTCCGACACAGGACGCTGCTGGAAATGAATCAGGTGGTCCACCTTGGCAAGCTTGGCGTTCTCCCTGGCAGAGCGTATGACGTCCCCGTCGATATCGAATCCCTGAATGTCCGTCTCCACCGTCCGGTCCACCTGCTCAGCCGCGTCGTCCATGGCGTCGTACCAGCATTTCGCCGGCACCACATGTCTCCATTTTTCCGCCAGAAACGACCGGTTCATTCCCGGCGCGATCTGCGCAGCCATCATTGCCGCCTCAATGGGAAACGTGCCGCTTCCGCAGAACGGGTCCACAAGGATCCTGTCCCCCTTCCATGGCGTCAGCATCAGAAGAGCCGCCGCCAGAGTCTCTGTGATCGGCGCTTTGGCCGTCAGCTTCCGGTATCCTCTCTTATGCAGCGAAACCCCGGAAGTGTCCAGTCCCACCGTCACCACGTCCTTCAGGATCGACACGCGGACAGGGAAACTGCTCCCCGTCTCCTCGAACCAGGAGGTATGATACACGGTTTTCAGCCGTTCCACCATGGCTTTTTTCATGATCGACTGGATATCCGACGGACTGAACAGCTTACTTTTCACTGAGTTGGCCTTCGTCACCCAGAATTTTCCGTCCCTGGGAATAAAACGTTCCCACGGAAGCGCCTTGGTTTTCTCAAACAGCTCCTCAAAGGTTTCCGCCCGGAACTGTCCCACTTTCAGAAGGATGCGCTCCGTGGTCCGCAGGAAAATATTCGCGTAGGCGATCGCCTGGGCGTCTCCCTCAAAAGTCACCTTTCCGTCCTCGACACAGGTAATCTCATATCCCAGGTCCTGGATTTCCCGCTTCATCACCGCCTCCAGGCCGAAATGGCAGGGCGCGATCAGTTCAAATTTCTCCATATTCACCTCTTTCATGACACTCTGGCGCGTGTTTGAAAGAGCCGTTTACAATTCCAGCTCCTTCACTACGGTCCCGTCAAATCCTTTAATAGAAAAAACTCCGTCCTCCAGCACCGCGTAGGTGGGAATATTGCCCTCCTTGGGAATGGACACGGAGCCGGGATTCAGATATACCCGTCCGTCCTTTTTCTCCGCCCGCAGCACATGTGTATGTCCGTAGACGAAAATCTCGTTTTCCTGCATCGGCGGCAGATTTCCCTCGTGCCATACATGTCCATGGCTCAGGTAAAAGGTATGTACCCCGTCGGTAAACCATGCGTAATCTGCCAGGATCGGGAAATTCAGTACCATCTGGTCCACCTCTGTGTCGCAGTTTCCGCGGATGGCAAGAATCTGCTCCTTTCTCCCATTCAGCATAGGAATAACTTCCTTGGGCGCATACTCTCTCGGCAGATCGTTTCTCGGCCCGTGATACAGCAGATCTCCCAAAAGGATCAGCTTTTGCGACTGCTCCTGATCCAGTGCCTCCATCAGCTTTCTGCAGTAATAGGCAGAGCCATGGATATCTGAAGCAAACATAAATTTCATTTCTCTCTTCCTCCTGTCGCCGCTGCGACTGCTTTGCAGCAATTCAGCAGCGCCGAATCCTACTCTGTTTTCGTATCTTCTTCCCGCATTTTGGCCGGAACGAGCCAGAATGCCCGGAGCGTGTTTGAAAATTGATGCAGAGTCAAATACCCCGCCGCCAGCAGCGGGACATCAAACTTGCAGCGCTGCAGAGCAGCGGGGTATCTGGTCTACGCATCACAACACGTCTCTTCTGTCGCGGAAGATTTCTTTATTCCTTCCCATCTTACCTTATCTTCATCTATTTTACAAGATATTTTCCCCGGTAAGCATTCATCCCGCCCACCGCCGAGAGAACACGGTAACCGGCGGCGGCCAGTCTCTTTCCCTGCGCCATGCTCAGAGAGCCTCTGTCACAGTAAAGCACAAGCAATTTGTTCTTCGGGAGGCAGACATGCTCCAGCAAGTCGTCAAAAGGCATGTTGACAGCATTTTTTATATGGCCCGCCTCGTATTCCGCGCGGTCCCGCAGGTCGATCAGCAGACAGTCCCTCCGGTCCGCGTAGTCATCCAGCCGATTCGCTGAAATCATTTCCAGTCCGGCCATGCGGATGCCTCCTTTCTTTTCACGGTATAATATATAATATGAAAAACTTGCAGAAAGGCGCTCCAAACAAAAAAGGAACCGTTCCGCCAGCTGAGCGGTGACACAAAAAGAGCATTTCACACCGTCCGCTCCCGCTTCGGCGGCGCGGCCTGTGTCTTACAGATCGCGCCATAGAAGCGGAACTTCTGTTTGTGAAATGCTCTTTTTTCCTGCCGCCCAAAACGGCTAAACTTTTGGCCGAATCGTTACGTTTTTATTCCTCTCCGTAGGAATTACGGCTGTCCTGGCTCTGACGATGGCAGTTTTTGGAATTCTGTCCCGCAGAGTTTGTGGTTTTGCCGCTCTCGTAGCTGTTTCTTCCGCAGTTTTTCTGGCTGTTCTTATTGCTGTTTTTGTTGCTCTCATTCATCTGATTCATCTGATTCTGATTCTTTGACATGTTAAGTTCCTCCTGTGTCATGCTTTTGTTTCTGATTACAGGATTAGTATGACTGCTTTTCGTCCAAATATACATGTCAAAAATTTTGTACAAAAACGGCACTGCACACGGCTGCCCGCGGGAATCAAAACCCCCGCTGCAAGCAACTGGGGATCCAGCTAGCAGCGCTGCAGAGCAGCCGGGCATTTGATCTGCGCTCCGGTCAGAAACTTTTTCTCAGACTGCCCGCAGCCTTTCGATCAGCTGATCCAGCTCCTCGCTGCTCATTCCCGTGAAGCTTCTCATACCCCGCAGCGGCATACTCTCCAGCATGCCCTTTATCATCTCAGGAGAAATCGCCTCCGCAGCCGCTTCGCCCTCTCCGGCGCCAAAGGTTTTCATCATTCCGCCCAGCGCCTCCTGAAGTACCGGCGCCGTCTTCGGACTGCTCAGAAGCTGTCCCATGGTCGTGTTTTTGTGAATATCCATGGGAACCTCCACTTCCGTGGTCAGCTCCACAGACGCGCAGAGTACAATGTCTCTGGAAGATTTTCCAATCTGGATCTCATAGGTGCCGGAAGCCGCGTACCAGTCGTGAAGCTTTACATTATACCATGCGAAGCTTCTCTTATCCAGTTCCATCTGCACCGTCTTCGTCTCTCCCGGGGCCAGGGAAACCTTGACAAAGTTTTTCAGCTCCCGCACCGGCCGGTTTGCCGCGCCGGTCTTGTCCGCCACATAAAGCTGGACGATTTCTTTTCCTTCCCGGCTGCCGCTGTTGGTAACGTCCACGCTGACGGTCAGAGTGTCCGTATCCTTCATGGCGGTTTTGTCCAGCTTCAGGTTGCTGTATGTAAAGGTTGTATAGCTCAGACCATAGCCGAAGGGATAGCGCACCGGCATTTCCTTTTTGTCATAATAGCGATAGCCGACAAAAATTCCTTCCTTGTATTCTACAATGTCTCCGTCTCCCGGGAAATTCAGGTAGGACGGGTTGTCCGACAGCTTATAGGGAACCGTCTCCGCCAGTTTTCCGCAGGGATTGGCCTCTCCAAACAGGATCCTCGCCTCCGCCGTGCCGACACCCTGTCCTCCGAGATACGCCTCAAGGATTCCGCTGACACCGTCCGCCCATGGCATCTCCACCGGAGAACCATTGTGCAGCACGACCACCACGTTGGGCTGTACGCTGCATACCTGGCGGATCAGATAGTTCTGGCATTCCGGCATCTTCATATGGGAGCGGTCGTAACCTTCCGACTCGAAAGCGTCCGGCAGACCTGCGAAGATCACGGCTACCTCGGCCGCCTTTGCCGCTTCCACTGCCTCTGCCACCAAGGCCTCGTCGATAACGTCTTCCTTCAGTCCGTAACCCTGCGCATAGGTAATCTCGGCCATATCCTTCGCCGCCTCCAGCGCGCCGGTGATCCGGAAGGAATTAATATGGGAGCTTCCGCCGCCCTGATATCTGGGTGTTTTCGCAAACGCGCCGATAAACGCCGCGCGGACACCTTTCTTCAGAGGAAGTACCCCGTCGTTTTTCAACAGCACCATGGACTCTGCCTCCACCTTCTCTGCCAAGGCGTGGTCTTTTTCCATATCGAACACTGCGTCTTTTTTATGGTCTGTGTAATCGAAGATGATATTGAGGATCCGCTCTACGGCCCGGTCCAGGACTTCTTCCTTCAACGTACCGTTTTTTACTGCCTCCACGATCTGGCGGTCTGTGTCCCCGCCGGACGCCGGCATTTCCAGCTCCAGGCCTGCCTCCAGACCCGGCACACGGTCATTCACCGCGCCCCAGTCGGACATTACATATCCTTCATATCCCCACTCCTTGCGCAGGACCTCGTCCAACAGCCACGGATCCTCCGACGCAAACACGCCGTTGATCCGATTGTAAGAGCACATCACCGTCTTGGGTTTTGCCTCGCGGATGGGTGTCTCAAAAGCCGCCAGATAAATCTCCCGCAGGGTCCTCTCATCCACCTCTGAGGACGCGGACATTCTGTGATATTCCTGATTGTTGGCGGCAAAATGCTTGATGGAGGTTCCCACGCCTTCTTTCTGCACGCCCTGGATATGCGCTTTGGCCATCTGTCCCGCCAGATAGGGGTCCTCGGAAAAATACTCGAAGTTTCTTCCGCACAGCGGGGAACGTTTGATGTTCACCGCCGGTCCCAGCAGTACAGAGACATTTTCCGCCTGGCATTCCGTTCCCAGCGCAGAACCCATTTCTTCCAACAACTCCCGGTCAAAGGAACACGCCGTAGCGCAGGCTGCCGGGAAGCAGACCGCTTTGATGCTCTCGTTGATTCCGAGATGATCCGCGCTCTCCGCCTGTTTTCTCAAACCGTGAGGGCCGTCGCTGACCATGACCTCCGGAACACCCAGACGCTCTACAGATTTCAGATGCCAGAAATCCTTTCCGGAACACATTCCGGCTTTCTCCTCCAGCGTCATCTGGCTCACGATTTCCTTAATATTTCTTTCCATCGCATCGATTCTCCTTTCGTGGTTTCCGTTATTTCTAACTTATCACAGTTTCGTCTGTATTCATACCAATATTTTGTCCTTCATAGCAAAATATTGACCTATGAAGTCTTTCCATGATATGATGCTCTTACATAAGGAATCAAAGATCCATGCAAGCACAAGAGTGTGTTTGAAAATTGCTTTCTGCAAGATGTGCGTCACAGTTTGTGGGGAATTTGTTCCGGAATCAGGAGGCGTAGCGGGCTACTCTGACTGATTCCGGGGCAAATTCCACGCAAAGTGGAGCGTGCAGATTGCAGGAATGAATTTTCAAACACACTCCAGGTGAATTGCCGCCTGCGGCAAGGAAAGGAGGCCGCCATGCGCCCAGACCACGACCGGAATTCCTCCCCGGATCCCATCCCCGTCCTCACCGAGCAGACACTCTTTGAGCGGAGGGAAACCAACAATTTTCATAATACCTACGAGCAGGAGCAGAAGATGCTGGCGATCGTCCGCAGCGGCGACGTGAACAGTCTCCCATATTTACCCCTGGAATTTATCGACGGAAGTCCCGGCCTTCTCTCCCACAACCGGCTGCGCCAGGAGCAGAATCTTTTTATCGCCCTGATCACGCTGATCACCCGGGCGGCCATCGAAGGCGGCCTGCCGGAGGAGACAGCCTTTTCCCTCAGCGACAGCTTTATCCAGACCTCTGAGGCCGCCCGCCGCCCGGAGGACGTCCGCCTGCTGGCCGGGCAGGCCATGCAAACCTTCACCCGCCAGGTAGCGGAGCAAAATCACCGGCCCGGAAGCTACTCCGCTCCCATCGAGCAGGCTTTGGACTACATTCACCGCCATCTCCACTATCCGCTGTCTCTGACCGTCGTCTCCGGCGCCGTGGGCGTCAGCTCCTGCTATCTGTCCCGGCTGTTCCGCCGGGAAACTGGCGATACCATCGTCCGCTATATCCAGCGCCAGCGGGTGGAAGCAGCGAAAAATATGCTCCGCTATTCCAACTACACACCGGCGGAGATTGGAAATTATCTTTCCTTCGGCACTCAGAGCTATTTTATCCGGATCTTCCGACAGTACACGGGAACCACTCCGGCCGCCTGGAGAAAAAGCCTTTCCCCAGCAGTTGGCCGCAGCTGAACGTTATGCCTCTCCCGTGATTTTTACGGCAAAAGTGGGGAGCAGCTCCCATAAATCAGGCATTTTTGCGCCGGATTTCCCATGAAATACCAGAATCCGGGAAATTTTTAAGAAGATATGAATTTATTTATTGCATTTTTCCATTATCTGTATTATAATCATACTTGTAAAAAGAATTTACCCTTCGAAAAATTTTTTTTACAATTAATAACCCCTTATTAATTATTTATACTCCCCTCGAAACCCCGGCAGCTCCCCTGCCGGGGTTTCACTTTATAAAAACGGAACTTGCTCATATGCAAAAAACGGAGGAGCTGTGACTGGCCGGAAAACAAACCGGCCGCCAAAGCTCCTCCGCTTTTACATTCTCATATTCTCACCACCGGGGATGCACCATCGGGCAGGACCGCACACGCACCGCCGCCCGCAGTTCCACATAGCACCCACAGATCCTGCACATGCCCGCCAGAAGCTGGTCGCACTCCTTGCACCTGGCCAGCCGTTCCTGGTAAGCCTCCTCCCCGGTCCGCTCATCCTCCGGAATCTGGCGGATGTATCTTTTCAGATCCTCGTAAACTTTCTCCTGGTCTGTCTCTCTTAGCAGACACTTTTTGCATCTCACGACATTTTCCTGCATAATCCCTCCTGTATGCTCCAGAGCGTGTCCAAAAATTGCCAGCGGCTCACACGCCGGGAAGCTGGGTGCCAAACGTACTGCTGTACTCCTGGATCCTTCCCAGGATCCTCTGCGCTTCCTCTCCCTGCGCCGGCGTCGGCTGATAGTTGTTGTAATCGTCCACCGACGTAATGCGGCACGGAATGATCTTTATATTGTCGTCCAGCGCTGCCTCGCCGTTTTCCAGCGTAAAGGTCTGCTGAAAGATCATCGTATCCTTATCCGACGGGTTTTTGTTTCCGCCAAAGCAGAAATTTCCCAGACTGTATACGATATATTTTCCCTGATACTTTTCAATCCCCTGCAGCACATGGGGATGATGGCCCAGCACCAGGTCCGCGCCCTGGTCGATGGCCGCATGGGCGAGGGTTTTCTGGGTCTCATCGGGATAATTCTCTTTCTCCGTTCCCCAGTGAAAGCTTACGATGATCAGATCCGCGCCTGTATCCTTCAGGGACTGGATCGCCGCCGTTAAATCCTCCTGGCAGTCCATTCCCTTGGCCAGCTCATAAATACCGGCCAGTCCCACTTTGATGCCATTGCTCTCATAAACCGCGGTCCTCTCATATCCGAAGGTCAAAATCCCCGCCGCCTCCACATTGGAGATGGTATCTTCGTATCCCTGTGTTCCGTAATCCTTGCTGTGGTTGTTGGCCAGATCGCAGGCCTCCACAGAGCCGCCGGTGAGGATCTGCGTATAGGAAGGATCTCCCTTAAAGGAAAACTGTTTGTCCGCCCGCTCCTGTGCCGTCGTCAGCGGTCCTTCCAGATTTATGATAGTCAGATCGTCGCCGGAGAAAATATCCCGCACGTTCCGGAAGAAGTACCCTGGATCTCCCACCGCCTCATATTTTGCCGGCAGGCTGGTGCTGTAATCAAAATTTTCATCGGTTCCAAGGGTACAGTCTCCCGCCGCCGAGATCGTCAGCTGGCCGCTGACTCCCGTGGGTTCCTCCACCGGTACGGTATCCAGCGCTTCTCCCCCTTGCCCGGGATCCTCCAGAGCGCTGTTCCCGTCCTGCGGTTCCCCGCTGTTCGTCTGCGCGCCGGTGTTTTGCTCCTGCTGCGTTCCTGCGTTGTTCTTCTGCTGCTCTTTCTGCGCCTGTTCCTGGGCCCGGAGGTCCAAAAGCCCCCGCGCGATGATAACAATCAGGACCAGACAGACGATCCCGGCGGCCCCCAGCATCGCCGCCTGTTTTTTTCTTCGGACGCTTTGCCGTTTCTTCTTCAGATCTTCCTTCTTTGCCATAAATCTTTTGTATTTCCTTTCTGTAGCAATTCAGCCGGACGCACTATTATTGCACTGGTAACCGTTCAGCTGGCTAAACGGTTACTACACTGGTAACGATTCAGCCAGCTGAATAATTACGAACTGTTTACTTACACTGGTAACGATTCAGCCAGCCGAATAGTTACTTACACTGTTACATTTTATCACAGTATAATTGAATTTTCACCTTAAATATGTTACTATTTAGACACTTCTGGTAACCGTTCGTAACCGTTCCCCATCGCAGAACGGCTATATGTGTCATTGTTCGAAAGGAGAAAGCTGCAAAATGATGAAGATACAGGAATCTGCCGAAAATTATCTGGAAACGATCCTTCGCCTCAGCGAACGTCTGCCTCATGTCCGCTCCATTGATATTGTAAACGAACTGGAATTTTCCAAGCCAAGCGTCAGCGTCGCCATGAAAAACCTCCGTCTCAACGGCTATATCCTGATGGATTCCGACGGATACATCACACTGACCGACGCAGGTATGGCCATTGCGTCGAAAATTTACGACCGCCACAAAATCCTGACCAGCGTTCTGATCCAGCTGGGCGTCGACCCGGAAACAGCGGCTCACGATGCCTGCCGCATGGAACATGTGATCAGCGAAAACACCTTCCAGGCCATCAAAAAACATATCAAAGAAATTAGAGTATGTTTGAAAATTCATTCCCCACAAACTGTGACGCACATCTTGCAGAAAGCAATTTTCAAACACGCTCTGGCGCATGCATTTTCAAACATGTTCTAAGGCAGGCCTCCTTCGTGAAATCACTTTCACAAAAGAGGCCTGCCCTTTTTCTTTTTCTCCGCATATTTTTTCCCGATCAGATGACCACTGCCTTTCCCATTGTCATTTCGTTCATTTTGCAGGTGCTGCAGTCCTTTCCGACACATCCCTGATAAGGCGTCTTATAAAACAGATAGTTGATATCGCCCCCGTACAGCGTCTGCGCCTTTTCCTGCATAAAATCTGCCGTCTCTTTCTCATCGTTGATGAACAGAGCCGTCTTTCCATCGTCGGTCAAGATCATGCTCTGCCCCTGGGGAAGCTGATACATGTCCTGTACCTTACCGGTAAAAATCTGGATCCCCGCATCAATCTGCATGGTTTCATCCATAAACACAATCCGTTCCAGCCACTTTTCCATCGTATTGGTGGACGAATACACGAACATCTTATTACATAATTCAAAGAAGTGCTTTTCGTACGTCAGTCTCGGCAAATAAACCTTTGCACTCTGGTTATGTACAAGAAAACGTTCCAGTTCCCGCATGGGGTCCTCGCATCCCTGCGGTAAAAGGATCATATCAATGCTTCTGATATCGATGCCCATCTGTCCTGCGTACTTCCAGAAACTGTCACTTTTTCCTGCTACAAACAAGATACTGTGATTCCTTGTGCGGATGTGCCAGGTAGGTTCATAGCTTATCATTCGACCATATACCTTAGCCGGGTTTTCCGTAAATACCGTTACTTTCATACAAACACCTCCTTGCCGTGTCAACAGGTACTACTTTTCCCTCCGCAAACTCCGTATCGTTTGCCGGACCAGGTTTTTCCATCCGTCTGAATCTCCAGCCGGTGAAACAGCCGGTGAAACAGCCGGTCAGGCGGCTGATACAGTTACAGCAGCTTCACTTTGACTAAATTATAACATTCTTCTTGGACAACCGCAACAGGATTTCTATTAATTTTCCGTAAAGTCTGCGTTCTCCTTCTCTAAAGTCCGTAATATTTTTGTGCTATTTCAAAAATTTCTATACAATTTTTCTATTTTCTATCACTGCTTCTTTTTCTGCCGATCACGCCTTCGAGCGTGTTTGAAAAAATAACCGTCCAGCCAGCTGAACGGTTACTTGAAACCTGCTTTCTGCAAGATGTGCGTCACTATTTACTGAAGGAAATTCTCAATGATCACGTTCTCGGCTTCCTCCTCGGAAAGTCCCAGCGTGCGCAGCTTCATAATCTGCTCGTCGTTGATCCTTCCGATAGCTGCTTCGTGGATGATCGCCGCGTCCACATGGCGGGCGTCAATTTCGGGAATAGAAGCCACCTGCGCCTGCTCCATGATGATGGAATCGCACTGGATATGGGCGTGGCAGGCCGCGTTTCCAATGGCTCGCGGATGAAAGTTCTGCCGGGAGGTTCCCTTGGCCACGGAACGCGAAATAATCTGCGCATTGGTTCCTGCTCCGTTCATCTCCACATCGATATCGGAAACCGCCGTCTGGGCGTCGTGGGTCATCAGCCGCTCGGTGACATACAGACGGGCGTTGTCCTTCATCGTTACCTTTGTTTTCCGCACAGTGGAATCCACGCCTCGGATCTGCGCCGTGTCCAGCGTAAACACCGCGCCTTCCTCCAGCTCGATCTCCGTCACCGGGTTGAGGATCTTCTCCCCGGTTCCTTCGCCTTCTCCGTAATGCTTCTCCTCGTAGCGGACATTTGCGTTTTTTCCCACATGAAACGCGTGAATGCCGTCGTGACGGGCGTTGTCACAGCCGGCGTTGTGGATGCCGCAGCCGGCCACGATTGTAATATCGGCGCCTTCCTCAATATAGAAATCGTTGTACACAACGTCCGTCATTCCCGGAACGGCAAGTACCACCGGAATATGCACCTGCTCCCTTTGGGCCTCTTTGCTGATATACACGTCGATTCCCTGGCGGTCTGTCTTTCTTTTGATTTTAATATGCTCCGTATCTCCGTGGCAGACGGAGGTTCCGTTGTAGCGCAGATTGTACGCGCCCTCTTTGCCGAAATTGTCTGTATCGATCTGCGCAAGCACCTGGCGGGTGATCGCATCCAGTTCCTCTTTGTTCCACTCCATCAGTCCTCGCTCCTTTCCTTCATGCAGACGCAGGCCGGCTGTCCCTCGAACAGCACGTTCATCATTTCCTCCCGGTTTCCGCATTGCTCCACTTTCGCGTCGTTGATGATCAGGATCCGGTCGGCCATCTGAATGATCCGTTCCTGATGGGAAATCAGGATCAGACTCTGGTCCTTCTCTTGGTGGATCTGTTCAAACTGCTTCACCAGCATGGAAAAGCTCCACAGATCGATGCCGGCCTCCGGCTCGTCAAAAATGCAGAGCTTATGTTTTTTGGCAAGCACTGTGGCGATCTCGATCCTTTTTCGTTCTCCGCCGGAAAGGGTGGCGTCCACCTCCCGTTTCAGATATTCTCTGGCGCAGAGTCCCACGTTGCCAAGCAGCGAGCAGCAGGTTTTCTCCGGAAGTTCCTGTCCCGCCGCCAGATTCAGCAGACGCTCCACAGTCATTCCTTTAAACGCCGGCGGCTGCTGGAAGGCATAGCCGATGCCCGCTTTCGCCCGCTCGTCCGGCGCCAGCTGCGTCAGATTCTGGCCGTCCAGCCAGATTTCTCCGCCGGTGGCCGGCACAAGTCCCATGAGAACCTTGGCCAGCGTGGATTTTCCGCCGCCGTTGGGTCCCGTGATCACCAGCATTTCTCCGTCCTGCACATCAAAGCTGATGTCTCGCAGAAGGGTCACTTCTTTTCCGTTTTCCATGACTTTGTAAGTCAGATTTTTTACCTGAAGCATATTTACCCCTTTCATGGCGCACTTGCTGCGCCAATAATGGCAGATTGGAAGGTTACTTCCAAACTTTCATCATCCTTTTTTGTAATCCATCGTTTTCTCTTGGAATAGAGCGTGTTTTGCAGCAGTTCAGCCGGCGCAACCGTTTGTAACGATTCCGTCCGCTGAATGGTTAACGGCCTGCCGCCGTCCCGCAAGGTGATTTTTGTCCGTCACATACCCCATACCCGTATACAGTTTCCCTGACAGTGTCTATGCTACCACATTTCGCCTCAGATTTCAACGGGGTTTCAAACTGCCTTTCAGCGATACCTGCGGCTTCCATCCCTTTTAGATGATCAGCTTCCAGCAGCAGGTTTCCGGCTGAAACAGAAGGACGGCTTCCACCGCTCTCCCCCTCCATTGGATGCTGCAGACGTACTCCCAGGACACGATACCGGCATAATATTTCTTCTCGCAGGTTTTTACGCGTATCTCCCCGATTCTGAGAATCTCCCCGTTCTCATCTTCCAGCTTCATGGACAGAGGAATGGCGCGGCCGGAAGCGGTAAACCAGCATTTCACGGCTGCTTTTTTCTGCGTTCCTCTGAGAATGCCCGCATCCGGCACAGGCGGTTTCTCAATGGTCCCAAATGCCATATTCACCCTCTCCTTTCCAGAAACGCTGCCCGCCGCAGAGCGTCCCTTCCGTATTTTCTGCGGATCCTGTCTACGGTATGGTTCATCCGTATGAGTTTTTCATGATCACCGGTATCGAACAGCGTCTGCTGCCGCAGGCCGGAGACTTTGCGCAGTTTCCCGGCGCGAAGTCCCATATGGCGCAGCGCAGTTCCGTCCCACAGCTCCTCCAGCAGACCGCAGCCGTTGTGGTACAGCTCCTCGTTGAGACTGGTGGGCGTGTCCAGCTGTTTCTGATGGCTCGCAGACTGAAACAGATAATCTTTCACCTCCAGCGACAGGCTTCCCGCCTCCACGCCGGCCGCCCGCAGCCGTTCCCCCAGGAGTTCCGCCAGAGAAAGTACCACCAGACGGGCCGACGAAAGATCACAGACATCCTTTGCCAGCGTGATGGAATTTCCGTACCCTTTGTTGGGCGGCGGACTGCTCTCCACCTCCCCGGGGCCGATGCCGTTGGCAAAGGCCCAGACAACCTCGCCATGTTTTTTCAGCACACTGTGAAGTATGGCAGGATCCGTATGGGCCAGCTCCCCGATGGTGCGGATACCCAGACTTTGCAGCTTTCTCGTCGTGGCAGGGCCTGCCAAAAACAGATCCTTCACCGGAAGCGGCCATAGTTTTTCCGGAATCTCCTCCGGATACAGCGTATGGACCTTGTCCGGTTTTTCAAAATCCGACGCCATTTTTGCCAGAAGCTTGTTGCTGGAGATTCCGATATTGACCGTAAACCCAAGTGTGCGGCGGATTTCCCGGCGAAGCTGCTCCGCGGCGGCCCGGGGACTTTCAAAGCGGCCTGTCACCTCCGTCATATCCGCATAGGCCTCGTCGATGCTGTACTGCTCCGTCCGGGGCGCATAGCGGTCCAGAATCTCCATAAACGCTTCGGAGCATTTATGATACAGACGATAGTTTGGCGGAACCAGGCGCAGTCCGGGACATTTCTGCCGGGCCTCAAAAATACTGTCGCCGGTCTTGACGCCGCAGCGGCCGGCCGGTATGGATTTGGCAAGAATGATCCCGTGACGCAGCGCCGCGTCGCCGGCCACAGCAGCCGGCTGCAGTCTCAGATCCTCCCGCTGTCCCAGATGATAAAGGCGGTACGCCGCCTCCCAGGACAGGTAGGCGGAATTTACATCGATGTGGAAAATAACTTTTTCTTTCAAACGTATGTTCGCCTCCTTTTGTTTTTATTATAAGAACATACGTTCTGGTTTTCAAGTGGTAATTGCTTCCAGAGCACTTTCCCGGCGGCTTGGCCGCCGGATGCGCCATCGCCCGGCATGACTGCTCAGAACGTGTTTGTAACGATTCAGCCGGTCACTATCCCGCGGGGTGTTTTCGCACAGAATGTGCGAAACTCCCGGGGCCTGCAGCGTGAAACTGCATGAAACGCAGTCTCTGTGCATCGCGAAGCGTGTAGTGGTGCAGCTGGCTGAACTGTTGCGTGCGTTAAAAAAGCAGCAGGCGCTCTCTTTACAGAAAAGAAAACGTCTGCTGCTCGTATTCCTGATATCGTTTCAGTTGTTCCGGCTGTTTCTTTAAAAATTCCTCCACCGGCACAGTCCCGTCCAGCCAGCGGGGCCATTCATCGGCTTCCAGGATCAGGGGCATTCGGTGATGCACCGCCAGAACAGATTCATTGGCCGCGGTGGTCAGCAGAACAAAACAGTCCTGCCTGTCCGAAATATCGTAAAAACCCGCCAGATATAAAATTCCCGCATCCTGTTTTTCAAAAACCGCCATCTCTTTCTGGCGGTTCCACTCATAAAACTTTCTGGCCAAAGCCACGCAGCGCCGGTGAAGAACACTTTCCCGGAAAGTTCGCTTTTCCAACGCCGTCTCCACCCGTGCGTTGATCAGAAGACCTTTGCCCTGTGCCGGCA
The DNA here is from genome assembly GCA_017887445.1 of Fusicatenibacter sp. Taxonomy (GTDB): domain Bacteria; phylum Bacillota; class Clostridia; order Lachnospirales; family Lachnospiraceae; genus Fusicatenibacter. The sequence goes on from JAGHIA010000127.1 coordinate 16,502, forward strand.
GGATCCCCCATTTCATCGGTTCCACAGACGCGGCTCCATGGGCCGTCCGGATGACCGGAGCCAGCTCTGAGGGATGCACGTCCCTCTCTTTCCAATTCAGTTTTGCATCCACACGGCTTACGATCCGCCCAATCTCCTGTTCCATCTCCCCGTCAATAAAATATCGTCCGCACATGCGCGCCTCCTTATTCCTAAGAATGACTGAACGGTAGCAGCGGCTCAGCCGGCATATTTCAGATACGCTTTAAAAGAATAACCGTTCGTAACAGTTCAGCCGGCCATTATCCCGGGAGGTGCTCTCGCGCAGAATATGCAAAAATCCCGAGACCTGCAGCGTGAAACTACATGAAATGGAATTTCTGTGCATGGCGAAGCGCGTAACCGTTCAGCCAGCTGAATGGCTGCAAAAAAGTTTCTGTAACGCAAAAGAACACTCCGCCTGGAGTGTTCTTTTGTAACTGTTGACGTAATCGCCTTACTATCCGTGCGTTAGAAGATTCGAACTCCCGACCTTTTGGTCCGTAGCCAAACGCTCTATCCAGCTGAGCTAAACGCACATACCTGATGACCTCATCAACAGTATATAAGATACCTCATTTCCCGTCATTTGTCAACAGTTTTTTCTTTATTTTTTTCTGTACCCCTCGGTCTCCTCAGCCTCGGCCTTGGCCATCCCGCGATCACGCCATCGATTTCCATGCGCCGCAACAGTTCAGCCGGTGAAACTGTTGTGGCATCCGGTCATTGAAAATCGCTTCGCGATGGACCGGATGCCCACAGGCACTACGTTTTCATACGGTCTGTGCAGTAAATGCACAGACCTGGCTGAACGGTTACGGAATTTGTTCCGGAGGAATCGATATCATGTGCCATACTCCTGCAGCAGCTCCTCGTAAACCTCCAGGGTTCCCTCATCCGTCTCATCGCTGAACAGATAAACCGTCCCCTCGTCTGTCTCCACCAGCAGAAACGTTTCGTTCTGCGGGTTGAGGCACAGAAATCCGGTACCATACCCTGAAATCCTATATCTGCCTTTGGCAAGATTGTTCATACCTGTTCCATTTTTTCTCGAAATCTCAGGAAGCTCCTCCAGCAGCTTTACCGACGCGATGTCTGATCCGTCGATTTCATACTCCGTTCCGGTATGCAGCGAGCGAAGCGTTCCGCCCTCCAGTTCCAGTCCGATGGGCGTAAATTCTTCCCGTCCTACAACAAACGGAACCCAGATCAGGCATCCGGCCATCAGCGCCGCCGTCAGCGCCATACTGATTTTTCCCAACGTAGTCCCCACATTGACCGTATATCCTGTTCCCACTCTGTTTTCCACCATAAAATGTCTGTCGTTGGGATTATAATACAACAGAGCGCCAAAATACCAGTGTTCCTCATCGCTGTCATAGCTTTCCAGCGTAGTCATCATCTTTTTCCGCAGGCCCAGGATCTTCCACTCACACCGAAGCACAAGCGCGCAAACCACCACCGCGTAAATGATGACTGCCGCCAAATATCCGGCCATTCCTCCCAGCTGATCATGAACGGTAAACTCCGTCACCCAGACAAGGACCACACTCAGCGCCGCCGTCCAGGTCCACGCTACGGCACGCAGCCGCTTTTTGCTACGGTTAAACGCCAGGTTCACCTCTCCGTCCCTGCTGATCAGCTCCGACTTCTGCCGGTCCAGCCGCACCAGCATCACGCAGAAACACCAGACCACCGCGGCCATGGCCGTGAGGATCACCACATAATCCCAGGTTCCCGCGCCGCTCTTTCGGAAAATCAGTTCCCACAGGACCGGCGGAAGACTGAGAAAGAAAAGCAGCGCAAGGAGCCATTTTTTCACCACATGCACCGGCTGCAGGGCAATGGAAAAATCCACTTCAGTGCCAGAATTCCAGCCGCCCCATCCCATTCTCCGCTTCAATGTCTTCAGCTGCTCCCCATAGCGGATCATTGGAACAAACTCCACCGCCATCATCAGATATACCCAGAGAAGATAACCGGTAATATACCAGGTAAACCAGGGCGCCCAGAAAAACACAGCCGGAAAAACTATCATAACCGCCAGACCACGTTTCATATCCCGCCGGAACAACCGGCAGATTTCCTGCACCTGCGGCTCCTGACGAAACTCCTCGGGAACCGCGATTCCAAGCAGCGTCTTCTTTTTGTCCCCAATCTCCAGCTTCATAAAAAAATACAAAAAGAACAAAATGGGATAAGTACATCCAAGCATCACAAGGTTCATCATCAGACTCATACTCGCCACCTCCAAGCCACATAACTTTTCAGGATCCACTTTACGGGGAATCCGTATTTGAAAATTCATTCCTGCAATCTGCACGCTCCAGATCATCCGTCTTAACGTCATAAAATTTCTCACACAGCGCAAGAAACTCCTCCTTGGACACTCCGGCGATCCGTGCCCTTGAGATCAGCAGAACCAACGCCCGCTGGTCCTCCGCAGAAAGTTCCCCCCGCTTTTGAAACTTTTCACTCACCGACACACCATTGCGCCGTTCTGTCACAAGATAACCTTCCGCCTTCAGCTGCTGGTACGCCTTACTGACCGTCATCGAATTGATCCCCGCCTCCTCCGCCAGACTCCTGACCGTAGGAAGCCTCTCCCCCGGCTTCAGCGCTCCCGTGGAAATCCAGAAAACAATCTGATCGCAGATCTGCTGATAGATCGGAATCTCACTTTGAAAATCCAGCTTCAGAATCATCCTCTCACCTCTCTTTGTATTATACATATTAATACAAAAGATACAAACTGTCAATCCAAAAAAACGAAACAGTTCAGCCGAATCTGTGCGTTTACTATCAGACTTTATGAAATATAGTGCCTGCGGGCATCCTCCAGATATAGACAGCCACGAAATCCGGGCGGGAACCGCGTAACAGTTCAGCCTTGCTGAACGATTACACGCTTCGCGATGCACAGGAACTGCATTTCATGCAGTTTCGCGCTACAGGCCTCGGGTTTTCGCGCATTCTGCACGAAAACACCTCGCGGGATAGTGAAAGGCTGAACTGTTACGGAGCCGCCCCATACCAAAACAAAAAAAGCTTGCTATCTGGTTTCAAAAACTATATAATGTGGATAGTGAGGTGTAACAAATGAATATTGATACAGAAGAAATTATCCAGACCCTTCTGGACACCCTCTCCCAGGTAGACGGTGTCCACCCTGAAGACATCCCAAATATCGACCTGTATATGGACCAGGTGACCACCTTCATGGACGCGCGCCTGTCTTCCTTCAAACGCTACGAAGAGGACAAGATCCTGACGAAGACCATGATCAACAACTATGCCAAGAACCACCTTCTTCCCCCTCCGGAGAAGAAGAAATACTCCAAAGAGCATATGACGATCCTGATTTTCATTTATTATTTTAAAAGTATCCTGTCGATCAACGACATTCAGACGCTTCTCAAACCGATCACGGAAAAATACTTTCATCCGGAAGACGGCTATTCCGTTTTTGACCTTTACAAGGAAATGTTTGAGCTGGAACACTCCGAGATTGAAACCGTCCGCGAAGATGTGGAGAAAACCTTTGAAGCCGCAAAGAAATCCTTTTCCTCCGCTCCCGAGGACCAGCGGGATTTCCTGCAGCTGTTCTCTTTCCTGTGTATGCTCAGCTTTGACGTTTATCTGAAAAAGCAGATGCTGGAAGAAGTCATCGACCTGATGAACCCTCCAAAAGAAAAATAGCCGTAACTGTTCCGCTGTCTGAACAGTTACAAATCGTCTGTTGAAGTATGTTTGAAAACGCAAAAAAACCGTATGTCTGTCTGCATAAAACATGCACAGATACACGGTTTTTTATTTTTCTATTCGCAGCAAGTACAGTTCGTCACAACACCGCCGGACATTTTCGCAGCATGCAATAGCCCGGGGCGGCACGCTCTAGCCGTTCTCCTGCTCCATGCGCTGGAACACCATCTCATACCCGTCGTTGCCATAGCTGAGCGAACGGTTCACGCGGCTGATCGTCGCGGTGGACGCGCCTGTCTTCTCGGAAATTTCAAGATATGTCTTTTTCTCGCGAAGCATTTTGGCCACCTCAAAGCGCTGAGACAGAGAGAGAAGCTCATTGATTGTACACACGTCCTCAAAAAATGTGTAGCACTCCTCCTTGCTGTGCAGGCTGAGGATTGCCTCAAACAGCTGATCCACTGCCTCGGTGTGAATTTTCTTGTTCATATATAAAACCTCCCGACTGCTATTCCTGTTTTCCCATCCGCGCAGCAAAGCGCGGATCATTGAGTTCTCTGCACGGCAGTTTCTTTCCGGCAGCACAAGGATATTTTAGCACACTAAAGTTTTAAATACAAGAATTTTTTATATTTCCATCAGCCATACGCG